>JABDCB010000025.1 GCA_013288325.1 Bacteroidota bacterium
TTATACGTATTCATGGAATACCACCCCATCTCAAACAACTGCATCTGCATCAGGCATTGCTGCCGGAAATTATTCGGTAACGGTTACCGATGCCAACGGATGTCAGCAAACCACCGGTATTACCGTTAACTCCAATGCAGGTGGAACCGCATCCATCGCTTCCAGCACCAATGCCAATTGTAACGGATCGGCTACGGGCACTGCTACAGCAGCTATTACAGGTGGCACAGGGCCGTTTACCTATTCCTGGTCTCCAACGGGTGGCACAGCCGCTACCGCTGCCGCTCTTGTTTCAGGAACGTATACGTGTACCATCACCGATGCAAACAATTGTGTATCTGTAATCGTACATGTATATGTTCCGGCAGGAAGGTTATTAGCTGTGATGGCTGTTCCTCCTGCGGGTGACCAGGAATATGTAAAGGGCCCTGTACCGCCAGTCATGCTTGCAGTAGCTGTTCCGTTGGCCGATCCATTACAATTCAAATTGGTGCTGGAAGCAATACCGGCTGTTCCACCTGAATTGGAATTGACGGTGATAGTGGCAGTTTGCACGCAGCCCTTGGCATCCGTTACCGTTACAGAATAAGATCCTGCAGGAATGGAGGAGGCGGTGGCTGTTGTTTGAGAAGGCGTGGTGGTCCATGAATACGTATAAGCCCCCGTACCACCCGACACACTGGCTGTGGCCGAACCATTGGAAGCTCCGCAATTGGAAGGAGTCTGGCTGGTGCCTATTGTTAAAAGTGTTGGTTGTGTGATGACTACCGTTGTTGTTGCAACACAAGCATGGGTATCGGTGATGGTGCAAGTGTATGTACCGGCGGGAAGATTGGTGGCTGTTACAGCCGTTCCTCCGGATGGGGACCAGGAATACGTGAAGGGCCCTGTGCCTCCGGTAATATTGGCGGTAGCTGTTCCCGTTGCAGAACCATTGCAGTTTGCATTGGCACTGGATGTAATACCAGCTGTGCCGGCAGGATTGGATCCAACCGTAATGCCTGAACTTTGCTGACAACCTTTTGCATCGGTAACGGTAACAGAATAAGTACCGGCACCAATAGCGCCTGCTGTAACGGTAGATTGAGAAGGTGTGGTGTTCCAGGAATAGGTATAAGCTCCGGTTCCACCTGATGGAAGTGCAGTGGCCGATCCGTTGGTTCCTCCGCAATTAGCGGCAGTCTGGCTGGTTCCTAGGGTAAGTGCGGCCGGTTGAGTAATGACAACGGTAGAAGCGGAAGCACAATTATTGGCATCGGTGATCGTGCAAGTGTAAGTTCCGGCGGCAAGGTTGGTGGCGGTAATGGCTGTTCCACCCGAGGGTGACCAGGAATACGTAAACGGTCCGGTACCTCCTGTAATAGTTGCGGTAGCCGCTCCTGTAGCAGCCCCGTTACAATTCAGATTGGTGCTGGAAGCAATGCCGGCTGTTCCTCCTGAATTGGAGTTGACAGTAATCGTCGCAATTTTCTGACAGCCTTTTGCATCGGTCACCGTAACAGAATAAGTTCCCGCTGCAATGGCAGTTGCTGTAGCGGTAGTTTGTAACGGAGTGGTATTCCAGGAATAAGTGTATGCGCCGCTTCCTCCCGATACACTTGCCGTAGCCGTACCATTGGCTGCTCCGCAGTTGGAAGGTGTTTGGCCGGTAGTTACGGATAATGCAGTAGGCTGACCGATAACCGTAGTAGTAGAGGAGGTACAATTATTGGCATCGGAGATTGTGCAGGTATATGTTCCGGCTATAAGGCTGCCGGCTGTTGCCGCAGCGCCTCCGGAAGGAGACCAGGAATACGTATAAGCTCCTGTTCCTCCCACAGCACCGGCTGTGGCCGAACCGGTATTGCTACCGTTACAATTTACCTGTGTAGCCGAAACGATGGAAGCGGTTGGTCCCGCCTGCCCGTTGATAGTAGTAGTAGCTGTGGCTTTACAACCGTTACCATCCGTAACGGTAACCGTATACGTACCCGGTGCAACAGATCCTACACTTTGTGTACTGGCCCCGCTGGTCCAGGAATAAGTAAATACTCCGTTTCCTCCCGATGGGGTTGCATTCAAAGTTCCGTTATTCAGTCCGCAGGTAGCATTGCCGGAACTAGCGGTGGTGCTTACGGCCGGAGTAGTGGTGAGTGTATAGCTTTGCGCTTTGCTACAACCCGATGCATCGGTAACTGTAACGGTATAAGATCCTGCACCGAGACCGCTTAATGTATTGGTGGTAGAAGCAGTTGTTGTATTAGCCCCGGTACTCCATGAATACGTATAGTTAGCAATACCCGCCGTAACATTAACTGTTGCACTTCCATTCGCAACCGAACAGGCGGGGTTGGCAGAAGCCGGAGTTACGGTAGGAGCATTTCCTACTGTTACCGGTACTGTGGCGGTATTGGTACATCCATTACCATCGGTACCTGTTACCGTATAGGTAACGGAAGATGCAGGAGAAACCGAAACAGATCCTCCACTCATGGCGCCGGGAGTCCAGGAATAAGATACGGCACCTGTAGCATTCAGTGTAGTAGGGCTTCCGTTACAAATACTTGGACTTGTTGCCGAAGCGCCTACCCCGGGTTTTGGATTCACCGTAACAGTCACGGTATTGGTTCCGGTACATCCTCCTGCATTGGTTCCGGTAACGGTGTAGGTAGTCGTAGATGCCGGTGTAACAGAAATAGATGAACCCGGACCACCGGGGTTCCACATATATGAAACAGCTCCACCTCCGGCATTGAGTGTCGTGTTGCCTCCGGCGCAAAAAGTAGGAGTTACTGCAGAAGCGGTCACATTTACGGGTACGGGATTAAATGCTTCTGTCAATGTGGCCGATCCAAAAATAACCTGATTGCCTCCGTTGATATTGTTTAAGCAGATGAGGTTACAGGCGCCTGTAAGCGGGTTAACACTATAAAAGCTGCTGTCTGCAGCTCCTATCATCTGGGTATTGGAAACACAGTTAGCTCCGTTGGTGATGGAAACAACCCCGAACATATTTGTTTTGCTGAGCGTCGAAATCACTGTAGTGGCTGCAGTAACGGGGTCTACCGATACAAGCTGATTAGAGTTGGTGGTCAGATACAAGGTTCCGTTATACCACGTCAAATCTCCGCCTGAAATGAATCCTCCGGGGCTTCCTATGGTAGTCCATGTGTTGGCTCCTACATTATAATAATACAAGCCGGAAGTAGTTCCATCTGCTGCATAAAGATTGCCGCTGGCATCGCTCACCAAAGCATTCAGCTGGTGAGATGCCGCGCCTCCGTGCGTGGAATTGAAAACACCGTTGATAACCGTATACGAGGGAACCGAAATATCGATCCTGTAAATACTGTCTTTCCAGTCTACTCCGTATAAGATATTCGGATTGAAAGGATCGCAGGCTATATCATAAAACTGAGGAGTTGGATTGCCCGTGCTGAAAGGCAGTACCACTGTGGAGGCACAGGTGCCTAAATCCACTTTATAAATCTGTCCTCCCCATTCCTGTATATAAAAATTGAATACCGAACTCCAGGAATACGTGTAGCCGTACGTAGAAACAAATATGGTTTGAGCTTTGACCGGTTTGTAAAAAGAGCAACACAGAAATAAAACTAACAGGCCCCGGAATAAGATACGGGTTGGTGATTTCAGAAGTTTACCGGGTAAAGAGTTAGAAGTCATGTACAAAACACTGTTTTATCCGTTTACTAACTTATCATGAAATTAATGCAAAGACCAGGGTGTTTCAATCTAAAATACCGGAGTGATTGGAAGTTGAATTGGAGGGAAGTAAATGGAACTGAACAGGTAGTAAAAGGCAAATAAATATAATGTCCTGACAGATAGTGTTTTGTGTCAACACTATCCTGTCAGGACAAGAATAAAGGGTGGATTTAGAAAGAGTCGAGATCGATAGGTCGGGCCACGCCAAACCATTTCAGAATCCGTTCCCCTACACCGGGCACATTGACATGGATAAGATAGAGTCCGCTTGCGATTGGAATACCGGCAGAGTTTTTAATATCCCAATCCTGATAGGTAATATCATTATCCTTTTTATACTGACGTACCAGGATTCCGCTGATGGTAAAAATGCTGATGGTGCATTTGCCCGGCAGGTTGGTAATCTTTACCCGGTTATCCAGCTGACTTGTTTCATAACTCGAATAAGCATAGTACGGATTGGGCACAATATTAATAATGCTCAGTGCATCTTTGGCCGTCGTCAAACTATTGGTCACCGTTTTGAGTCCGTCAGTACTGAATTTATAAACGGGTTGTGATTTATTTACAATTACCGTAGCCGAATCGGCGGCCCCGTTGAGGTAAGTCATATACGGTCTGCTTACACGAAGCTTGATGGTAACGGTATTCGACAATAAAGTTTGTCCGGCAGCCAGCATAGGAATTCCTACCCAGGCACAATCTTTAAACACATTGCGTTTGTCGGTGGCAACACCCGTAGAGAGTTTGGTGTGGATATACGCACCTGCATCGTACGCCGGCATATTGGTATTGCCGGCAGGACCTGCATTAGCCAGATATTTTCCGTTGTGATTAAATACATAGATATAATGTTTGCCTCCCCATACATTGTTTCCAAGCTGATCCACCATATCCGATGTCGGGTTCCAAACCATATCCCGTCCATGATATGCCGTGAGCCAGGAGTCTTCTCCGAAGGCGATATTGAGTCGCTCTCCTGTTTCCACATTAATAGCATAACCCGGAAACCATCCCATCCCCGTGGGATAATCATAAGTTGGATCAGCATGATGTCCTTTATCTACCGATGTGCCTTTTCGTAAATCCAGTTTGGCTGCGCCATCTTCAGCCAGAGCAGGTTCATCGGCTAATTCAAGTACAGGGCAGCGCGACCATTTTGTCTGATCATTGGTAAGCACAATATCAATGCTGGGCAGCTGTGCCATTTTGGTAAGCGATGAATTTCCGTTATACTGATCCCACGATGGACCGTTGTGATTGCAAAGCGTACCGCCTATGGTCTGGGTAGAAGCGCACAAACGATAAGGAGCCCAGGTGCCTCCCAATACTTTTGAATATTGTTCCGCTACATCCAGATACCCGTTGCTTCCTTTGATGCTGTTGTATGCCGCATCGCAGGTAGTGGTGGAGGTGGCAGTCTGAGAACCGCCGCGAATCCAGTTGAAATCGGTATACCCATCTGCATCCGGAATTCCGCTCAGCCAGTTTTTCGTATTGTCGGCATAAATCATATTGCCCGACAGGAAGTCATAGCGGTAGTCACCACTCGTATAATTATATCCTATGCCTGTACCATCGTTGGTAGTTTGTATGGGTTGGGTGATGGTAACTGAGATACCCCAATTGGGCATGATGGATTTAACCGAGGTCAACGTCTGCTCATTATATATGGCCAGTGTTTTGTCCGATACCACACTATCGCCTGTGGTGGTATTTCTCAGTACCCAGGTACTGTTTGGATTCATCACGCCTCCGGCTACAGTGCCTTTTATTTTTAAAGTGAAATTGGCGCTCGGCACATTCAGCGGATCCACTACTTTCACATTAATAGGTCCGAAGCCACCTTTGTATTCAATCTGTTCAACACGACTCGCAGGAGCTGTGGAAGATAGGATGGCCGCTATCGTTGCATCGGTAAGATCGAGTGTGTTGCCACCGTTTCCGTTTCCATCCACGCGGGTAATATCCGGACCTGCTCCGTATCCTCCGTTTATAATGGTTCCTCCACCTTGAGGTGCCGGAATGTGAGGGATGCCTGAATACATTTTTATATTCTGTCGTCCTCTTTTATAGGGTTGTTTCTGTCCCACATCGGATGGGATCTTTGGCTGCGAAGAATTGAACGCCACATCCTGAGCATAGGGGATATAATTATTATAGGCATAAGAAACAGCCATGTAATAATAGGTCTTCTGATTCACGAGTTTGGTATTGGATGTCTGAGAAAACAAATCGGTGGTGATGCTGAAGGAGTGATTGATACCGGCATCGGTACCTACCACCATTTCCTGGGGAACTGTTCCGCCCAGGGCTGTGTTGGGAACAAAATTGACGATGCGGGATACTCCGTTTTTAACATCGCACTCTGCAATCAGACGGGCCTTATCTACATTATCCAGATCGGCTGCCGACACAGTGGCATCGTGCAACTGATAAATCTGGTATCCTTCGAATTTAAAAGTATCATTCAGCGAAATGGTATTGCCGAATAAATAATTTGATTCCACTTGTATCAATGGATCGATTTCATAATACGATTCCAGGTAATTATTCGAGATGGGAGTAGGCTGATTACTCAGACGAAGGATAAGCTGACGATCGAGTTCCTGCAGGGTAACATCGGGCGCAGCAGGGCCATTCAGTACCTTAAAACAATTGTCAAACAAAGCCTGGGCTTTATCATCCACGAGTTTCAACAGATCAACCGATGCGGTAGGTCCACCGCTGGTAGCCCTGGCCCAAACAATTCCGGTGGTTACATAATTTACTGCTCCGGGTTGTAATGTAAAAGAACCTGCCGACTGCATAAAGCGTCTGTCGCCGGGAGTATTTTCATCGCTTGCTTCTGTCCATGCCGGTTGAGGCACATGATTGGTACCCCATCCGCTGGGATCCGAATTGCCGGGAAACATAAAATCGCAAGGCACACCGCTGTTGTATCCTATACCTCCATAGGTCATACGGCTTCCGTCTCTCCAATAACCTCTCAGATAATTATAATAGTCTGTACCCGTACGCGGATCACCGTTCACCGTCGGTGAATTATTATAGTATACAAACTGAGACATGATAATCTGTTCACCCGGTTCATCCACCACACCGTTTCGGTTATTATCAACGCCATCATGCGGGTCGGCAACAGGTCCCTGAAAAAAATCGCAACCGCAGGCAGGAGGCTGACAGCCGTACGTTCCAGGTCCACCCGAGCCATCACAGGGTGTGCCGTTGTAGGTATAACCTAAACCGCGACTTACATCACATCCTACATAATCATCCAGTCCATACCCCAGATCCATATCAATCCATTGCCCAAACCAGGTATGCTCCATGGTATAGGTAGACCGGTTGATGATTTTGTATTTATAAAAAGTCATGTTATTGATATCGTCATTGGTGGAAAAGGCGAAGGCCTGAGCCTGTACTTCCAGACCTATAGGAGCTGCATTGGTAACGGTATGGATATTTCCCTTGTCGTTAAATACCCACCAGATGGATTCATCACCGAAGAGTTTCCATCCGCAGTTTTGATTTCCTAATAAATCAAAACCAGGATAGTCACCATCGCTGGGGTCATAGCGTCCGTCGTGGTTGTTATCATAAAACGGAGCGAGGTAGTGAGCCTGATTTTTGGATTGATCACCTGTCGCCGGCCAATTGGTGATAGATGCCGGAATGGTATATCCGGCGTATTGAGGATCGGAAGGATTGGCATACCATCCTGCAAAACGTTCCACATCGCTTAAATATATTTTATAGTGCTGATCATATTTCTGACACTGATCACCGCTGGTAGATACATTTACGGTATCAAGCGGACCCGGCCAGAAATCGTTTCCATCCTGACGATATGTTTGTGCCGCCACTTTCAGCTGACCGCCGGCATCCAATCCCCCTATCCATAACGAGCCCGCATATACGGAGCTGACACCGCCGCCTTTCGGAATTTCATACTTAGCCGAAATCAGATCCCACCACATATCACCGCCGGTGAGCAGTTTGGTGCGTACATTATTCAGATCCAGATCTGTTTTTGCCGTACCGGGAGAACACGTGTTATCCAGTGTTTCCTTTGGATTGGTGGCTGCGCGATTTTGCTGATGAGGCTGATCGGCCCGATGCGTCATTTCGCCTGCAAAACAAGACGAAGATAAAAGCACAGTAATGGCAAGGCCTGCGAGGTAGGGTTGGGGTCTTTTCATGCTGCAACGTTTAGAATCGTGAACTGAAAAGGGGATGAAAAAAAACGGGACGGAGGGATAGTTACACTACAAATATAATTGTGATGTTGTATTATAAAGGAGAGAATGAGCGATAGGCAGGATAAATTGTATAGGTGGTTGGTTTGGGAGGAAAGGTGGAGGATAGCATTCGTATCCCAATGAGAAAAACTAACGAGGTCATTCTGAACAGAAGGGTTGACAGGTGAATGAGGATGAAGAATCTGATGGTGCGTATGATTCGAATCCTCATCCTCCCCCTTGCCCCCTCCAGAGGGACGGCAATCCCGCAGTGCGGGATTGAGCGAGCATGTGCGCAAGCATATCCCCCTTTGGAGGGGGCAAGGGGGAGGACAATCGTGTCCTCTCCACATATACAATTCCGCTCTCCCTCTCCACCGATTGATACTAAATGTGTACATATACCACCTCCTTCTTCATCGATACGATCTCCTTGTCCACAGATACATCGTCCAAGTACACAAATCCTATCTCCAAGTACGCATGTACCACCTCCAACTACACAAATCTTATCTCCAAGTACACAAGTCCTGTCTCCAACTACACAAATTCGATCTTCAACTCCACCGATCCGTACTCAATCTTCACCGACACCACCTCCATTGTCACAAATCCTGACAATTTCTTTACCGATCCGCTCTCCGGCTTTACGAATCGTACGGACATCTATCGCCATCCGTACGACGACTATAGATGTCCGTACTCCATCTATAGATGTCGTACATGTCTGTAAGATCATACATGCTCTGTTTGTACATTTTGATCAGATTTGCGGACATTTTGACAGGATTGTTATCGCCGGAGATGGTATCGGTGAAGAAGGAGAACAGATTCCTGAAGTCGGAGAGCGTCCTTATTTACCAAAAGATACTTTCTGCGAATGAGGAAAGCGGATCTTTCTTCCGGGAGATCCTTTTCCTTTACCGAAAGGAACAATTCCTACATAAATTGTCAGGATTCCCGACATTGAAGACACTTTTCCTTTACCTGGAGATAGAACCGGTGAACAAAGAGCATCTCCACCTTTAGCTGGAGATAGTACAGCGATCGCTGTAGGTGGTATAGCGATCGCTATAGCACCTGTTTTGAAGTTTCGGAATAAAATTTGCTGACAAATTGTCGCTAGGGGCATACGTTTTTCTACTTAGTGATAGGAACACCACAGGTGGATATCACTTTCCAGTTATTGTTTATCCATTTCCATACCCGCATATACCGGAACAAAGCGCTTATTTCCTGTTCCTGATAACTACCCTTCATTTCCAACTGAAAGGAAAGAATGGCTGTATCTTCTATGAAATTTATTTGCTGATCGCTGGGTGTGAGGGAAGTCATGGCTGTATTTCCCGTGCGGTAGTTTTCCAGCAATTGAGATTTGTTGATGGTAAGTGCATTGGGTAATACAAACAAAGCCTGGTCGTGAATCAATTCGTCCAGTACAAGCAAATCTTTATCGCGGAATGCATCGAGGAGTCTTTTTTCGCAGGCCAGGATTTGGGTTGTGGGTGTGGTTGGAGTGGAGGCTGTCATGTGGCGGAGCTTATTGGAGAGCTAAAATAAGGAAAAATGAAAAAACCTCTCCGTTTGGGGAAAGGCTTTTTGATGTTCTGGTATTCGGTACAGGTATTTTTTAAGAGTTAGTTTGGCAAGTATTTATTATTCTTCAAAATTGAGATTGGACGGTTCTGGCTGGACAAACCCAGGCTGGCCTATTGTTTCGGTTCCTGTAACCGGGATGGATTTATCCACCTCTTCAAAAGATATGTTTTCAAACCATACCTGTCCTTTACCCCTCAGCTGTACACCGTATGAAAGTAAAGTGGCATTTGTGGGTACATCCAAAACAATTTCGTATTTCTTCCATCCTGTTGTTCCTGTTATTCCTCTATTCTGCATATTGTCAAAGGCTAAAGCTGTTAAAGAAGATGCCTGATCTACCCGTAACCACATTCCGGAAAATGATTCTACATTTTCAGATTTAATAGATCCGGTCATCCGTACTCTTTTACCCAGATACTTATAAGGGATACAGGACTGCATTAAAGTACCAAAACCTGTTGCACCTTCTTTATATTTAATGGTAGCTGCATTTTTGCCATGCTCTCCCTCTCCTTTTGCTATTCCCATATCATATTCAGAGGAATGACTTCCAATATTCGTTTCTTCGGCATGACTGCCGGCCGGCCACCATGATTTTGGAAGGGTAAAGGCATTTTCAAGCTGCGCCCCCATTTTATCATTTTGATCCGACTCAGGCTTAACCTTTGCGGTGCATGAAAACAAGATTCCGGATAGTGTGAACAGTAAAATGCAAACAGGTTTTATGAGTCTCATTACTTAGGAGAGTTTATTTGTTCAAAGGTATGTTAAATGGGCCTTCGTCAGCAAAAGTGTGATGTCCTTCCTCTATTCGAATAATATGCCCCGGTAAAGTTACCCCGATAATTTTCGACGGGATATCCACCTTTGACAGTGATGTGGAATAAATGGTGGATATTTGTTGGAATATAGGTGTCACGCATGAAATTAAGAAGCCAATATACGTATCCAATTATCTATTCACTTTTTCCAATATGTATAGCTGTTATAGTGTGGAAAAATTGGGGAGGTGATCCTGGTCTAATCAATGTAGTGCTTCCTTTTTTTATAATTGGGCTGATAATAGCCTTGTGCTCTTTTCTGTTTTTAATCAAAGATATCGTTGTACTGGAAGACACTTTGATTATTCAATACCCCCTCAACAGATGGATGGAAGACATCAAAATACCGATGAAAGAAATTCAGGAAGTGCAATTGCCAGGAGGAAGGATAACCACCATAATTTTCAAATATACTGACCTACAAACCTCCGATGTGAAAGAATCCAGGTTTCTTTTTGACATGAATACCAAAACCAGATACGATTTGTTTGATTTTTTAAGATCAAAAAACATTAAATTATCCGGGCGGGGAGCTGAAACTTATTTTGAAGATATTAAGACTTGGGCAAGTGTGGAGAGGCAAGAAAGAGGGAGATTCCCAAAATGAATGATTATTTTTAGATAGGGAGTTTTAAAACTGATAACATGAGAATAATCTTAAAAACTATTTGTTCACTTATTGTTGCAATGATCTTGGTTTCCTGCAATCAACCGTCATCAACCCATGCTGATGTTGCTGATAGCAAAAGAGCCAATGATAGTCTCCATAGATCAGATTCTCTTCAGGCTCATTCCGCCATGCTTCATAAACATCCTGTTTTAGAATCCAAGACTTTCAAGAAAGGGGATATCATAGAGCCATTAAAAGCGTTTGATTTTTCACTCCCGAATTCCTATGCTATGCTGAATATCAGCGGGAATGATTTTGAGGAATTGCCCTCCTCCATTCAAAAGAGCGCCTTATTGAAAATAACCGACCCGGAAATTTTGAAGCAGCTTCAAACAGAATTCAGATTTACCTATACAGGCACAGATATGGCTACCTGTGAAAGTTCCATCAGCTTTTGTTCCGGTAACAAAGCAGTATTTAAATCGGAAATTGTCATTGAAAATAATAAGGTGGGATTGCAAGGCCACTCCGGATGGATTGAAGCGGTGGATAGTAAAAAGATTATTGATTTAATTGCCAAAGGCGCTAGGGTGTATACGCCTGAGTTGAAGTTGTAACCACATTTTTAGCCATGAGGATATAAAATTATTTTAAAAAAGGCAATTCGAGCACTTAATTTTTCTCAAATTGTTGGGTAGTGATGGAACAATATTTATAGTTTTTGATAATGATCACATTAAAAGATTTGGGAGCATTTCTGCTAATACTTGTTGGATGGCTGGTGCTTTCGATTGTATTGTTGTCAATAGATCGTATTGCAAATAGTGATTATGCATTCTTCATTATTTTTCTCCTAGTTATTGCAGGAACATCTTTAACCTGGAATTATTACAAAAGAAAAAAATCAATAGCTAATTTTTTAGAACACCAGTTCAATAGGATGGGGTATAATGTTCTTGCAGAAAGATCATTTAATTTCAAAGAGAAGTTCACTACATCAGAAATAAAGGTGGCTTTCTGGACACCTATCGGACTCTTTATGGATAGGATTCAGTATAAATCTAAGTTTTTTAAGGTTTTTGTTGTGTCAAATTCAAATGGACAAAGACTAGAGTTAGCTGCTCTTGTCACTTTTTATTGGGAAGGAGAGCCGGATATTTCTATCTTAGGTAAGACTCCTCTATAATAGGGAGAATGCACGTCCTTTGGCTCAATAATAATTAGTATAGGAGATAGCCAAAGTATAAGTTTTCCTAAAGGGAAGCAATCTGTTAGTCTACTATTGGAATGAATAAGTATTTTAAGATTCTCATGGGCCCCAACAGATTCTATCCCATTCTATTCTTAGGAGCCATAATTTATTGGATATGCACTGGTTTTAAAAAACCATTTAAAGAGGCTTTTATTGGAACCAAGAAGGATGATGATAGAGCAAGGGATTCGATTGCAGGAAGAAACAATACAATAGGATGGATTGCCTTCTTTGTTTTGTTGTATTTATTAAAGCGTTTAACTGGTAATAATTGGTAACAGTATATAATGTGACCCTATTATAGTAACACCCGAATTAAGAATGTTGGAACCTATTAACCTAAGTCTTCCAAAGCGGATTTTATACACCCTGATCCCCTATTCATGTTATAGCTATAGCGTGCCTTATGGAGAAGAGGAGTTGCTTAAAAGACTTCAGGTTCTTACGACCGTATTAAGACCCTTGGCTACAGTGGAAGGAACTCAGTATATGTTCTTGGTAAAGGAGGTAAAGGGAGAAAATAAAGTAGTATTCAGACCTGGGCCAGGAAGGACAGGTAGTGATGGGACTGCCTCTTATATCGGAAAATATTGGTCAACTGATAAGGGAACTGAATTTGAGCTGAAAGTTAAACCGGACATTTGGTTTTATTTGATTAACGGCTTTCTTTTTTCTTTTTATTGGTTTGTGGTTAGAAAAGATCCTTTTGATATCCGTGGGTATTTGATTGCTTTCTTGATTCTTTATTTGATCGGATATCTTCCAATCTATTCATTTGTTAAGAGGCTGAAGAGAAATATTGAGAATGTTTTGGATGATTCAGACGAGTAGACTGAAAATGGAGAACCTGTGACCCTCCCGACGAAAATCGGGATGGTCTGAATCAGCTAATAAATGGTATAAAACAAAAAAGTGAGTGTAATCGCTCTCGCTCTCGCACTCACTCTGTTTTGGTGGGAGCTACAGGGTTCGAACCTGTGACCCTCTGCTTGTAAGGCAGATGCTCTGAACCAGCTGAGCTAAGCTCCCCTTTTTGTAATCGGGAGGCAAATATAGAAAAAATCCCAATCATGTATATATTTTTTATTTCAGGCTGTAAAAAGCAAAAAAGTCCTTTAAAAAGGGAAGAAACAGAGAAGGCGTTCATTAAAAGACATTGCCGAACAATTTGTCCAAGATGCTGATAATCAGCAAAACATAACGAATAATTGTAGAACAAGAGTCAATTACTTATTTTTGCTGCCTTCACCATCTTAACAGGACATCTAGCTCAGTTGGTTTAGAACATCGCCTCAAAGAAGGATTCAGTATTATTTAGGGCAATTAGCTCAGTTGGTTTAGAGCATTACCTCGACAAGGTAGGGGTCACTGGTTCGAGCCCAGTATTGCCCACAGAGAAAGAGACTGTCGAAAGATGGTCTCTTTTTTTGCTTCTTGGTTCACGCTCTTGCCAATACTCAAAAAGAAGAAATTTCGTAAGTTTACTCAAAGCTTATGACCCATGAACATACAGGCAGAAAAACTGGAATTGCTCGAATTGCTTTTAAGAACGGATAATGAAAGTGTTTTGAAAAAAATACGGGCTGTTTTCAATGCGTCAAAGGCTACTCCCCGCATTACTGTTAAGCAATACAATTTAGAGCTCAAAGCCGCAGAAAAAAGGATAAAGAATGGGAAATTCATCACCCATGAAGATCTCGAAGCCCAAATGGAGAAATGGTAACCCGCAAGAAGGCATATTGTATATATCCTATCTATAAGTAAGTAAAGCTTCCAGAGAACCTAATTCCCCTATTCTAAAAACCCCTTCAACCACAGCACCGCTTCCTCTTCCGAATTAAAAAGCCGGGTAGGGGATTGTTGGGAGGTAAGACTTTTGAAAAAATTACCGACAAGCTTGCCAGCCAGAGAATTTACAACCAGGGCTGCTGCCAGACGGGTTTCCTGATATTCATTACTGGCCATTCGCCTAAGGGCTTCGGGTGCAATAGTGAAATGAACGCCCCGGCTATCCCAAAGGATACAGAACTTCTTTCCTTCGCTCAGTTCCAGATTTATCTTCCGCATCATCAACACATCTTCCAGATCCAGCAAAGCATTCTGCTCCACAACTATTTTGATGATTCGGGGTGCTACAAGTGTTTGTGTATACTTCACAAGTAAAAACAATTATTAATTTCTGTGGCCCGCACGGAATTGTTTTATATCCATAGGCCGGAAGAGTGAATTCAGTTTGGGCCAGTCTTCAGCAGGAATCCGTTCTTTATTAAATACAAACCAATACGCTTCTTTCGTCATCCCCGAATAATGGATCAAAGCATTGTTATAGCCTTTTGTCATCGTCAGGTTTAAGGAAAAAAAGCAATAGATAAGCGAACAGAGCAGGATCACCGTTACTGTTTTGGCCCACACAGCCTGGAATAAATCAATCAGCATCTCATAAAAGGCACAGAGCGGCAAGGCAAGCAAGGCATAATTCTGTACCATGGCCCTGCATCCGAAACTACCGCTGAATGTCCAGTCCCACCAGCACGATAAAAGATAAATATTCAACACCGTAAAAGCAAGAACAGGTAAGAAGAGGGATCGTTGTTTACGATAAAGCGGAATAAAACCTATAAAGGCAAGAAGCATAATGGGGGTATACAGAAACAATCCTTTGCGGTAACTGAACAGAAAATTAATGACCTGGGGATCGGTGAAGAAAAACTTTTCGCCTATATAGGCATCGAAGATAAAAGACCCTGAATTTATTTTCCAGTAGATAAGTTGGGGACTGATGATGACAAAAAATAAAAGGATGGCGATGAGTAACTGGGTCCGTAGCGACCAGAGATAAACTACCCTTGATTTAAGTGTACCTATATTATATACCCCCATCAAAGGGAGGAGCAAAAATATAATCCCGTCAACCGGGCGGGCCATAAAGATGAGTCCACCCAAAAAAGCGCTGAGATAGAGATGTTTTTTTCTTTTTTCCTTATACCACATCGCCGCTGTATACAGAAAGAAACAATACAGGGTAAAAAGAAAGGAATGCGACATCTGTCCCAGGGAAACGGTATAGTACAACAGGTTGGTGGCGTAAAAGACAGAAAAGACGGTTAGCAAAGCCGCTAAGGGCTTGAAAAACATAATGAGGGTTTTGTATAGAAACCAAAGCCCGAAAAAGACATACAGTATGGTGCCGAAATAAATGGTCCATATATAAGGAGGGGAATATCCGTCCGGCGGATAATCGTGGTGATTGGCTATCCAGTCTCCGATTAAAAACATGGGCGCTTCCATAATGGCTACGCCCATACTCATTTTGGGCACCACTTTTCCGTTGGGTGTGGGTATGAGCCAGTATTCGGCAGGGGAGTGAAACTGAATTTCATGATGAATAAACAGAGAAGGCAGATAAGAATAGTATTGGTTGGCATCCTGGAAGAAAGGGGTTTTCTGATACTTCCAGTATATAAGACCTGAATACTGAGAAGAAAGAAATACAAAGCTGAAGACGGCAAATAAGGTCCAGAGCGACATCTTTTTCAGACGTTCTTTTAGCCGGATCCAGGAATGCTGAATTTTTTTCATTCCGGATTGTAAAGCAAAGTGCGATTCATACTCATAATGCACAAGATGATGTTTTTCCCTGAGATACGGACTTTCTCCGACTGATAAAGATTGGAGAGCCAGCTAAAGAAATGGAAGGAGGTATCCATTATTGCAAAATGTTTTCCTATGGGCATTCGGTAAGTTGGTGTTAAAAGTGCCTAAAAATAAGTCTTTTAAAATAAACATCCAATGTGGAAACGGGACTAAGTACGATCTGATATAATATACAGAATGGAGGAAACGATAGACGAACTGGATAAATTACCAGATAATCATTCATTCCTGTTAGATACTCATTGTCTCCTGTGAATTACTCATTCTGGCATTAAAAGGGCTTGTGATGGATGTTTCTTTGCCACCGAATTCACGTTACCGCTTTTGCACGTTAAATAATAAACAACACAAACATGAACTATTTCAGCAAGGTTTCCTTGTTGCTTATGGGGGTTATTGGTCTTATCCCTCTTAATCAGCAGGCGCAAAATCAGAAGACGTTATCCTATCCTCAGGATCCCGACAACTATTATTTTATAAAGGACCAGTACATGAAAGCTCATCCGGCTAAAGCAAAAGATAAGGATGAGGACGATAAAGACGATCAGTATGAAGGGGCGTTTCAGCAGTGGGATTGGTATTGGGGCAATCACCTGGATGCAGGTTCGCATATTCCGGGAAAGAAAGCCGACATGACTAAACACCTGAAAGATTATCTGATGGGTTCTGCATCACAAAGCTCCAACAGGAGTTTGAGCGGAAATCCTTTTGTTTGCCAGACTAGCCTGGGTAACTGGACTCCCTACGGGCCAGCTACTTTTACTGCACCCTGGATGGGTAAAGTAAATCTGACCTGGGTTAATCCTTCCAACAATTCGGAGATCTATGCCGGAAGCTCCGGAGGTGGAATGTTTCATACTACCAATGCGGGTAGCGGTGTTACCTGGTCTTATGTGAATCAGGTAGATGCCAGTGGAAATCGTTTCCCTTCTATTGGTACTACAGCCATCACCGTAGATTATACAACCGCAACTCCTATCATTTATGCAGGAAGTTCCAGTACCACTCCGGGAGCCGTGTGGGGCCTGGGAGGTAATTACGGATTCGGGTTGCTGCGGTCTACCGACGGAGGTTCCACCTGGCAGCAGATTCTTGACCTGAGTACATTCCCTACACTTCGCAGTCTGGATTATGTACGTGTGGTGAAAATTCATCCGCAGGACCATAATACCGTATATGTACTGGCCGGACAAACCGTATTCGTTACCAGCAATGCCACCAGCGCTACTCCTACATGGACTGCGGTATACACGGTAAATTCTGCCGCGTATTGTACTTACGGTATTTTTGCCTTTACCGATATTGAAATCATTCCCGGAGCCACCGGTGTAAGTAATTCTACCGTGGCTGTATCTACCAACCGTATGGATTTTGACGGAAGTTCTTCTTCCTCCTGCGGTTCTGCAAAAATGTATATCTCCAACAGCGGAGGAGCCAGCGGAACATTTACCGATGTGAGCGCTACCGTACTCGGCACATTTATCACCGACCGTATCAGCATGGCTTTACAGCCGGGCAATACCAGCGAAATATATGTTACCTACGCTACCTGCGGAGGAAATACTACCGGCCCGAGCTATATCAACTTCGGAAAAATTAATGTTTCCACATTGGCTGTTACCAATATCGCGCTTAACCAGTCCAATAACTTTGCAGCTCCTGGAGCCGGTTTTTGGGATTTGGAATTTGAATTTTCTAAAAACAACCCCAACTATTTTTACATAGGCGGGCAGATTCTATATAAGTACTGTCTGAGTGGCACTACGCTCACTTCTGCAGTTGCGTATTCACAGTATACACCTAGTTCCGCAACAACCACACACGCCGATATACGTGGTATGCAGGTATTGCCTTCCGGTACTACCAACGACCTGATTGTACTGAGTGATGACGGTGGTGTACAAGAGGTAACAGTACCTTGTACTTCTATGACAACGCCTACAAACTGGACCAACCTGAATGGGAGTACAGCAGGAAGCTCCCTCAACATTACTCAGTATTTCGGACTTGCCTGTTCGGAAGCAAATTATGATGAGCTGGTGGCAGGTGCGCAGGATAATGGTATCCATAACTATCATTCCGGAAGCTGGACGCAGTGGTACGGTGGTGACGGATGGAAAGGGGTAATTAATCCGATTACCAATATGTATTATGGTCTTGATAACCCCGGAGGTCTTTTTGCCTTTACAGGGAATGTAACTTCAGGTGGATTGTCAAGTACTACTACTCCGTCTCCTTATGGAGGAGGAAATTCACCGGTGGTTACAACACAAAATAATCCGAATATTATTTATTCCAGCGGAAGCAATTCTACCGGCGGAAATGATGTGTTCCGTTCTACCAACTTCGGTTCTTCCTGGTCATCTATCAGTTTCCCAGCCGATGGAAATGATATCCGTTCCATACGCGTTGCTCCCAATGCACCCGATACCATTTATGTGGTAAAAGACAACCCAACCTGGGGCGCTACCGGCGCAGCAACTGCAAACCGTATCTGGATGGGAGTGATGAATCCAAGTACTTCTGTCTGGACCTGGACCGATATCGCTGCTTCCAATACCACCTGTGGTGCATTGATCAATGGATTGTCCTGGGCCTGTGCCTGTGATCTGGCCATCGATCCGAACAATGCCAAACGTATCTGGGTTACTTTTAACGCGTACTGGAATATCGGAACTACATCAGCCGGTCAGAACCGTGTTGTTCACAGCCCCGATGGTGGTGCCACCTGGTACGATGCTACCAATAACCTGCCTCCGTTTCCTGTTAACTGTATCACTTACCAGAACGGTTCCAATGATGTCTTGTATGTAGGCACGGATGTGGGTGTGTTCCAGTTTGCAACAGCAGGAACTACTCCGGGTGTGGGAACATGGAATTGTTTCAATCAGGGATTACCGATAGTAGCTGTTACCGGAATTGATATCAATTACTGCAAGGCTAAAATCCGTATTTCTACCTATGGTCGTGGAATCTATGTTTCCGATTTGCCTATCCTCACTGATTTTGTAGTGAACTCTACCACATCCTGGTATGGTACGCATTATGTAGCGAATGATATTTACGTGACCGGAAATTCAACACTTAATCTGTATGGTACTATCTATATGAGCGCAGGTAAACGCATCAAGGTAGATCGTGGTTCGGTATTGAATATGCACCCGAATTCTTTAATATCAAACGGTTGCGGCGATATGTGGCAGGGTGTGGAAGTGTATGGAACTTCGGCCACGGCACAGAATGTAAGCGGATCACAAGGTATCATCGTGATGCAATCAGGAGCAACTATTTCCAATGCACTGGAAGGTGTATCTAATGCCCAAATGAGCGGTGGAGTGCCTGTTACCGGTTATACCGGAGGTATTCTCGAATGTACAGGTGCTAATTTCATCAACAACCGCCGCGACGTGGCCATGTACTCCTACCACTGGTATGTGGGTGCATACGAACAACCGAATATTTCCTACTTCAAGGATTGTCAGTTCGAGACCAATAACGGACTGAACTTAAGTACACAGGCATTGAATACGCACATGACCCTGAATGATGTATTTAAACCAACCGTTCTGGGATGTAACTTTGCCAATAATACAGCCAATACCATTTACGCTTCTAACTACAGAGGAGCCGGTATTACATCAGTGGATGCTACCTATGCAATTGATAATTACTATCGTCCGGGTATCACCCCTCCGATCCTGATTTCTTCGACCACTTTCACCGGTCTTACTTCAGGGATCATGGCCAGTTATACCAACCCTACCGGAAGACAGGTTACGGTGAAGAACACCACGTTCAATCACAATCTGCACGGTATGCAGGTGAGCAATGGTGCCAATCCAAGCGTAACCCTCAGCACCTTTACTGCAATTCCGCAAGGACTCACCACCAACTGGGTAGATGCAACCTATGGAGTGGATATGTACGGTTGTACCGGATTGCTGGTAAACTGTAATACCTTTTCAGGTATCTATTCCACTACCTCCAATAACTACGGAACCATTATCGACAATTGCGGAAGCTCCACCGGCAATATTGTTTCTAACAACACCTTCTCCAATGTATATGCAGGAGTTCAGGCACAAGGAAACAATGGAACCGGAACAAGCGGTGTGCAGTTTGAGTGTAACACCTTCCAGTCGAGCATAAGCTATCAGATGGCTGTTTGTCCTCAGAACACAGGTTCTATCGCCAGCCAGGGAAGTGCATGCACACAAGGGCTGACACGTCAGAATAATTTCTTCGTGCCTTCATCCCCGTACAAACAGATTCTGTCTACCAATGCAGCGCTTACCTATTATGCATCCGTAGTTGATCCTACTGTATTGTCAGGATCCATCACCATCAACTGGTGCCCAAGTGTTTCCGGCGAATGTCAGACCGGTTGTTCATCCGGAGGATCTCAGTCATCCTCTGCTCTTACACCGGATGATTCACTGGCACTTGCCAGAGCTGTTACCGAATTCTCTGCTTTGGAAAGTCCTGAAAGGGAAATTGCATTAGCAGGTGCCTATATCGTTAACAAGCAAGGCAGCGATGCGCAAGCTATCATCACCGGATTCAGAAGCAAAGGAATGACAGAAGCGGCTGACTATTTCGGTATGGAGATGGATCTGTTCTCCAACGGCAAGTCGTGGTACGATATGAGTCCTTCCCAGCTTTCCAGAATAACGGAGATTGCTGCAGGTACTTCGGAGGTAACCGGTTATGCCAACGCTGTACTGCAATTGCTTAATGGTACTACTTACCAGCACCAGATCGAGCGTATCAGCTTGCCATCCGATGAAATGAAAAACAAAGGAGGTGCCAGCAACATGCTTTCTGATAATATCCCGAATCCATTCCAGCATATTTCTGCCATACAGTGTCAGGTAGAAGATGGTGCTCAGAAATCCTATCTGCAGATTTCAACTGCACTGGGTGATGTGATCAGGACGTATAACCTGGTGCCGGGTGAAAATAATATTGTCGTTGACGGATCCGACTTACGTCAGGGTGTATACTACTACTCCATGTTTGTAAATGGATCACGTGTAGCCACCAAGAAAATGTTGGTGCTTCACTAAGACAGCGTTCATATTAGACCATTAAAAAGGGTTGTTTCCACTATGGAAACAACCCTTTTTTTTATAAGAGAATGTTATAGGATTGTCAGATCGCGTCGCCTACGGTGAACGTACTTCCACCCACAAACACCAGATCATTTTTTCCGGCTTTTGTTTGTGCAGCCTTCAGTGCTTTTTTCACGGTGGGGTAGGTGTTTCCTTTCAGGTGGTAAGGTTTAGCCATGGCTTGTAGCTGGGTAGCATCCATGCCGCGGGGTATATTGGCTTTGCAGAAAAAGTATTCTGCTTTTTTAGGCAGGAGCTTCAGGATAGTAGTAATGTCCTTATCGGATACCATGCCCAGCACAAACAGTAATTTATGGTACGGGATCTGTTCCATGGATTTCAATACCTCTTTAATGCCCGCTTCATTATGTCCTGTATCGGCATAGGTAAGGGGATGGTCGGAGAGTTTCTCCCAGCGTCCCCGTAATCCTGTCAGCTTTCTTACTTGAGACAATCCTTTTCGTATTTCTTTTTCCCCTATTTCAAAACCTTGTTTATTCAGTTCGGCTATAACAGCTAATACACCCGCCATATTTTTTTGCTGATACGCTCCCGGCAAATCGCATGACAGATCTTTTACGGGTGCATGCCCTTTCTCTTTTACCTCCACTTCAAGAAATGCCTCCTGCCTCCTGCCTCCTGCGCCTGCCTCCTGCGCCTGCCTCCTGCCGCTGAGCTTTACCGAATAATGCTCTGAAGCAAACACCACCTCCGTTTTCATTTTCTTTGCTGCACTAGTAAAAACAGAAGCCGTGGCTTTTTGTTTCTCACTCACCACTACAGGAACGCCCTTTTTAATGATGCCTGCTTTTTCACCGGCAATTTTTTGAAGCGTATTGCCCAGCAGATTGGTATGATCGTAACTGATGTTAGTGATAAGCGACACGAGCGGGGTGATTACATTGGTGCTGTCTAGTCTTCCGCCCAAACCCGTTTCGATGATGGCGATGTCCACTTTTTCGGCTCTGAAATAATCAAAACACAAACCTACCGTCCATTCAAAAAAAGAAGGCTGGATACGATCGAATTCTTTTTTGTATGTATTGACAAACCCGCTGACATAGGTTTTAGGAATCATTTTACCGTTGATACGGATGCGTTCCCGAAAATCTTTCAGGTGGGGGGAGGTATAGAGACCTACTTTCAGACCTTTGCTTTGCAGAATAGCAGCCAGCATGTGGGAGCTGGATCCTTTGCCGTTGGTGCCGGCAATATGAACGGAGCGAAATTTATTTTCCGGATGATTCAGCAACTCGCAAAGAGCATGGGTATTATCCAGATCGGCTTTATAGGCAGCTGCACCGATGCGATGAAACATGGGCAGACAGGAATACAGGTAATCGAGCGTTTGTTTATAATCGAGGGGCATAAGCAATGCTTCTGTTTAACAGAAAGAAGCTCTGCTAAATTCGCAATTCCATTCAGTATTTGAAAGGAAAAAATAAATCAATGGAGGGTGAAGTCGAAGACATACGTTCCTGTCTGATCCAAGCTGCCATCAGGATTTTTGTCAAACTTGGCTTTGCGTGCCGCTTCACGGGCTTTGGCCCAAAGCAATGCATTGGTGGTGGTAGATCCTTTGGCAACGGCTTCGGCATCAATTACATTTCCGTCTTTATCCACCGTTATTTTAACCACTACACGCCCTTCTTCCTGTGCATTGCTCAGTAAGGTGGCAGGTACTACCAGGTGACGGTGACTCAGATGAGCTCCGGTTCCACCGGTACCACCAGTGCCGGGTCCGCCGCTGCCCGGTGTGCCGGTATAATTCTTAGCTCCCGGTGTTCCGTTCGGGTCGCCCTTAAATCCGGGTGTATTATCGTCTCCATGACCTCCTCCTACATTTTTGGAGTTGGAATTATATTCTTTCAGCATTTTGGCAAGGGCATCATCGGGAGGTTGTACCGGTGTTTTTACTACCGGTTTTTCAGTCGGTTTTACCACCAATGTTTTTTCTTTCACCTTCTTTACCGGAGGCACAGAATAGTCCGAGTTGTCGGTTGAATTGGTGATGGCCGATTCATCCACCGGGGCAGGAGGGATAGGAGCGCTTTTTTTGTCAAACGAAGGAGGATTTACATCATCATTCATTCCTTCATCGGTAAGCCCGTAGGCTACATCCACCCCGCTGCTATCTTCCGGAAAGGGAGGGATAGGAGTATGAAGCTTGATGAGATAAAGAGCCAGCAGCAACAGCGCCAGAAAAGTCAGGCTGATAAACAAGGGCAATGCCCTGGCATCTTTTTGTTCTATGCGTGCGCTGTTCATCATTTAATGGATAGAGGCTTTGGTGGCCAAAATCATTTTTACTTTCAGCTTTTCACCTATCTGTAATACATCCACAAAATCCTGGAGTTTTAAACTCTGATCCAGCTTTAGCACCACGGTGGCATTGACCGGATTTTCTCCCAGCTTAAAACGGATACCAGGCTCCAGCTCATCAAAACGAAGCGGGCCTGTCTGGTTGATATAATACTGAAGATCTTTGGTAACCTGTATTGTCACTTTTTGAGGACCCGTGGTTCTGTTCGGCTTGGAATTCGGCAGATTCAGATTCATCACGTTGGGACTAACCAATGTGGAGAGAATCAAAAAGAACAGCAACAGAAAAAACATGATGTCGTTCAGCGATTCCGTGCTGACTTCCGCATGCTCTCTTTCTCGTTTACGTAGATTCATTGTAGTGTTTTTAAATCTCGAATGTCCTTAGGACACTTGAATATTGAGTGTTTAGCGTTTAAAATTTAATATTCTTAATTATAAATTTTAAACTATCAACTCTAAATATTTAACTAACAATTGCTTCCTGCCGCTTCCTCCCCCTGCCCCCTCCAGAGGGGGATACGCGGATGTCCCCCTTTGGAGGGGGATAAAGGGGGAGGACCTATTTCCCCGGCTCATTCAAAATGTCCATAAACTCCATCGTCCCTCTTTCCATCCTGTTTACCAGCTTATCTATTTTAATGTTTAAGAGATAGTACCCCAGAAATGCAATGATACCTACCATCAAACCACCGGCGCTGCTGGTCATTTTAACATATAAACCATGAGAGATGGTAGAGATTTCCACGTTATTGGCCAGGGAGATATCATAAAAGATCTTGATAACACCCAGGATGGTTCCCACAAATCCGAACATAGGAGCAAGTTTGGCAATCAGACTGAGGTATCCCATGTTTTTTTCCAGGCGGCTCACTTCCAGCTTACCCACCGTTTCCATGGCTCCTTCTATATCCTCCATGCTCTGCCCAATGCGGGAGATTCCTTTTTCAACCATACGGGGTACGGGTCCTGCGCTGCTTTTGCAAAGTGTTTTGGCCGATTCCAGATTACCGGTATGGATGGAGTCCTTCACATGATTCATGAAATTGGGATCCATGCGCGAAGCTTTGCTCAGGGCAATGATGCGTTCCATGATAAAATAAATGGCCAGGAAGCACAGAATGGCCAGCGGCACCATGATATATCCGCCTTTCACCACCATATCCAGCAAACTGAGAGTATCCTCTGTTTTCACAGGTGCGGCAGTAATGCCGGAAACGGGTACTGCCGTTGCTACTTTATGAGTAGTATCGGCAGTAATTCCGGTAGTAACGGCAAGAAGAATTGTATTCAGCATCGGGGACAATTTTTTAGTTATGCTAAATTACTCCTATATGAAGGGCACCTGGTCAGCATACAGATGCACTTATAAACATGACCCTGTTAGTTGTGTACCTGCAAGGCCAAAGCGTTGATTTATGTCAATTTTTCTTCGTTTTCTTCCTCATTCCTGTATCTCATAGGTGAGGGGTTGCACATGCCATACCTTTACTGCTTTGTTGCCTACTTTACCCGGTTTCCATCTGGGCATTTTACGAATCACTTCCGATGCCTGATCTTCCAGCCCATAGCCTACCTTTTTTAGCACCTCTATATTGTTTACGTTACCTTGTTCATCCACTACAAAACGAATCACCATTTTTCCATGCGCATGGGCTTCTGTAGCCATGGGGGTGTAACGGATATTGCGTTGCATATAACGCATCAGCGCCGCTTCTCCTCCGGGAAACTCAGGCATGGTATCGGCAAAAAGAACAGGCAGTGATACAGGCTCTACCTTAGGTTCCACAGGCCCCGGATGTGATCCTTCGCCTCCGGGATTTCCTGTTTCCGGAGTACCGGGTCCGGGATTGCCGGTAGAAGGGTTCGGATCTACTTTTGTCTCTACCGGTTTAGGTGTAATTGTGGAATCAACAAAGACGGTGGCTGCATGTTCATCGGGTACCCGCTGTGGAGGATCAACATGATGTTTCTGAATGGGAGGCGGATCAATGATAGGGCGGATATCGACAAGTGTTCCGGTGAGTGAAGTGATAACCGGAGGAGGTACTATTTTAGAGTCGGGTAAAAGGCGATACACTCCTATCAATGCCAGCAATGCGAGCATGGCCATGCCAAATGAACGCACGAGTGCATCATCATAACTTTTGCGTATGGCATATGCTCCATACGATTTGTTTCTGTTCTCGAAAACGATCTCGTCCATCGAGTTTTGTTTGTTGGTTGTGGTCCCCATGGTTCTGATGTATTTGTTGTTTGTCAGATGCCGCAAATGGAATTTTTCCATAAACGGTTTGGGGATGTAATCGGAAATTCAGGGGATGTACTAAAAGACTAAAGGGTAACTTTTCTGTTCAGGGGGGATGTATTTGTTATCTTAAACGGAGGGGATACAGGAAAAGTTGTGCCGGGCTGAAAATTATTTTACCGGTGTCCGCCAAACCCCGTTATCGGACTGCTGAATGTTACCTTGTTATGTTCCATCAGATCCAGGATCACATAGTTCAGATCTTCCTGCAAGTGCAGGTAATCCGAATAATCAGGAGATTCCATATAGCACAATACAAGCATGTTGACGGAGTTGGTTCCCAGTTCCAGCAAGCTTACCTGACGGGTGTCGGGTAGGATCCTTTCATCCTTTTCCATGAAATCTTTTATGCCTTTGGTAATGGTACGTATCTGAGCCGAAGTGGAGCCCCCTTCCAGACCAAATGTAAAACGGATACGGCGGTGTGTACGGCGACTGATATTATCCAGCTCTGCATCCACCATTTTTTTATTGGGAACGGTTACCAAAGTTTTTTCAACGGTGCGAATGCGGGTGCTCCTAAAACCGATGCTTTCAACCGTACCTTCGAAAGAAGAGATTTTGACATAATCGCCTACCATAAAAGGCTTATCCAGAAAAATCGTAAACGACCCCAGCAGATTTTCAATGGATTCTTTAGCTGCCAGAGCCACTGCCAAACCGCCTATGCCTAATCCGGCGATGAGGGAGGCCACATTGATTCTGAAAACGGATCCCAGGATGGTAAACATGCTCAGAATAATGATCAGGACTTTAATAGCTTCTTTAATAAAAGGAACAAGCTGATCATCTTTGGTATCGGCCAGACTGGAACGATATTTTAATACGAGCCCGAAAAAATCCACAATGCGCAGGATGATAAAACTGAGGCTGGCGATAAGTAACAGATGAAAAGAACGTTGCAATATCATTCGCAGACCGAAATGATCATCCGATGCCAGATGCCATTCGTTGGGAAAGCTCAGGCAATCGGCAGCAAAGTACAGGGTAAGCAGCAGAACAAGATATCCCAGTGGCTTTTTAACGAGGACATGAAGTTTGTCATATCCTACATCTTCGCCCGAATAGCGTTTGAGTATCTGGAAAAGAAAATGGGTAAGCAGACGGGTCAGGAGCCGTTTAAGCAGAAGGCCTATAAGCAGAATGCCGATACACCAGCTGAGCTCAGCCACCGTATCCTGTCCGTATAAAGGATAATTAAATAATTTCCTGAGTTGTTCCATTACTTAAGCATTCAAATACCGATACAAAATAAGGTATTATTCATGTCCGGAACAGCATTGCGGCTATTATTTCAGCCTATTGCAGCCTGGATTTCTGTTTCCTGCATAAGTTGTTTAAGAGCCAGCTCCAACGCTGTCTGGGAAAGATTGATTTTCTCCTTATTCACCGCATGGGTTTTTTGTAAGGCCGTACGAATGGTATTGGAAACATCCTGAAAAATACTCTGGTCGCTGTAATCGCTGCCATGCTGCATCAGATAAGCAAATACGCGGGCCATTCCGCAGTTGGCAATAAAGTCGGGGATAATACTCATCACCGAATCGGCATAAGCGGCCGTAGGTCCGAAAAATATTTCAGCATCGGCAAAAGGTACATTGGCTCCGGAAGCAATCACTTTGCAACCTGCTGCATGTAACCGGTCTATCTGGGCACGTGTTACCAGACGGGAAGCAGCACCGGGAATAAAGATATCACAAGGCAGATCCCAGATACGTTCATTAAGCTCATCAAAAGGAATCAGTTTTTCGGAACGAAGCTGGTTGGCCTGACGGTTGAGAAATAAAGTACGGATCTCGTCAAAAGAAAAACCTTCCTGTTTCAGCAGTCCCCCGTTGCGGTCTATAATACCTACAATAGCAACACCCATCTGAGAAAGATAATAAGCTGCTGCTGCTGCTACATTTCCCCATCCCTGAATAATGGCTTTTTTGCCTTTTATCTCACCGTCGTAAATAGCATAAAAATGTTTCACCGATTCGGCTACTCCATAACCGGTAATCATATCGGCAATAAGATATGTAGCATTAGGGGTAGGGGTGAAGTGGGGATCGGTAATGATTTTTGAAACACCTCTTCGGAGCTGTCCTATTTTATAAATCTTTTCCCGCTCATCAGGTTTAAAGTGGCCCATCACAACACCTTCCTGAGGATGCCAAATTCCATAATATTCCGTAATAGGAATCACCTCATGGATCTCATCCACATTTAAATCGCCCCCTGTACCATAATAGTGTTTCAATAAAGGAGCAACGGCATGAAACCAGCGTTTCAGCACACCTTCTTTACGCGGATCGGCCGGATCGAAACAAATACCGGATTTGGCTCCTCCTATGGCGGGACCCGAAACAGTGAATTTTATTTCCATGGTTTTGGCAAGCGATACTACCTCATGCTTATCCAGTCCCTTTCTCATCCTTGTTCCGCCTCCCGCAGCACCGCCGCGCAGGGAATTGATCACAATCCATCCAATGGCTTCTGTTTTCGGATCTCTCCATTCAAATACAATTTCAGGAGCCTTGGATTCATAACGCTGAATCATTTCTTTCATCTTCATCTATAAACGGGATTTGAACAAAAGTAAGAAAACATTATTTGGGGGAAGAATAGAAGAGAGTGCCCGGAACGTATTTTTTTGCAAAAAAATTGTATCATTGTGCTAAATATTCAAGAAAAGCTTTTTTACCTTTGTAATAACCTGGAAGTTTACAGCAATGAAAAAATCTTCTAAGACAGCAAAGAAGGATACTAAAATCAAGAAGACGAAAGTTTTGGGCGCAGAAGAGCTCAAGAAAACCAAAGCGTCTACTCTTAAGCCTATGAAGGCAAAGGAGAAGAAGGCCTGGAAGAACGATCTGCACGAAGACGAAGAGGATCTTGAGGAAGAAGGCCTGGAAGAAGGAGAAGAAAAAGAGACGGAAGAATTTGAAGAGTTCGAAGAAAAAGAACCCTCCAAGTTTGAAGACTTTAGTATCGGCCTTAACGAGGATGATGAGGAAGAAGATGACGGTTACTATGAAGATAGTTTCTGATCCCGTCTTTCCCTGAATTTATCGTCCCGGTTATTCTACCGGGACTTTTTATTTATACGGTTTTTCCTGTATAAATGCATCCACCTGTTGAATTACGCCTGGCACCGGTCACCGACTGCAGGGTATTTGTTTCATTGCAATATCTTAACAATCCGAGAAAAGCAAAAATCAGGGCCTCTTTAAAGGCTATCAGTCCCGGCTCTGGAAGGATTATGACCGATTCGCAATGATATTGGATACGTTCCATCAGATACGTGTTCCATGCTCCGCCCCCTGTAACAAGAATATGTTTGTTTTTTCCTTTCAGCTCTTTGCCCAGTTGCCGGGCTATATGCTCCACATAGGTATGCAGCTTGTTTTCGATTGATTCTTTGTTTTTGCTCAGCAGAGGCAGCACCTCTTTATCCACCCATTCCTTACCCAGTGATTTGGGTCCCTTGCGCGTATAGTAGGAGGCCGAATCGAGTGTTTTCAGAAGTGATGCAGAAACAGTTCCCTTGCATGCCAGCGCTCCGTTGCGGTCATAGGCCTTGCCTTTCTTACTGCTCAGTTCATTCAAAACAATATTTACCGGGCATACATCATATGCAATCCGTTTCCCTTGTTGGCGGAAGGAAATATTGGCAAAACCTCCGAGGTTAAGACAATAATCATAAGCCGGAAAAAGCAGATCATCCCCGATAGGAACCAGGGGAGCGCCTTGTCCTCCCAACGCTACATCCAGGGACCGGAAATCGCATACCGTATCTGTTCCGCATACGGCAGCCAGGGCAGCTCCTGAACCAATCTGAAGTGTGAGGCCTCTGGCAGGTTGATGAAATACGGTGTGACCATGAGCACAAATAAGATCCGGAGCCTGTAGCCGGTGTTTTTTTATAAAGGCATTTACCTGATTACCCTGCCAGGTACCAAACCAGGTATGGGTTTCGAGGAGTCCGATAGCAGTGGTATTCCCAGCCTGGGTCAGACGTTTCTTTATGCCAGGGCTATATGGGATGGTCTCGGCCTTACGGATGTGCCAGGTCCACTTTGTTTTATCTTTTACAAATTCGCAGCAGGCAATATCCAGCCCATCCAGGGAGGTACCCGACATGAGTCCAATAACCTTGTATTTTTTCATGACAGTAAGATTAAACAAATTTATTAATAAGTATATTTGTCGCCTACCAAACCCCAATTAAGCCATGGAATTTAAATTAACGGAAGAGCATCTGATGATTCAGAAAGCAGCGAGAGATTTTGCCCAGGATGTACTTAAGCCAGGAGTTATTGAACGGGATGAATTACAGAAATTTCCGAAAGAGGAAATAAAGAAATTGGGCGAGCTTGGGTTTCTGGGAATGATGGTAGACCCTAAATACGGAGGTGGGGGCATGGATACCATTTCTTACGTGCTGGCTATGGAAGAGATATCTAAAGTAGATGCTTCTGTTTCCGTTTGTATGTCGGTCAATAACTCACTTGTTTGCTGGGGCCTTGAGCAGTTCGGTACCGAAGAGCAAAAACAAAAATACCTGGTGCCCCTGGCAAAAGGCGAGATAATAGGCGCTTTTTGTCTCTCCGAACCGGAAGCCGGATCGGATGCCACATCCCAAAAAACAACAGCCATTGATAAAGGCGATCATTATCTGTTAAATGGTACGAAGAACTGGATTACCAATGGAAACAGTGCTTCCGTATACCTTGTCATAGCACAAACGCATATTGAAAAAGGACATAAAGGCATTAATGCCCTGATTATTGAAAAAGGGATGCCTGGTTTTGTAGTCGGGAAGAAAGAAAATAAATTGGGTATCAGAGGATCGGATACGCATTCCCTGATGTTTACCGATGTAAAAGTGCCTAAAGCGAATCGTATCGGTGAAGATGGTTTCGGATTCAAATTTGCCATGAAAACACTTTCCGGCGGACGTATCGGTATTGCCTCTCAGGCACTGGGTATTGCTTCCGGAGCGTATGAACTGGCACTGGCTTATTCTAAAGAACGTAAAGCTTTTGGAAAACCGATTTGTCAGCACCAGGCCATACAATTTAAACTGGCCGATATGGCCACCGAAATTGAAGCGGCCCGTTTGTTATGTTTAAAAGCAGCCTGGCTTAAGGATCAGCACCTGGATTATACACAGGCAGGAGCTATTGCCAAGGTATTTGCATCCCGAGTGGCCATGGAAACAACGGTAGAAGCGGTACAGGTACATGGAGGTTACGGATATGTAAAAGAATACCATGTAGAGCGTCTGATGCGCGATGCCAAGATTACCCAGATATACGAAGGCACTACCGAAGTGCAGAAGATTGTGATATCAAGAGGGATACTCGGATAAAATGGCGGCAGGAGGCAAAAACAGGAGGCAGGAGCAGGAGACAAAAAATGATGGCAGGAGGCGGGCCACTTTCGGCAACAAGAGTAGGGCTACTGAAAGAGGCAGGACTGTTATTTAAACATTTAGAGTTGAGTGTTTAGAATTTATAATTGAGAATATTAAATTATGAACGCTAAACACTCAACGTTAAAGTGCGAATACTCCCCTTATTCTAAAGGATTTCTACGAGTTTTTCCAGCCCTACACCACGCGATCCTTTTAAGAGGATGGTAGCTCCGGTAAACGGATGCTGCCGGATCCATTCCAGTGCTTCTGCTGAAGTTGAAAAATAGGTGGCTTCCAGTTCGGCTTGTACTTTCTGAAATTCTTTTCCTACCAGCAATACCTTCGCGAATTTCTTGCTTCCTAACAAGCTCAGTATACGGCTGTGCTCTCCTTCACTTTCCTGTCCCAGCTCCAGCATATCTCCGACAATAACAACTTTGTTTTGGCCTTCGAGCGCCGCAAAATTATCAATAGCCGCTGTAAGACTGGATGGGTTTGAATTGTATGCATCCAGAATAAGGGTATTGTGTTTTGTCTGGCGCAACTCCGAGCGGTTGTTGGAGGGTACATAGGATTCCAGCGCTTCGCATATTTGTTTTTCTTCCACGCCAAAATGCAAGCCTACACAAATTGCGGCTAAGAAATTATCAAAATTGTATTGTCCTATCAGCTGTGAGCGGACAATATGCTTTTTGCCTCCTGCTGTTTTTTCCCAGTTCAGGGAAAGAAAGGGATCCATACCGATGATGCTACCTTTTACCAGGCTTCCGTTTTTTCCTCCGTAACAAATCCTGTCAGCACCTGAGCTAAGCCCAAGGAGGAGGTCGTTCTCCCCGTTTACAAAAAGATGTCCTCCTGCCTTGCGGATATGGTCATACAATTCGCTTTTGGCTTTTATCACGCCTTCAAAACTTCCGAACCCTTCCAGATGGGCTTTGCCGATACTGGTAATAAGTCCGTAATCGGGCAGGGCTATGGAACAAAGTTCTTTGATCTCGCCCATATGATTGGCGCCCATCTCTATGATGGCTATTTCATGTTGGGGTTGTATGAGGAGCAGGGTAAGGGGGACACCAATATGATTGTTCAGATTGCCGGATGTTGCCAGTACCTTGTATTTTTTGCTGAGCACGGCATGGATAAGTTCCTTGGTGGTTGTTTTACCATTACTGCCGGTAATACCGATTACAGGTATGTGTAACTGTTTGCGATGCAGCAGGGCCAGATGCTGAAGCATTTTAAGTACATCTTTACAAACCAGGTACCGTTTATCAAGGGCAAAGGCCGGATCGTCAATAACGGCATAGCTGGCACCTTTTTCAAGGGCCTGTGCGGCAAACTCATTGGCATTGTATTGGGGGCCCTTTAAAGCAAAGAAAATAGCACCGGGCTGTATCTGCCGGGTGTCGGTAGTCACCAAAGGATGCTTCCGGAAAAGGGCGTAAAGATCTTCAGGAGAAGTCATATAACAAATTTAAAGGCCCCTGTCAGTTGAATGACAGGGGCCTTTAAAAGTTATGAAGAATGGAATGTTATCTTTTGCCAAGTCCTACCGGGCTGCCTACGCGTGCCATCGCACAACGGAAACCAATCCAGCTGGTAGCCTGTTTCTGATCAAGGAAACGGCGGGTACCAGGTACCATCCAATAAGCACGGTCGTTCCAGGAACCTCCTTTATAAACACGGGCCTTGTCATTGATGAGGGATGATACGCTCCACTCATACATGATCTTATCCGGAGTTTGTGCAGTAGGATCCTGGTAGTAAATACTGGATTCCACATCACCGTCAAGATAAGAGATGTTGTCGGACTGTTTGTAGTTACGACGTTTATCCAGGTTATCTTCTTTGTGTTTCAGATCCACATCGCGCATACTGATGTGACCAGGCAGGTTAGTGATCACACTGTCAACACGTGCACCGCTTTTATCCAGGATATATTCGTGTTTGATAGAGTCATTAATAACAGTCAGGTTAGGATCGGTCGTATCTTTCAGGGCTGTTTTGAAAACGTTACCACGGAAAGGACGGAAATCATCTTTATCTTCAGGAGAAAGAGGGCGGTATACATCCATTACCCACTCACTCACGTTACCGGCCATGTTATACAGACCGTAATCGTTTGGCCAATAAGAGAACACAGGAGTTGTGATATCACCGGCGTCATTCAGCAAACCGGCAGTACCCATGTTGTCACCATTACTACGTTTGTAGTTGGCTTGCATCTGACCTATATAACGTTCATCCGGGTTACGAACACCATGTCCGTTCCAGGGATAAAGACGACGATCAGTAATACGTTCTCCGATAGTGTTTCCAATCAGGCCATAAGCGGCATATTCCCACTCTGCTTCTGTTGGCAGGCGGTATTTAGGAAGCAGGATACCATCTTCCATACGCACTTTACGGGTTTGGCGGTCTGGATCCAAAGAAGGAATATCCTGAACTACGGCACCCTCATAAGGAGTGGTGGCTTTGCTGCCTGCCAGGTACCAGTCGGTATTAAAAGTTGTTCCATCGCGCTGATCGGTAGCAAACTCAAGGATACCCTCCCGGATAAGAATGAATTCGTTTACACGGTCTGTTCTCCAGGAGCAGAAGTCATTACACTGTAACCAGTTTACACCTACTACCGGATAATCACGGTAAGATGGGTGACGCAGGTAATATTCTATATAAGGGTCATTATAAGCCAGTTTGCTTCTCCATACCAGGGTATCAGGAAGGGCTTTAGACAGGATTTCAGGATAGTTAGCGCCAAATACGCGGCCTGTCCAGTGAAGATACTCGAGGTAGTCCAGGTTACGTACTTCAGTTTCATCCATATAAAAAGAAGAAACAGTAACACGGCGTGGAATGTTGTTCCAATCGTACAGTACATCCTGTTCGTTGCGTCCCATGGTGAAGGTACCACCTTCAATGAGTACAAGGCCCGGACCAGTTTCCTGCTCTTCGTAAGGAACCACTTCAAAACCACCATTCTTCGGGTCGTTGTAATTCCAGCCGGTAACATTGGAACGATCCTTTGCACAAGAGGCAAGGAGCGCTATGCCAGCCAGGATAATCAACGGTTTACGGATCCTTTTCATAGGTTTGGGTATAACGGTTGTAAGTGTTTAAACGGTTTTAAAGTTTATTTATTGTTTAGAAGGAAGGGCAGCTTACTGTCCTGAACTTCTTTTTCTTCGGTTTGCACTCAAACTGCAGCTGGAACGATATTTCATGTGAACCGGCTGTTGTATTGGTCAATTTCGAAACAGTTACATCATAGCTGTATCCGATTTTGAAATGGTCTTTCTGGAGGCCAAGCAACAGAATAAAGGAATCTCTGTTACGATACCATAAACCAACTACGATAGGTCCTTTAACAAGGTACAGTCCCAGATTAAGCTGTTGAAAATCCTGTTGTTTCTGATAAAGGATGTTTGGAGAAATATAAACCAATGGGTTACGGTTTCCATCCAGTGGTATGATAGCTCCGGCATGACCGGTAAATTTCATAGGTAATATACTGGGGCCCATCAAACCTTCATCAGGCTGGGTCAGGTGATTGACAGCAGCACCAAAGAAATAACGTTTGCTGAATCCTAAGATACCAGCCGAGAAATCGATATTGGATTTGCTGGGAGCACCAGGAACTTCAGCACTGGTATAAACGAATCCTCTTCTGGGATCGATCATATCGCCGAAATTAAGTTTGCTCCAGTCTACACTCTTCTGCATATAAGTAACCTCACCGGCCAGCTTCACTGAAAATTCCCGGGTGATATTCAATTGGTAAGAATAGATACCGCTTACATTGGTGGTATTGATGGTACCCTGACCGGCACGGTCATTCATTACTATAAGACCAAGACCTCCGAAGATCGCATCGATATGCTGATCGTAAGAAGCGCTGTAGGTAACAAAGGTACCGGAGATGCCGGGCCACTCGTTACGATAGTTAAGACAAATACGTGGACACCGCGCTGTACCTGCAAAAGCAGGGTTCAGGTAAAGCGGATTGGCGTAGAATTGCGTAAACTCAGGGTCTTGAGCGAACGCCGTATCGCTGAAAAACATAGTAAACCCTGCGATCAAAGCTATGAGTAAACGCTTTACCATGGTCCTGGGATTAATTATAAGAATACAATACTACGAGTTTTTTCCAAATTAGTTGCATCCAACCCATTTTTTTGCGCTAAAAGAGCTTTTTGCAACAATAATGAGCCGAAATCTTCGTTCGACAAGGGTGATGATGAAAAGATGGAAACATGCAAGAATTCAGGTAAATATATGTTTAATTCACGAAAAACACAAGGATCGATCTGAATTAATTACGTATTTTTGAACACTCAAGGAGTTAAATATGCTGAGAATGAGATTGATACTGTTGCCGGCTTGTTTATTGTTGTCATTGTCGGTATGTGCTCAGGTTACTAATAAGCAAAGTCCGGCCCCTGCACCGGATTTGCAAAGAAATACCATTAAACCTACACCAGCTTCCGGTTCTACACCGGCTGCCACCACTCCTTCAGGCATACAGACAGGTAGCGGTTCGGGCGGAAATATGCCGGGAGGTGGTCCTCACTCCGAACAAACATCCGTTGCCACCGCAAAAAAAGGTAAAGGTGTCAAGAAACCCATGATTAACTGGGAGGCACCCCGCGATTGGGGTCTTTTAAACGGAGAAAACAAAAAGGTACTTTATTTTGACGGAGCCACCTATTCTAAAAACTTTTTGCCGGAATATATTCAACGTATTCCTATGCAGGGAAGTGAAAACAGCGCTTCAGCAACCATTCTCAAACCAGTATTCCAGCCTCTGGATGCAGCTTCTCTTGCCTGCGTAGATAAAAAAGCGCTAAAAAACGAAATTACCCCTCGAGTAGTTGTTACCTACGACCGCAGAATGCCTGTTGCCGAAGTAACTTTTGTTCCAATAAGGCTTAATAAAACAACCGGGCAGGTGGAACGGCTGATTTCTTTTGAGCTCAAACTCAACCCTTCTTTTGAACCATCCAAACATGCTGCTGTTTCTTCCAGAGCCTTTGCCACTTCTTCTGTATTGGCTACCGGCACCTGGTTCAGACTGGGTGTTACCACCACGGCTATCTATAAACTATCGTATTCGTATCTGAAATCAATGGGTATTGATGTTAAAAACATGAATCCTCAGGATTTGAAAGTTTATGGTAACGGAGGAGGCATGCTTCCTTTTTTAAACAGCACCTACCGTCGCGACGATCTGGTGCAGAATGCCATTTATTATTCAGGGGGCAGCACCAAAATAAAAATGGATTCCACCGATTACTTTCTTTTTTACGGAGTATCGCCTCATACCTGGTCCTACAATGCAGCAAGCAGCTCCTGTACACAATTCAGCCATCTGCTGAATAAATACAGCGATACCACATTCTATTTCATTTCGCCCGATGTTGCCGGTACATCCAAGCGCATTGCATTACAGCCTTCTTCTTCGGCTACTCCCAACAAAACGGTGACCACTTTTGACGATTACAGTTTTGTAGAAAACGATGCCGTGAACTTATTTAATTCCGGCAGAGAATGGTATGGAGAGGTGTTTGATGTTATCAACTCTTATACCTATCCTTTTAATTTTCCCAATATTGATGTAACATCTCCCGTCACGGTAAAGGCCGATCTGGTGGCCAGGAATGATGCCGATACCTATAACCCGTCAAATTCTTCTCCTGCCAATCTCGATTCTGTATTTTTTAATCTGAGCTGCCAATCCACCTCTCTGAATTTTAGCGTACCCAATGTGAGTTTCTCTACCTACTGGGGTGATTATGGTTTGGAGCGTTACGGATGTATTTCTTTTTTGCCCGCTTCATCGGCAATGAATGTAACGGTAAGCAAACAAAGCCCTACACCCAGTCAGGGATGGATGAATTATGTGGAGGTGAATGTACGTCGTAAATTACAGATGGCCGGTACAGCTATGCTCTTTCGTGATTCCCATTCAGCAGCGCCCGGAAATATCTCTCAGTTTACTGTGGCCAACATGATTCCACGGGTTGTAGTGTGGGATGTGACAGATCTTACCAATGTAAAACTTCAGCAGGTTGCTTATTCCGGCACCAGCGGTCAGTTTATCCTGCCTACGGATTCCATCCGTGAGTTTATGGCTTTTGATACCACGGCATCGATGAGTATACCGGTTAATTTTGGCCCGGTTCAGAATCAGAACCTGCATGCAACGGCGCAGACTGATCTGATCATTATATCTCACCCTGATTTTCTTTCCCAGGCCAATCAGCTGGCAAATATGCATGCTACCAATGATCATATGACAACGGTTGTTGTCACTCCCCAGCAGATCTACAATGAGTTTTCTTCCGGACGACAGGATGTGGTGGCGTTACGTGATTTTGCCCGCATGCTTTACAAACGTTATCAGACTCCTGCCACGATGCCCAAATACCTGCTTTTGTTTGGAGACGGATCATACGATCCTAAACACAGGCTTCCGGGTAACACCAACTTTATTGTTACGTTCGAAAATCTGGATCCTGCCGGACCGCTTAATGAAAGCGACTCGTATGTATCGGATGAATTTTTCGGATTGCTGGATGACACCGAAGGTCCCTGGGATACACCCAGTGATGCGGGCAATATTGATATAGGGGTGGGACGTTTTCCGGTAAGGGATGTGGAGAGTGCACAGATATTGATTAATAAAGAACAAAAGTATATCAGTCTCGGAAGCCCACCTCCGATATCAGGTTGTAATCTGCAGAATTGTTCTGTGATGCGCGACTGGAGAAATACCGTTTGTTTTGTTGCTGATGACGGAGATGGTGATACCCACGTTATTCAGGCCGAACAGCTGGCTACCATGATGGATACCGGTTTTGTCAATTACAATGTAGATAAGATATATCTGGATGCTTATCAGGAAGAACAGACTCCGGGCGGAGGACGTTATCCGGGAGTGGAAGATGCAATCAATAAGCGAATCGATCAGGGAGCACTTATTTTTAATTATACAGGTCATGGTGGCCCATCTGGGTTGTCGCACAAGCGGGTAGTAGAGCTGA
>JABDCB010000026.1 GCA_013288325.1 Bacteroidota bacterium
AGTGATTGCCGCCGTCAAGAAAAAGGTAAATACGATGATGAAAACATTTCCTATTTTTTCCTGAATTTATAAAACGGAACACTTTTTCATCTTATTGATCTTTATTGAAAACTGAACAAACCCATCGGATTACAGAGCTCGATGCCTTAAGAGGTATTGCGGCCCTGCTTGTTGTCTTTTTTCATTATACCATGGATCAGCCGGAAGCAAATTATGGCTTCAAATATGGGGTTACCGGTGTCGACCTGTTTTTCATCATCAGCGGGTTTGTTATCCTCCTTACGCTGGAAAAAACAAGACATTGGAAAGATTTCGTTGTCAGCAGGTTTTCGAGAATTTATCCCACCTATTGGACCTGCGTAACCCTTACAGCCATCTTTCTTCTTTTAAGCAAACATATACCTTGGAAATTATTTCTGGGGAGTTATGCAGCCAACATGACTATGTTCCAGACCTATCTTGGCTTTACAGATCTCGATGGCCCTTATTGGACCATGATCATAGAAATGCTTTTCTACCTTTTTATGTTGCTCATTTTCGTTACAGGAAAACTAAAACGCGTAGAAATTATTGGGCTCTTTATACTGGTACCAGTATACTATTATGGCCGTTTCCTCCCCTCTGCTGCTCCAGGAATTCATACCATGCTTGGTCAAAAAATTCCCCTTATCAATCATTTCCCTCTTTTTTTAGCGGGTATTCTTTTCTATAAGATTCGTTTTGATAAACCGAGCCTTTTCCGCTACCTGCTGATCGCTGTATGTTTTTATGTGCAGTTAACACTATTTTGGTCCGGGGGACGCAGTCATGGAGTAGTGAATTATACAGAATATATAATATTACTGACTGTTTATTTTACTCTTTTTATTCTATATGTAAACGGGATGTTGGGGTTTATAGTAAATAAGGTGACCCTTTTTCTTGGAAAAATTTCCTTTGGGTTATATCTCATACATCAGTATCTGGCCCTTGTCATTCTGATTCCTTTTGCCGTGGCTCACACTTCGTTAAATCATTTTCAGTCTGTCATCCTGTTTGCTTTACCTGTTGAGTTGGGACTTGCAACTTTAATTCACCTGTTGGTGGAAAAACCTGCAATGGATAAAATCAGAGGGTGGTATAAAAAGAGGTCCTAAAAGTCTCCACGTTTTTCCAATTCCTTTACAAGCTTTAGAAAGCGGTCTGCAACTGGCACAGGACCATAATTAGCCGCCGACCATGTTCTTCCCTGGTTGGCGATCTGCAGAATGTCATCCCGGTGCATCTCCAAAAGCTCCTGTGCGCTTTGTTCAAATCGAAAACCGCTTACACCCCAATAGTGTACTTTATTTTTGGGCATCACGGGCAATATCCATTTCCAGTATTCAAAATCCATGTGTACCGGACAGGTTTTAGCATAGAATGCTTCCCATAATCTCCAGCTATCATACTGATCAATGAAATAACAAACAGCATCGTCTTTTCCCAGCCCCTTCAAAATCTTGGATAATAATCCGTAAAAATGCTGGCCTTGTCTTACAATACGATTGGTAGCAAATGGTTTTAGAAAAACAAAACCACCAAAAGTTGACGTAAGAATAGAAGTATTCAATAATCGATAATATGCAGGGTCATGCCGGTGGCCACTTTGCTCCCAGTTAATTCTATCATACTCCGTAGTGGAAGCGCTGGTTCCTAGCGCTCCTATTTCATTGGTTATTCGATTGAAAACCGGATATCTTTCAGCAAGAAAAGGCACAAAAGAATGTGCAGCCTTATCTCTTAGTTGATGAGCGATACGAAAATTGACTAATATGCGATCAATCGTTGGCTCATCAAACGAATCATCCACGGCTTTCATAATGCGATTGGAAAGACCAAAAGCCCATGGTTTAATATTGGGATGATAGTAGGTGTAATTGATATGGCCATTATAATGTGTACGAAGGATGAGGTTAAATTTTTTGAACATAGGATGTCCATAAGTACCGTAAAGTCCATCTTCCCTATCTATTAGGATATTGATTCGGGAATAGTCCACCTCTTTAATAGCTTCCGGGAAGGCGGCAAAATAGTAAGTATTATATACCGCTACATCACTTACAAAAGATACAGGGGCCTTATGAATAAGAAATTGCTTTTTTTCAGGTTCCTGCCAGTACTCTGCTGTTCCATAAAAAGTATATCCAAGTTCCCTCAGTCCTTCACACAAGCTTACATACTCATGCTGATAACGCAGCAGTGGATGGTCTGAAGGAACAACGTGGAATAGGAAATTCATTTGTAAAAACTAGTCTTTTGGATCGCAAGTTTATTGAAAAAACGGCACAGTCCGGTTGCGTTGTACTTCGCTCGCAAAATAAGTAATACTGGCCGATCTCCAGTTACGATAGGCATCGGCATTAAGTTGATCAAGAGCAGGAATATCATCCGTCAGAATTTTATCATTGGGTGATGAAAAAGCAGCTGGATCCAGTACGGGCCTCCCAGCTTTTTTTAACACGGTTATCAATGAATCTTGTCGTGTTTCTTCACCCCTGCAAGCAAAGAATATGAGGTTACGCCAAGCTTCTTCGTTATTGGTCGCACTCAATGTGATATTCATCCCGCTTTCTTTCAGTGTTCTATAGATCGCCCTCATACCCGCCCCGCTTTTACCCAATATGAACCCATTACCATTGATCATAAACAACCCTCCAGGCAACAGATGATTTTTTATCTCCTCAATGGCTTCCCGGCTAAAACAATGACCCGGACTTTCCTCCCCTCTGAAAAGATCCAGAACAATGGCATTGTACTTCTTATCTGTATTGCGGATGTAATGCCGTGCATCATCTATATGAACGAGCAAATCGGGGGTAAGATGAAAATAGGTCTTGGCCACCATTTCCATGCGTGCATCCAGCTCACAGGCATCTACTTTACAGCCTCTATTCAGTAGCTCCTGAGAAAGACTTCCTCCGCCTAAACCGCAAACCAATACAGCTGGCCTGGGAGGAAGTAATGAAACACCCTGCAGGATCATATCCACATAACCAAAATGTTTGAGCGAATCGGCTTCGGTATTATACTGACTTTGGGTTATCCGGTTTACAAACAGCACCCGGTTTGTGCCCTTTGCCGTACCATAGGGATTATTTCCGGGGTAATCTACCACCATGAGTTGCCCAAGCAATCCTTCGCTGGAATATGGAATAGACAATCCAGCCGGCGTTTCATTTTGAAACGACCGGAACAAGGTCCAGCTAGCAAAAGCAAGAAAAAACAGAGCCGTCATTTTGTTTTGCCGAAGCAGCATAATCACCGGGATAATGCCCAAAACAATACCGGTTACGATACACGGCTTCATGAGACCGAACATGGGGATGATCCAGAACCCGGTAAGAAAGGTGGAGAAAATACCTCCCAACGTGGAGATGGCATAGATTGCTCCCGCCGAACGGCCAGCATGATCTACATTAGTCGTAATATTTCGGATGATGAGCGGTGATACCATTCCCATCATAAAAATGGGTGGAAGCAGAAACACGGAAGCACAAAATATAACCGAAGGAAGTAATGCATGAGCCCCGACGAGGGTCAGGATCATTCGGGAAGTAAAAGGCATGAGCATAACCAGTATGGAAGCCAGAAACATCACATAATAGAGGGTATTTGATTTCTTTCTTTTATAGGAAAGAACACCTCCGCAGAAATAACCCATGGCCAATCCGCCAAGGGTTATAGCCATTACGGTGGCCCATACATATAGGGAAGAACCGAAATAGGGAGCCAGCATTTTAGCGCCAATGAGCTCCGCAGCCATTACAGCGGCTCCTTCAATAAAAGACAACAGATAAAAAAATGCGGGACGGGTTTGCACAAACAGAATTTGCCTGAAAATTAGGGATTTTTTACGCACCTTCTGTTTCTTCTTTCCTATCCTTCGGGATCTGATAGAAAGAAAGATGCTTACACCTGCTCACAAATGTGAGTTATATCCCTAAATAGGCCCTCATTTCTTCCGCATTTTTAAACTCCTGCCCTACCTCTTCGAGCTTCATATCCCGGTGGCCGGAAACACCAATGGAGTGAAATTGATCATTACGCAGCACATAAAATTTATTGTTTGCAAAAGTCCATAGCAAGTTCTTTGCCTTGGGGTTAAACCGAAACTCCGGAATATCGGCACTATAATAGGTAAAGAGTGCATTCTTTGAATCATCAACAAGATAAGCAGCAGTACAAGGAAGCAATTGCCCTTTTGCATCCACAAGGCGGACTGGGCTTATCTGTCCTTTGGGATATAGACAGGGACTGTCACAATTATAGATCCCAAACCCGCTGATGGAGAATGAACTTACCATAGCTTCCATTTTATGAGAGCTAAACAACTGCTGTTGATATTGCTCTTCTGCTTCTTTTCTTTTTTTCAAACAGGCGGCTATTTTGGCATCTTCTTCCTCCTGTATTTTTATGCGCTGCGCTCTGTCCGCTTCATATGATTTGAATTTTACATTAAAATCTGCAAGGGCCTTGTCGTATTCTTTTCCCTCAAAAACAGGTCTTACAATAAGATGCACGATTTGCTTGTTGCGCATCAGGGTAAGCGTATAATTTACTCCCTTTTTTGTTCCGGCGCTTAACTTTACATCTTCCCAGTCTTTATTAAATACATCCTTATCTATCTGGGTATTATCCGGGTCTTCCTCAAACAACATGGACTTATATTGTGCCATCTCCGGAAATTCGGATGGAAGAATATCTATGTTTAAATGCTGCCGCCCGGCAGTGGCTTTGATCGGTTTATGAGGTTCGGTAGCCGGTTTGGATAGCTGTTTCAGTTGTTTCTCACAATCGTTCTTTGCCTGCTCCATCTCAACATCAAGCGCCTTTACTTCCGGAAGGGCATTAAACACATCCTTTGTATTCAGGCTGTCGGAAAAGACCGGTCCGGCTGATGATGCCAACGTTTCATTTCCGGCGATTTTGTCTTTACCCAGGTATTCCCAGTTGCAGGAAGCGGTATCGAACTTATATACATTGTAGGAAATGCCACCGGTACGTTTGGAATTCAGCTCTATCTGCACCTGTTTTCCGGGAAGTATATACACCGGTTTCCCGTCTTTAAAACCCAACAGTTCCACCATACCGGCCGATTCAAACTGATACCTTACTCCGGCCGAATCATAACACATCGGTATTCCGCATAAAAAGAAATCTACCGGATCATGAAACTCCCTGAACCTTAGTTCCACTTGTCCGTTCAGTTCCTTACCGCTGGCATCTGCAAAAGCCTGCTTGGGCACGGTAATCCTGGATCCTTTCGTTGTTTTGAATTCCCCGCCCTGTGCCGCGTCTACCTGATAATGCTGATAAGTGATATCCAGTTTTTGTACCAGAGGTTTTACTTTCATCTTCACTTGCTCCGATGAAACGATCTGCTTGTTTACGATGTCTTTCTTTTCTGAACTTTTACTGTTCAGGCTATAAATAAACACGGAGACTGCAGCAGCCAAAATAACGATTCCGGTAGCCAGAAAGCCGGTGGAACGGGAAAATGATTTTCCTCCTTCCCCTCCCTGCTTAGGATTCAGCTGATACTGTTTCAGTACCGCATTAAAATCCTTCTTCGCCCTGATCTCCTCCGGAGTGATCTTGTCCCGGTCTATGTTGATTTTCGGTTTCATCGGAATGGTTCTTTAAAGGTCTTTCTTAATGAGGTTTTCTTTTTTTCAGCAATGCTTTTTTCAACTTATCCAGGATTCGATACATTTTCACCTTGGCATGATTCTCGGTAATATCCATAATCTCGCCAATCTCCTTAAAAGCTCTTTTTTCAAAAAAACGCATTTCCACAAACTGAATTTCTTCTTCTTCCAGAGAGGCCACACTTTCTTTGAGCAGTTCATAATAGGGCTCATAAAAATCTTCCTCCATGTCATCTACCAGTGTTTTCAGTCCCGCCTTTTCAATGTTCACGGTACGTGTTGCTTTCTGATTACGGAACAGCTGATACACTTCATTTTTAGCAATACGAAACAGCCAGGAGGCAAAGGGCACCCCTTTGAACTTAAACTTTTGCAGGCTTTGCATGGCTTTTAGAAAAACCTGGGAAGCGGTATCAAAGGCCAGATCTTTATCGTCCAGGCGCTGATAGATAAAAGAAAAGATACGTTCGTAATACCGGTCGTAAAGCACTTCAAACCGGGCAGGATCTGCCTGTGCGGCTTGTATCTCCACCCATTCCTGTTGTAGAGCTTCGCTGCTGGCGTGGTATTTAGAAACAAGTTCCATAGGTTGATGAAGGAGGGCCTGCTGCATGGTTTCTGATTGTTATCTGAACCCATAACGCCCATTGATTAAAAAGATACACTATTGAACTAAAAATACTACCGGCAGGTATACATCCGATTCCACATGCTTACCCTGATGATGTGCACTGATCCATGCCGGCATTCCTTTTGCCATATCCAACGCCGCTTCATCACAGCCCGAACCCAGGCTCTTGACCACTTTTACGTTTCCTACTTTTCCATCGGCTTTAATGGTTAGTTGCAGAATAACGGTGCCCTGGATACTATCATCCATGGCTTTTTTAGGATATTCAATATGACGGTGTACATACTGAGACAACCCATCCTGCCCTCCGGGAAACTGGGCAGGTGTATCGGGCTCCCACAACGGAGGCAATACCGTGGTGATGGTATCAACAATCTTGGGCTTTCTAACCACAATGGTATTAATATCCCCTGTTTGGGAAAGACAATAGCCGCTGATGAATATGAATGAAAACAGGGAGATATAGCGTTTCATAATACTAATCTATAAACAATTAACTAGAAAAGAGGCGATCCTGTACAGAGAGGATTTATTTTTGATCAAAAAAAGAATCAATTGTTGAAAAAGGAAAAGAATCGAATGAATACATTGCTTGTCTTTATAAATACATGACCAGATTCTATCAGGTTGTTAGGTGTCTTTATCAATTCACAAACCATTTTAATAAATGTGTTCACCTTTTTTACAACTGCATGAATAGAATTGGTAAAGACGTGAGCAATTTTTATCCATTTGTTATCTTCATTTACTAATTCATTTTCATTTTCTACTAGTCCATTACCTCTTTTGATTACTTCGTTTCCTTTATTGATAAATGGATTGCCTTTTTTTATTACTCTGTTCCCTATTTTTATCAGTTCATAACCTTCATTGATAATTTCGTTTCTAATCTTTATCAATGCATAACCTCCATTTATTGCTTCGTTCCAATTTTGATTAATACACCACCACTTTTTACTAATTCATTGTATTTTTTAATTAGAGCATTACCTCCATTCATTACTTCAAGCCCAATTTCTATTTGAACAGGAAGCATCCTATTTACCATCAGGCTGAATACTAACGGGCAAATGAAATACAATGTCTTTAGGTTTACCATTTATCGTTGCAGGTTTCCAGGCTGGCATCTTCCGCACCATGCGAACAGCAGCTGAATCACATGCCGGGTTTACCGTTTTATCAATCGCTATGTCCGTAATTTTTCCGGCTTTATCAATATGGAATTTAACTTTAACCGTATCAAAAAGAAAGTTGTTTAGCTTTTGCGGCGCTGCCGATACCGTATTCTTCTTCATAAAAGCAAAAAGAGAATCTACTCCTCCGGGAAAGCCAGGGTCTGTATACCTAAGATTCTCCAACGGAGGAACATCAATCCAATCAATGGAATAGGTGATACCGGTTCCGGCTGTTACATTTAAATTAGCAGTGGTATCGGCTATGGTTTTTGCGGGCTTCCTTACTTTAATGGTATGTACAGGGCTTTCTTGTCCTTTTACATGGAAAAACAGAAGGAATAAGGAAAAAAGCAGCAGGTTTCGGAGCATAGATACTGATAATAACGCGGGATTGATGGAAAGATACAGCGTTCCGGTGAAAAAAATTAATCTTATATAGACAACACAAAATCAATCACTTAGCCAGCTTGTGAGATCCATTTTAACGGATGGGAAACTTTATGCCCCAACACCGGAGAGATGGAAGGAGGATTGTCAAAAAGGATATTAATTTTGCATCATGATTCTCCTTCAGCAGGATAGCCCTGCTACATTAGACGGTTCCACCCCTACCCTGCTGGTTTGTGCAGTTTTTCTAATTTATGCCTTGATGGCCAGCGGGATCATTTTTGCCTTTGGAAAGATCTTTTTCCGCAACAGTCTTCCGACCTATCTTATTCTTTTGCTATTTGCATTATTAGGCGGGGCATGGGGAGTGCTGATGCATATTTATGGCAGGGCTTATATGGTAGCCGATGTTTCTCATAGTGCATCCAGTCTGGGCAAGATGTTCAGCCTGTTTTCTTTGTTTACCTTCGCCAATATGCTGGTTGTTCCATTGCTGGCTGTACTAATTGCAAATAAGAACCGTAAGATCAAAAAGCTGGAAGAGGCGCTTAAACAAAACACAAAATAATTTTATGATCAAAGCCAACGACCCGAAACTGAAATCCTGGTTACCTATAGATCCTTCCAGTGATTTTCCTATACAGAATCTTCCTTTTGGAATTTTTAAACGGGAAGGCAAATTGCCCAGAGCTGGAGTAGCCATCGGTGATTGTGTAATAGATCTGGCCGAAGCTGCCCTGGCCGGATATATGAAAGAGCTGAATGTTAACCTGCAGATATTTGAAAATGATTACCTCAATCCGGTAATGGGGATGGGTAAGGAAAAATGCCGCATGCTGAGGCAGATTGTTTCCGATATGATGAATGCAGATAACCCAGAGTTGAGAGATCGTCCGGATCTGCAGAAAAAAATCATTCACAAATGTGCTGATGTTCAGTTACAGATGCCGGTAAGGATTGGGGACTATACCGATTTTTATTCCAGTATTGATCATGCCACCAACGTAGGTACCATGTTTCGCGATCCGGCCAATGCGTTGCTGCCCAACTGGAAGCATCTGCCTGTAGGGTATCATGGACGATCTTCTTCCATTTGTATTTCAGGACATAGTTTTTACCGTCCTAAAGGACAAATAAAGGCTGCTGATGCCCCACTCCCTTCTTTTGGCCCGACCAAAGCACTTGATTTTGAACTGGAGCTTGGCTTTATTATCGGTCGCCCCAGCATAATGGGAGATAGCATCACGACAGAAGCTGCTGATGATTATATTTTTGGGATGGCTTTGTTTAACGACTGGAGTGCACGCGATATTCAAACCTGGGAATATGTTCCCCTGGGACCTTTTTTGGCCAAGAACTTTGCATCTACGCTATCACCCTGGATTGTTACGCTGGATGCACTGGAACCATTCCGGACAGAAGGCTACAAACAGGATCCGCCTGTACTCCCTTATCTCCAATACACCGGAAACAAAAATCTGGATATTCCGCTTGAAGTTTCTATCCTTGGCAAAGACTCCAAAGAGGAAACTATCGTAAGCCGGTCGAATTATAAGTACATGTACTGGACCATGGAGCAACAGCTGGCCCATCATACGGTGAATGGTTGTAATATAAACATCGGTGATCTGATGGCATCGGGCACCATTAGCGGTCCTGAACCCAGTTCTTTCGGATCCATGCTGGAGCTTACCTGGAGAGGGACAAAACCGTTGAAGCTTAAAGACGGGGCGGAACGTAAATTCATTGAAGACGGGGATACCGTTATAATCCGCGGACATGCCGAAAGAAACGGAGTACGTATCGGTTTCGGGGAATGCAAGGCGACCGTATTGCCCGCAAAATGATTTATATCCTTTAGAAAGGGATATCGCCGGGAAAAGTTAAATTTGTATAAACCATATGGGACTGTGTATATTCGGAACTCATTCTTTCTATTAATCTTCTTTTTTCTTGGCTCCTGTTGTATGGAAGCTCAGCATATAGAAGCCTATGTAAACGGGTCGCTTGGTATAGACCATGCCTATCCGGGTATAGGCGTAAAATATTTTCTTAAAAACAAAGCCATTGTTGGTCTTGAATTCGGAACCGGATTGCTGGGTGTTCAGTCTGAACTGGCACCGGCAGGAAACTCGGGCAATCTGAACGGATCAAATAGTTGGGATAATAACATATCGTCCAGCATTGTTATTGCCAATGATCCGAATATCCCGGCCCATGAATATCCGGGATCGGTCACAACCCGTTTTACCGGTCAGTATTACCGGGCCAGCTACGAATGGTTTTTCGCTTCCAAACGCAGTACGGAAGAACAACCCAGGGGGCTGAGAGCCGGATTCGAACTCGGTTATCTTTCTATTGTTCAGCATCAGGATGTTCAATATCGTTCTTATACCACTTCCGATACCTATGACTATAAAGGAACTGCACATTGCGATGCTATTGCTCCCGGGGTTCGGGTTGGATATGATATCATTCTCTGGAAACATCTTCGTCTTTTCCCTGAAGTAGCTGCCCCATTCTATATCCCGCTAGGTAAACATGCCAAATCCAATGGCCCTTATGCAAAAGAAACAGTGGAAGCAAGACTTGGTATAGGATGGCTTATCCGCTAATCGTATGAAAGCTGTTCTCTGCCTGATCTTTATTCTATCCGGTCTTACACTGAAGGCTCAGGATAAAAGCGACGTAGCCGTATCTCAAATAGAGTTGTTAAAAAAAGGCGCGTTGCTGGTAGGGCTTAAAACCGGAGAACTACAGATAAAAGCGTTGGATAAAGAGGCTGCCCAGGCCTATCTCAAAAAAGTGGAGACAGAAAACAAAACGATTATAGAGGCTTTCCGGAAAAATTACCATTTCAGCCCTGTCTATTTTTTCTATACCAGTTGCTCTGAAAATATAACGGCAAAAAATCTGGCACCTTGTATGCTCAATGACCAGCTACAAAGAGATACGACACTCAACTCCCTACCCCAGCAATTTCTGACTGCAGAGTTTGGGTTTACAGATGAACAATCCATTGAAGGGCTTATTATTATGGACGACCACTTTAAACAGTTACGGGAGCCCTTTCCCTTCCTTATCCGCAGGTACAGCGGTGTAGCCACGAAGCTAACACCGGCAGAGATGGTCATAAAGTTGAATAAGGCTTTCTCTGAATTTTATGCCCGGCGATAAGCATCTCCTTGCTTATTTCAACAAATCAAGAAAAAAACATGTGAGGAACTAAGGATTGTGCCTATCCTTTACGGATAGGCTATCTATTCCTATTAAATTATAAACTTTCCGGCTTAACACGATCGCTCCTTTTCCGTTCAGGTGCTCAACGTCACAATAAGATTCAGGGGTCATAGAATAATCTGTAAAATCCAAATACTCTGCTTGGGGCAAAAACTGAGACCGAATATCTCTCATAAAAGAAACGCAGCTCTTTTTACTTACGCCTTGTAACGGATAAAATTCAGGTGACACAGGGGTATTTAGAAGTACGAGATGAATTCCTTGTACGCGACAAAGGTCATATATTTTCACCAAATAAGTCAATTGAAAATTACTTCTTTTCAAACTTTGCCTTACGTCAGGCATTCCCTTCTGCTTTAAATTATCTACTCTGTTTTTAAGTACTTTTTGATCACAGCTCTTTTTAAAAGAACAATATCCTCCATAACGACTGATCGAGTCAATCTCATTCATCTGTCCATGCAGAGAAAAGGAGAGTGCTGATTTCTCCTGGTCTCTCGCTTCACCGAAAAAAAATCCCATAAGGTGGTTTAAAGAAGTTGGTTTATTTATTACTACTTGTTCTATGTCTGATATGTTCATGATGGATTCATAACTCTTCAATTTAAAGTCAAAATTACCAGCATAAAAAAACTGATCTTCAATCCCCGGCCAAAAAGAAGTATAATCATAAGATAAGACAAGAGTCCTAATTTTATTAAACATGAGTATATTTCGCAATTTCAAATAAGAATGAAAATAGAGATCAGCGGAAGAGCTTAAATTCATTGTTTCAGGCATTATAGAATCATTCAAAGCGCATTGAGTATGAGAGTCTCCAAGAATAAGAATTGCTGTCCCCTTATTCAGTATGATCTGATCAGGATGAATCAGGCTGAGGCCATAGAAATACAGCCCAACAATGGGAGTTAAGAGTAACAGAATTTTAAAGGCCAGCTGCTTCATTTCAAAACTGAAAGTAAATAAATGGATGATGTTCGAAAGAAGCAAACATATAAACAAGTATAATTGCTGAAAAATAAACAGTCCATCGAATACCAGTTACTTGCCTGTTAAGAAGGCCCAACAGGTTATATTTAGAATGCAGGAATTCGATGTATAATAAAACAAATACAAACACAAAATCAAGTCCGATATTTGCAATGGACATACCATGTAAATATGTTGTAAAGTCATGGTGTTGAACCATATACTTCAATTCTGTTAACACAAAAGGCAACCTGCCGAGAATAAAAATGGCATCTGAAATTGTCTTTGCTCGAAAAAAAATCCATGCAATAGTCACCAAGATAAATACACCTGTCATTTTCAAAGTATTACGAAAATTAATTTTTTCTGGGGACTTCCTGGGGTTAAAAAATCTATATTTTATCTTTTCGCTTATTATAGCTAGGATCAAATAAACTCCATGAAGAGCGCCCCATATGATAAAAGTCCAGTTGGCTCCATGCCATAATCCGCTAACCAAAAACGTCAAGAATAAATTGAGAAACCATTGTGGCAGTGCAACCCTATTGCCACCTAGAGAGATATAAAAATAATCGCGAAACCAGGTGGAAAGTGAAATATGCCATCTTCCCCAGAATTCCGAGATACTCTTGGAGCAATACGGACGATCGAAATTTTTCATCAACTTGAATCCCATAACACGAGCGCTGCCTAGAGCGATATCTGAATATCCTGAAAAATCGCAATAAATTTGAAAAGAAAACAATATAGCTGCTACCATTAATTGAATTGATGTATGACTATGAGGATTATCGTATACTGTAGACGTGATCATAGCCAACCTGTCAGCAATCACTACTTTTTTGAAAAGTCCCCATAACATCAATTTCAGTCCTTCTACAACACGGTCATAGTCAAAGTATTTCTCTTCATGAAACTGGTGAAGCAGATTCTGTGGTCGCTCAATTGGTCCAGCCACCAATTGCGGATAAAACATGACATAGAGTGAATAAATTCCAAAGTGCCTTTCTGCCTTTTGATGTCCACGGTACACTTCTATGGTGTAGCTCATTGCCTGAAAAGTGTGAAATGACAATCCTATAGGCAAAATGATATTCAATAGTGGTATCTCTGGAGTTGTAATGCCCAATGAAGTAAGAAGAGTATTAATATTGTCACTGAAGAAATTGTAATACTTAAAAAAAGCAAGAACTCCTACATTGGCAACAATACTCAGAATGAGATAATTTTTTCGTTTTCTGCCATCTGAATTTTCAATAACTCGTCCGGCAATATAATCGATGATAATAGTAAAAAACAGGATGAGTATATAAGCCGGAATAAAGGCTGCATAAAAAACACAACTAGCTAATAACAAATGCAACCATCTGAATTTATGTGGCAACAAAAAGTAGACAAGGGTGACAATTGGAAAAAAAAGAAAAAAATTGAAAGAATTGAACAGCATACCCTGTGATCAAGTATTAATCATTTCAGCCTTGATAACTATACGAGAAGAATTATTTAACCAACCCTATCGTCGAAAAATAACTTCCCATAAAGGATTTATAAAATTATGCAATGGGTCAAATATATGAATTCATTCTTATTCCGAAAAAGTCTGGAACCAACTGCTTTTTCTGCCCAAAATGCTTATTTTTGTATTCGAATAAACCCAGTCCCCAACCCGTATTTGCTCGCTTTATTATATGGAGAAGAACCCCGTTATTGATCTTGAAGCTGAGAAGAAAGAAATTCTGAAGCGATACAGAGCCTTATTAACTGTCTGTCGCCGCCGCCTTGAAAAAGGCGATAAAGAACTGATCAGGAAAGCGTTTGAAATTTCGCTCGAGGCCCATAAAGATATGAGGCGTAAATCGGGCGAACCGTATATTTATCACCCCATTGCTGTAGCCCAGATCTGTGCAGAAGAAATAGGACTGGGGACGACCTCTGTAGTTTGTGCCCTGCTCCATGATGTGGTAGAAGATACTGACCTTACCCTGGAAGATATCCGTGGTTTGTTTGGTGATAAGGAAGCAAAAATCATTGACGGACTCACCAAGATTTCCGGAGTATTCGATCAAAGCAGCTCTCTGCAAGCCGAGAATTTCAGAAAAATGCTTCTGACTCTTTCGGATGACATTCGCGTAATCCTTATCAAACTTGCCGACCGCCTTCATAATATGCGCACGCTGGAATCTATGGCCCGCGATAAGCAGCTGAAGATAGCTTCGGAGACCTTATACCTTTATGCTCCGTTGGCTCACCGCCTGGGCTTGAATGCAATAAAATCCGAACTGGAAGATCTGGGACTTAAGTATACCGAATCGGAGGTATACCATGAGATAGAACAAAAACTCGCGGAATCGGATCCTGAACGGCGTAAGTTTATCAATAAATTTATTGTTCCTATCAAAGAGGCCCTGGATGAGGCTGAGCTTAAATACAAAATACTGGGCCGTCCTAAATCCATCTTCTCCATCTATCACAAAATAAAAACCAAGGGAGTTCCTTTTGAGGAGATTTATGACCTCTTTGCAGTGCGCATTATTATCGATACGCCGGTAGACCGCGAAAAAGCAGATTGCTGGAGAGTGTATTCTATTGTAACGGATTTTTATCATCCAAGTCCGGAACGGTTACGTGACTGGATCTCTACTCCCAAAGCCAATGGATACGAAAGCTTGCATACAACTGTTATGGGCCCGGATGGGAAATGGGTGGAAGTCCAGATCCGTACCCATCGTATGGATGAACTGGCGGAAAAAGGATATGCAGCACACTGGAAGTATAAAGAAGATGGGGAGGAAAGAGAAAGCCAGCTGGAGGAATGGATACGTAAGATTCGTGAATTACTGGAAAGCCCCGAACAGAATGCCCTTGATTTTATCGACGATTTCAAGCTGAATCTTTTTGCCGAAGAAATATTTGTATTTACTCCTAAAGGGGAAATGCGAACCTTACCGGCCAATGCTACCGCACTCGACTTTGCTTTTGATGTACATACCAAAGTGGGTGAAAAATGTATCGGGGCCAAAGTGAATCACAAACTTGTTCCACTGAGCCATCCTTTAAAAAGCGGTGATCAGGTGGAAGTGCTTACATCGGTAAAACAACATCCCAAAGAAGACTGGCTGGGATATGTTGTTACAGCCCGTGCAAAGGCAAAAATCAAGAATGCCCTTAAAGAAGAAAAGAAAAAGAAAGCCGAAGAAGGAAGAGAAATGCTGGAACGCAAATTCAATCATTTGAAGCTGGATTTTACCGTTCAGAATATCAATCTCTACGCTACCTATATGAAGCTGCCCAGTGCCCAGGAATTGTTTTTCCGCGTGGCTATCGGCATGCTGGATCTGAAAACAGTTAAGAATTTTGTACGCGACAAGGATAAAAAACCATCCAAACAGGCTGCAAAACCGGAAAGTAAACAGCCTTCTCTGGAGCAGATGGTAAGTAATGTAAGGGGCAAATCGGATATGCTTATTCTGGGCGAGAGCCTGGATAAGATTGACTATAAACTGTCGCCTTGTTGTACGCCCATTCCGGGAGATGATGTATTCGGATTTATTACGATTAATGAAGGCATTAAAATACACCGGGTTAACTGCCCCAATGCACTTGCCCTGATGTCCAACTACGCCTATCGGATTGTAAAAGCCAAATGGATGAGCCAGGAACTCCTTTCCTTCCTGGCCGGTATCCACATCAGTGGTATTGATGAAATAGGTTTGGTGAACAATATCACCAAAATTATTTCCAGCGAGCTGAATGTAAATATGCGATCGATCAGTTTTGATACCAACGATGGCACTTTTGAAGGAACCATTATGGTATTTGTACATGACACCAAGCACATGACAAGTTTAATGAACAAACTCCGCAAAGTACCTGGAGTGGTGAGTGTAACCCGTATTGATGGCAAAAGCTAAGCGGATAGTTTCCTAAATTCTTGCATATTTCATTTTTTTTCCTGTAATTTATTGGATCAACCACCTTTTGTTGTCTTGTGAAGAAGAAAATCATCCCGGTATCGATAGCAGATGTATTTCTGCTTGAAGATAAAATTGTAGGTGTCCGTTTTACAAAAGATGGAGAGCTGAATGAAGCTGTGGCAATTGATATTCTCAAAGCCGTATTGGATTTAGCAGAAGGTAAACCGCATGCCATCTATTACGATTTTAACAAGTATAATGTCCTCCTTAGTAATATTGCCAAAAAACTGGCTTCCGTCCGTAACGATCTTGACAGTAACCTCATTGCAAGAGCTTTTCTTTCCCGCAATCTGATGAACCAGATTGAAGCCAATCACTTTATCCAGTATAGCAAGCCCCTTGCTGAAACCAAGGTTTTTCAAACTGAAGACGAGGCCCTTACCTGGCTGCGGTCTAAAATTCATGCTTTTAAAGCAGTGGATAAACCGGCCAATCCACTTAGCAAACAGTAGGCTATTTATAGCCTCTACTACACAACAAGAGCTTTTTTTCCTTTTAGGATAATTCCCTGCTATCACGTGTATAATTCATAAATAAACCCGCTATCATGAATGTGGCTTATATTCTGACCTGGTATTCAATAACAGGAAAGTAATTTTGGGGTTAAAAAAGCCTTTGGGGTTAAAAAAGGGGGCCTGGGCAACCCGTTATTTAAAAATCCCGTTAGAATTAATTTGTTATCTTTAAACCTGCTTTTTTAAGGTTGTTTTTCGTATGGCTGAACTGGATGTTAAGGAAAAGGTTAAAACCATTTTTTCCAATTACCTGGAGGAGAAAAAACACAGGAAAACCCCCGAGCGGTTTGCGATTTTGAATGAAATCTATAACCGGAACGGGCATTTTGATATAGAAAGCCTCTATATCCATATGAAAAACAAAAAGTACAGGGTAAGCAGAGCTACCTTGTATAATACCATTGAACTATTGCTCGACTGCAACCTCGTAACAAAACATCAGTTTGGAAAGAACCTGGCTCAGTTTGAAAAAGCATTTGAATATAAACAACATGATCACCTTATCTGTATGGATTGTGAGCGAGTCGTTGAGTTTTGTGACCCAAGGGTTCAGCAAATACAAAAAATGGCCGAAGACATCCTACAGTTTGACATTAGTCACCATTCCCTTAACTTTTACGGACATTGCAAAAACCTGGAAAAAACAGGAAAATGCGAGCATCTGAAAATCCATACCAAAAAGCAAACTGCATGACTTTTTCATTTCGAATAGAACCAGAAATAGGTATTGAAATCATTCACCTGGCAGGCGAGTTGATTGACAAAGGACAGGCCGCTGAGCTTAGTACTGGGATCGATGAACTCATTGAGGCCAGGAAGATAAAAATGGTATTTGATTTACAGGATCTGAAATATATCAATAGTTCAGGCCTTAATGTGATGATTAATATCCTTTCCCGTGTACGAAAGGCCGGAGGTGAAGTGGTAATCACTCATGTTTCCAAACGGGTTAATGAATTACTTATTATTACCAAACTCAACACAGTATTTACCGTAACCGAAACCATGGAATCGGCCGTATCCAAGTTAAAATGAAAGCAGACGTGTTATTAGGTCTCCAATGGGGGGATGAAGGAAAAGGGAAAATTGTGGATGTACTCACACCCGATTATGATATTATTGCCCGTTTTCAGGGGGGCCCTAATGCAGGACATACACTGGAATTCAATGGTATCAAACATGTTTTGCATACGATCCCATCAGGCATTTTCCATCCTACCGCAATCAATGTAGTGGGTAATGGAGTTGTTATTGACCCCGTTATTTTCAAGAAGGAAATCGATGCCCTTCAAAAAATGGGCGTGGATGTATATACCAAGCTTCGTATTGCCACCCGTGCACACCTTATTCTACCTACCCATCGTTTGCTGGATGCCGCCTCTGAGGCACACAAAGGCCTGGAGAAGATAGGATCTACATTAAAAGGCATAGGGCCCACCTATATGGATAAAACCGGCCGAAACGGACTTCGTGTGGGTGATATTAAAAATCCGCGTTTCCGGGAGAAGTATGATCAGCTGGTAGCCAAACACAAAGAAATTCTGGCAGCCTATCAATATCAATATAATCTGGAAGAACTTGAACCTGCCTGGTTTGAAGGAATACATTTGCTTCAGAACCTTCAAATGGTAGAATGCGAGCAGTATATGAATGATGCTTTCCGGAATAAGAAAAAAATTCTTGCGGAAGGAGCTCAAGGCTCTATGCTGGATATCGATTTTGGCTCTTACCCTTTTGTTACCTCCTCCAATACTATTTGTGCAGGGGCTTGTACAGGACTTGGACTTGCTCCTGGCCGTATAGGAAGGGTTATAGGTATTTTCAAGGCTTACTGTACACGTGTTGGCAGCGGCCCTTTCCCTACCGAACTGGAAGATGCAACAGGTGAACAGATCCGAAAAACAGGAAATGAATTCGGATCCACTACAGGCCGCCCCCGTCGTACCGGATGGCTGGATCTACCCGCCCTCAAATTTGCTGTAATGATTAATGGGGTTACCGAGCTCATCATGATGAAAGCGGATATTCTCAGTGAGTTTGACCGCATCAAAGTTTGTACGCATTACCTCCACCGCGGCGAACAAATAGATTACCTGCCATATGATATTTCTCCTGAGTTTGTAACACCCGTTTATACGGAGTTACCCGGATGGAAAAAAGATCTTACAGGGCTTCATTCCACCGATTCCATGCCTGCTGAACTAAGCAGCTATATAGAGTTTATTGAAAAACAAACCGGTGTACCGATACGTATTGTTTCCGTGGGTCCTGACCGCAAACAGACACTCTTCCGCGGAGCAGTTCCTGCCTGATTCCTTATCATGAAAATACGGAACACTGTCAGGCCCCTGCCTAAATCAATGCTTCGGTTTTTACGCCATGGCTTGGCCAGTCTTCTCTTCCTCCTCTCTTTCCTGCCTGCAATGGGTCAGAAAGAGAAGAAAAAAATCAATTTCTCGTCCGATGTGATTGAAGGCAGCAAACCTATTGGGGGGAAAGAAACACGCCGGCTTTTGGGGAATGTTGTGTTTACACAGGAAAATGTAACCATGTATTGCGACAGTGCCCACCTCTTTTCAGACAACTCTCTGGATGCCTTCTCACATGTACATTTTAAACAAGGCGACTCGCTGAATTTGTACGGAGATGAAATGAAATACGATGGCAATAAAAAATTTGCCAGGCTGGAAAAAAACATTCGTTTGGAAGATAAAGGGATGATCCTTACCACGGAGCATATGACCTATGCTGTAAGTGAAAAACTGGCTACCTATGTCGACGGAGGTATCATTCACAGCGAAGACAATGTCCTCACCAGCCGCACCGGATATTATGTGGCTTCTACCCGGATGATGGCGTTTAAAAACCAGGTAGTGCTTACCAATCCGAAATACATCATGAATTCGGATACCCTTGACTATAATACGGCTACCAAAACAGCTTATTTCTACGGCCCAACCTGGATACGGGAAACCAATAAAAAAAACTCAATCTATTGTGAGAACGGATTTTATGACACCGCTCATGATTATGCCCGTTTTAGCAAGAATTCAAAGGTTAATAGCGGCAAACAAAGCTTGCAGGGAGACAGCGTGTTTTATGACCGCACAAGCGGGTTCGGCAGAGCCATCGGAAATGTAACCCTGAGTGATACCAGCCAGCATTTGAATGTTACCGGTGATTATGCGACAAACAATGAAATAAAGAATATTTCCATAGTTACCGGTCATGCCTTACTCAAACAAATCAGTAAAAAAGACACCCTTTTCCTCCATGGTGATACCCTGAAAGTGATTTCTGTACTTGATACGATTGAATACAAAAAACAGATGGAAGACCGGAGGCTTAAAAACCTGAGTGGCGGAATATCCAAAGACAGTCTCCCCCTCTTACGTACCATGTATGCTTATCATCGTGTGAAATTCTATAAACCCGAGGTCCAGGGCCGCTGTGATTCACTGGTTTATACTTATTACGATTCTACCATGAATATGTTCAAGGAACCCGTCTTATGGTCGGACAAAAGTCAGTTGACAGCAGGGCATGTACAGTTGACAATGGCCAACGGGGAAATGAAATTGCTCAAGATGTATGTTAACTCTTTTATTATAGAACAGGAAGATTCCATACGTTTCAATCAGATAAAAGGGAAAAACATGATTGGATATTTCAAAGAAAATAAAATATGTAAAGTATTTGTGGAAGGGAATGGTCAGGCTATTTATTATACGAAGGATAAAAATAAACTTACGGGGGTCAATAAATCCGAATGCAGCGACCTGGTTGTTTTTTTAGAAAACAATGCTGTTAAAAAGATCACATTGCTCAACAAGCCAGACGGGACGCTGTATCCACCCAAGGAACTTGACCCGAAGGATCTCAGACTAAAAGAATTTAAAGATCATACGGCCCTGCGCCCGAAAGACCGGAATGATGTTTTTATCTGGCAATAAATCATCTTTTTTTATCTCTTTTTCGTCAGCAAATAGACGATTTAGGTTTTTTCTTCTACGAAAGCCTTTCCCGATTGCATCATTCTATCAATATCATAGATGAAACATTATTTGCTTTTTTCAGGAAAAGTTCCGTATATTTGTTCACCAATCCAATACTCACAAATCACACATACATTTAACCGGTCGGCTCTATTCCGGCCTTCAACAATTACATTACATATGAAGAAAAAAACAAAAGCCACATCCAAAGCGGTTGCGAAGAGCACAGGCAAATCAATGGACCCACGGGTATTGCAAATCGGAGAAAAGTTGAAAAAACTGCGTCTGAAAAAAGGCTACCCGGCTTATGACTATTTCGCCTTTGAACATGACATTTCACGTGTATTGTACTGGAGAATGGAAAAAGGAACCAATTTTACCATCGGCTCTTTCCTTAAAGTTCTGAAAGCTCATAACATGAGCATGAAGGATTTTTTCAAGGATATTCAATAAACCCCGTTTATGAATAAAAAAATCTCCCGTTAACAAACGGGAGATTTTTTTATTGTGGGAAATCCAAAAGGGATTTGATCACTTTACTTTTAGCATACGGGAGTGCCAGCTGCTATGAAGAGGTACCATCCATTCTGATTGGAATCCCGCTTTTGTAACTACCATGTTATTGAAGACAATCGTATTTTCATTTATTGCTCCAGCCTCTATCATGGCCTCAAAATCATTCATTGGGGTAGTTTTTACCACCCTCTGATCCATCCAGGCTACATATTGACGATCCAGCAAGCTGATCTTGAATTCTTTTTCAAGGCTTTGTACAAACTGAAGCAGTTTATCAATGCTACATCCTCCTGCGGAAATCATTTCTTCATCTACCCCTACTATCAAAAAATGATTGTATAAAATCTGGAAAGATGCTGTTACAGGGCTTCCATGGGAAGTCCACTGACTTAAAAACCGGGTTGTATATTGCTGCATACCTGCAACAGTTTCCGGAGTCAGCGCTTCTTTGCTTTGATAAATCCAGATTTTACTACCGGGTGCTAATCTTTCAAATGCATCCATTTGACAAGTTTTAAACTATGATATCTAACTTCACCTATAAATCATTGGCTTGAGCAATGAGCTCAGCTACATCCATAACCTTGGTTTGTTGCTCTTTATTAAAATGCTTCACCCCATCTGTCATCATGGTCATACAAAAAGGACAACCTGTGGCAATGACATCTGGTTTCAATGCAAGAGCCTCTTCGCTACGTTCAATATTTACTTCCTTATTTCCCTTTTCTGCATCTTTAAACATCTGTGCCCCTCCTGCACCGCAACAAAAACCTTTGGCTCTGCTACGTTTCATTTCCGACAACTCCACTTCCAGCTTTTCAATAATCTCCCGGGGCGCTTCGTATACATCATTAGCCCTACCCAGGTAGCAGGGGTCATGAAAGGTAATCAGTTTCCCTTTAAATGCTCCTCCTTTGACAGTTAATTTTCCACTGTCAATCAATTGTTGAATAAGCTGAGTATGGTGGATAACCTCGTAATTACCGCCAATAGAAGGATATTCATTTTTTAGCGTGTTAAAACAATGCGGGCAACCGGTTACAATCTTCTTAATTCCATAACCATTTAAAACAGTAATCGCATTCATAGCCTGCATCTGAAAAAGGAACTCATTACCGGCTCTTTTGGCAGGATCACCGCTGCAGGTTTCTTCTGTACCCAATACCGCAAATTTTATGCCTACATGATTCAGGATGCGTACAATTGCTTTGGTGATTTTTTTTGCACGGTCATCAAAGCTTCCGGCACAGCCAACCCAGAAAAGAATTTCGGGAGACTCCCCTTTGGCCGCATAATCGGCCATGGTTGTTACAGTATTATTGTGTTCCATAGTGTTTATTCTTCGAAAACCTGAATATTGGCATTTTTCTCCACCAGATCAGTAAACTTCCCGGTAAAACGGGTTGCACGAACCATATGATTATCGATCCAATGATAATTACCTCCACGTGGCTTACCCATAAGCAATCCATGATATTGGAAACCATTTTTTTTCAGCCAAACTTCTGTCACTTCACGGTGAGCTTCTGTACGTGAGGTGAAAAATGTAATAATATGGCCTTCTTCATACCACTGATTTACTTTCTGTAACGCATCCGGATAAACCGCGGCATCTTTCATCCGTTCAGGTTCTTCATTCGGAATATCTTCACCTACCGTACCATCAATATCAATGAGAAAATTTTTCACACTGGCAGGCAAAACAGGGCTTATCTTTTTTCCGTTTTCTTCTTTTTCTTGCAGTTTCATGGCCGTTAGGAGTGTGTTTTAATTGATGAACATGAGCGTCAGGCTTCTTTTGCCCAATTTAAACGATCGGCTGGAGAAAACTGCCAGGGAGCGCCATTATTTTCCACATTAGTAAACATCAGGTTTAATCCGGCGGGTGCTGCACTTTGTTCCATAACCAGATAACGGCGCATATCCATAATGATAGAGAGCGGATCAATATTTACCGGACATTCCTGAACACATGCATTACAGGAAGTGCAGGCCCAAAGTTCTTCCGCTGTAATATAATCACCTAACAAAGCTTTTCCGTCGTCCTTAAAGCTGCCGTTTTCATCGATGTTGTTTCCGTACTCAGTTAACCGGTCGCGGGTATCCATCATAATTTTGCGGGGAGAAAGCAACTTACCCGTCTGGTTAGCCGGGCAGGATGATGTACATCGTCCACATTCCGTGCAAGTATATGCATCCAGCAGTTGTTTCCAGCTCAGATCAACAATATCCTTTGCACCAAAACGCATAGGGTGATCAGGATTGACAGGTGCTGGAGTAAAAGAAGGGTCCAGCATAGCCTTTACCTCGTTGGTTACCGACTCCAGGTTAGTAAATTGTCCCTTTGGGTTCAGATTGGAATAAAACACATTCGGGAAAGCAAGCAGAATATGAAAATGCTTGGAAATAACCAGGTAGTTAAGAAATCCAAGGATGCCTATGATATGAAACCACCAGCAGATACGTTCTATCATGACCAGTGTAGTTGCACTCATTCCATTAAAAAGTGGCAGCAACAAGGAACTGACGGGAAAAGATCCTGCTTTAATATAATGTCCGTATGACAGATTTTGAAGCGACTGATCGGCTGCATTCATTGTAAACAGAGCTGTCATCAGCAAAATCTCCGAGCATAGAATAAGATTGGCATCCGTTCTTGGCCATCCATCCAGATCTTTGCTCATAAACCTTTTGATATGGGCTAGATTCCTGCGCAGAAGGAAAACAAGACATCCGAACGTTACCAAAAAAGCAAGAATTTCAAAAAAAGCAATCAGATAGCCATAAAACGGTCCAAGAAAGGAAAGAAAACGATGTGTACCTGCAACGCCGTCAACCAGCATTTCAAGTACCTCAATATTGATTAGTACAAATCCTACGTAAACAAAAATATGCAAAATGGCAGGCAGCGGACGGCTTAGCATTTTACGCTGACCCAATGCAACAAGGGTCATTATTTTCCAGCGCTCCGAAGGACGATCATTGCGATCAACATCCTTTCCAAGACGGATATTACGAATTACTTTGCGGACATTGCGAGTAAAGAGTACAATGGCTCCGGCAAGCAGGATAATAAAAACGATATTCTGAATACCCATAACGAATTATTTTGGAGGGCTGTCTTTCTGTTTCTTTTTCTTCTTCTTGTCTTTCCCGCCGAAAACAGAAATATGTACATAGCGACCAGGGTTTGCATTTACATCGATGAGCAGTTTATCCAGATCGGCTGAAGCAGAATCAAGGTGATTGTACAAACGTTTATCGTTTACAAGCAAGCCAAGAGATCCTTCTCCTTTATTTACTTTCTCCAGTACAGAAGCTGCATGTGCCAATGCACTGTTTGCGTTGCTGATTGTAGAAGTAATTTTAGAGCGCGCAAGACTGTCGCTTACTGCATCCAGGTTTTTGATAATATTACTAAGCTTGTCTGCATTTTCACTCAGAACACCCGAGATATGATCAATATTCACAAAGATCATATGGATACGGTTTTTTTCGGCCATTACAAGCGTATCCAGACGTAAAGCCGTTTTTTCCAAAGAAGCCATGGCCACCGTAATATGTGCAAAGCTCTTGGAGAGATTATTCCTTGCATCCTTATTCAGAATAACCGTAACAATATCCATTACCGAGTCTATCGAATTGAGTAGTTCCTTTGCTTTGGATTGAAGCGGCACAAGAGTGCGGGTAACACCTTCTTTAATACCTTCCTGTACAGCTCCTACCAGTGTATCCTTATCCTGGTAATACCCGACAACAGGTTTACCCGCTCGCAAAGAATCAGACATTTTCAGGGAAATTGCTTTGGTACCAAGTAAATCAAGACTCACAATTTCAGCATAAGAACCTTTGCCGATTTTTAAATCATGTTCGGTAATAACCATTTCAACCAGAATTTTACCCGAATGATCGGGCATCAGCTCTATGTCTTTAACAGTACCCACCTTATACCCGTTTATCTGAACAGGGTTGGTTGGCACTAATCCATCAATATTATTGTAGACAGCATATAATTGATAGGTGCGGGAAAATAAATTACGGCCTTTGAGGATATTCAGGCCATAAATAAAAATACCGATTGCAATCAGTACAACAATACCGGTTCTTACTTCTTTAGAAATCTTCAATGCCACAGCTCAGGGGTTAATGCGTGCCAAAGTTAATGTTTTATTTCACCCGTTTTCCGTCACGAAAACCGGTTACAAATGCATCTTTATATCCCTTCTTACGCAGTTCATTCTGGCATTTGGCAGCGTCATTCATCTTATCAAACGATCCGGAAGTGTATTTGAAACGTCCGCCTTCTTCAAAACACTCAATCTGTGTAATTCCCTCAAACTTAGGGTCATTGGTATCCATTTTCTTATCAGATGCATAAAATAGTACCTTATATGTCACCGGAGCATCGGAAACAGATGTGCCATCCTCCTCTTTTCCATCTTTTTTAGTAGGATAATTGTGTTTATTATACTTATCGTCAGGGGTTACATCCTTTTTATCATCCTTGGGCCTGGAAGCCGAGTGGGCCACAGAATCCGATTTGGTTTCCTTTACATGAAGTGTTTCCGTCGGGCCTTTATCAGGTTTCAAAGTCTTTTTATCTTCTGGCTCGGCGGTATCCTTGGCAGGATTATAAGGCTCAGCTTTCTCAAAATCATCATTATATTTCAGATTGGTGCCTTCTACTTCATTCTTATACAAACGAAAAGCTCTGAAAATAGAAGAAGCCATGAATGTCTGACCTTTGTCCGATCCCAGAAATTTTTCTTCTTTGTGGTTCGTGAGATAGCCTATTTCGGTTAGTAAACTGGGCATGGCTGTTCTCCAAAGCACCAGAAATCCGGCCTGCTTTACTCCTTTATCATTTCTTCCGGCCTTTTGCTTATAACAGTCCTGAATTTTGCTAGCCAAACTCAGACTTTGGTTACGGAATACATTCTGATAAAAAGTAAAAATAATGTTGGATTCATCCGAATTAGGGTCAAAACCATCATATTTCTTCTTATAATCATCCTCTAACAGGATACTCTTGTTTTCTCTTTTGGTAACTTCCAGGTTGCCAGCTTCTTTGGAAGGACCCATCACATATGTTTCAGAACCATGAGCATCTTCATTACAGATGTCTTTATGCGTCTTTTTATCGTATACACACGCCGAATTACAATGAACACAGATAAAGAGATCGGCATTATTTCTGTTGGCAATCTCTGCCCTTTCATTTAACTCCACAAAAACATCGGTCTTCCGGGTAAAGATTACCTTTACATCTTTAAAATTATCTTCAATAAATTTTCCCAGTTTGAGTGCCACAGAAAGTGCGATATCTTTTTCTTTGTACAAATCGCCATGACAGCCCGGATCCTTGCCGCCATGCCCGGCATCAATGACAACTGTCTTTACTTTTAAGTCTTTAATTGCCTGTCTGGCATCTCCTGGCTTAATTTTTGAAGGGGAGGTAGCTGAAAGAAGAAAAAAAGTGAACAGAAGAGAAAGAATTAAAGCTTTTTTCACGGTTGGCTGTTCTAGAAACTTACAACGAAAAATACAGGATTTTATTTAGTTTTGAGCCTTGATTATCAGATTTTAAGCAAATTTATCATCAACTGGGTTGGTTTGAGTATAGGAGTCAGACATTTTTTCATCCTTTGTTTGTTAATAACTGCCTTCCAGGCGGTTGAGGCCACCCCCTATTCCAAAGTTACTGAAAAACCAGATACTACAAAGCATGATGAAGGTAGTAACGCATTGAAATCCAAGGTTCACTACAATGCAAGGGACTCTATCAGACTTGAATTAGACAGCCAAAAAGTTTATCTATATGGGGATGCTGTGGTAGACTATGAAACTACCAGTATTCATGCTGCTTATATGGAGGTAAATTTCAAGACTCATATTGTTTTGGCAGAAGGCAAGTTGGATAGTAACCGGATGATGATCGGCAAACCTGTAGTCAAAGAAGGTGATAAATCATTCACCGCCCGTAAAATATATTATAATACGGAAACCAAAAGAGGTAAAATATACGAGATTACGACCCAGGAAGGGGATGGGAAAATTTTGGGGGAAGCCGTCAAGAAGGATTCTACAGATGTCTATTATATTTCGAACGGGCGTTACTCTACTTGTATTCTTGACGATCCGCATTTCGCCATCCATGCAATGAAACTGAAAGTAATTGCAAATGACAAGATTGTTACCGGACCGGCGTGCTTACAAGTAATGGGTATTAACACCCCGCTTGCTGTACCGTTTGGTTTTTTCCCTAATAAAAAAGGACGTGCCAGCGGTATTATTCTTCCCACTTACGGGGAGTCGGCTTCACAAGGATTTTTCCTTCAGAACGGAGGATATTATTTCGGGCTGAGCGATAAATTCGACCTGGCTCTGAAAGGAGATGTTTTTTCTCACGGAAGTTTTGGCCTCAAAGCGGAAAGCGATTACAAGGTAAGATATGACTACTCCGGTACATTCGGTATCTATTTTGCCCGAACACTTATACAGAACGATGCTACCTACAATACAAATCAAGACAATTATCGAATTGCCTGGACACATATACAGGATCCCCTTTCCAATCCATCCTCACGATTCAGTGCTTCTGTAAATGCCGCTACAACTAATTATAATTCATTAAATGCAATACGTCCTGTCGATTACCTGAGTAATACCATGGAATCGAATATCTCCTGGAGTAAATCCTTTATCGGCACCCCGTTTAACCTTAGCGCTAATCTACGACACAGCCAGAATACACTCACCCATACTGTCGATCTTAGTTTGCCGGACGTGGTGTTGAGTATGAACAGGATTAATCCTTTTCAAAACAAAGAGGCTGTTGGTGAAAAGTGGTACGATAAAATAGGGATCAGTGCTACTACTGAACTCAGTAATAATTATCATTCCGGCGACTCTACTTTCTTCAAAGGCAATATCCTGAATAAATTTCAAAACGGACTTCATACTGTTGTTCCTATTACCACAACACTTCGTACCCACCTGCATTCTAAAAGCAAGCTTCTCAATAGTCTCAATTATTTCAGTATCAGTCCCAACCTTACCATAAATGACAATCTTTATTCTTCCATCATAAAACAACACTATCAGCCAACCGCAGTGGATTCAGGCAAAGTGATTATAGATACTGTTCATACTTTAAGAAACGAAATCGATTATACGTTCTCGGCTGGTTTAGCAACAAAACTATACGGACGTTTCCGTTTTAAACATGGCCCTATCAAAGCAATTCAGCATATCCTTACCCCGCTTATTTCATTTGTATACCGTCCTGATTTTTCGGAAAATAAATACGGTTATTACCAGAATGTACAGACAACCGCCACCGGTGGATATAGTACTTATTCTATTTTTCAGAATGGTATTTTTGGTGCCCCGCCTGCCGGGCTTCAGGAGGCTGTTGTACTGGGGCTGAACAATAATCTGGAAGCAAAGCTTAAACCCAAAGGCGATACGGCCACCAGAGATAGAAAAGTAAGCATACTTGACAATTTTGGTATAAATACATCCTATAATGCTGCGGCCCCGCATTTTAAATGGTCTCCAATTACAATCTCTGCACAGACAAAACTGTTCAAAACTGTCAATATCAATGGCTCCACTGCTATGGATCCATATCTGATGGGAGCGGATGGAGCGGATATAGAAAAATTTGAAATCAATCATAATGACCGTATTGCACGTATTACCAATGCCAATCTTTCAATCGGGACAACCTGGAAAAGCAAGGATAAAAAAGCCGGAAAACCGAAAGAAAGCAACAGAGGCAGCAGGGAAGAACTGGAACAAATCAATAAAAATCCAAATGATTACCTGGATTTTAACCTCAAATGGTCTTTCTCTGTAAATTATATTGTTAACTATAGCCGCACTGGAACAGGTGATCCTGCTTACATTTCACCCATTACCGACTTCCCTACCCGACCCCTTGTCACAGATCTGGTTACACAAACGATCCGCCTTACCGGTGATTTCAACCTGACACCCAAATGGAAAATCGGGTTTAACACCGGTTATGACATGGTAAAAAACAACCTGGCCTATACCAATATCAATGTACACCGCGATTTACACTGCTGGGATATGTCTTTTAACTGGGTGCCCATTGGGCCCCGTCAGAGCTATAGTCTTGATCTGAAGGTAAAATCAGCTGTACTCCAAGACCTTAAACTCAGCCGCAAACGGGAATGGTATGATTATACCAACTATTGATTCTTGTTCAATTTGTATCTTTATACATTAATTTTTTCACCTTCATGAACCGTTATTTTTGTCTGACCCTTATTTGCTTGTTCTCTTCGTTCCTGTATGCTCAGCAGAATGATTCCGTTCGCATACGTACGATCTTTAATGAAGCATTGCTTCACGGAGAAAGCTATAATAACCTCGATTACCTGAGTAATAAAATAGGAGGACGATTGTCCGGCTCACCTCAGGCTCAGGCAGCAGTGGATTTTTGCACACAAACACTGAAAAAATTACACCCGGATACAGTTTATCTTCAGGAATGTATGGTACCTCATTGGGTACGAGGCGAAAAAGAAAAAGCACGTATTATCACATCAAAAGGACCTTCACAGGAAGTAAAAATTAGTGCATTGGGCGGCTCTGTTGCTACTCCCTCCAAAGGGATAAAAGCAACCGTAGTGGAGGTGAAAAGTCTTGACGAAATTGCTACCCTTGGCAGGAAAGGGATAGAAGGTAAAATTGTTTTTTTTAACCGTCCGTTTGATAAAACTAAAATTTCCACATTCGAAGCATATGGAGGGGCTGTGGATCAGCGCTGGGCTGGCCCTTCAAAAGCTGCTCAGTATGGGGCTGTAGCCACCATCTGCCGGTCAATGACCCCTGACATCAATGATTATCCTCACACCGGAAGTATGCGTTACAATGACAGTTTTCCGCAAATTCCTTGTTGTGCTATCAGTACATTGGGAGCGGAAAAACTAAGCGCGTTGTTAAAAAATGATCCTGACCTCCGCTTCTGGTATAAACAAACCTGCAAAACGCTTCCGGATGTAAAATCATACAATGTAATTGCTGTATTAAAAGGCAGTGATCATCCCGAGGAAATTATTGATATAGGAGGGCACCTTGACTCCTGGGAAACAGGAGACGGTGCCAGTGATGATGGTACCGGTATTGTCCAAAGCATGGAAGTGATAAGGCTTTTTAAAGCCTTGGGAATAAAACCTAAAAGAACCATACGTGTTATTATGTTTATGAATGAAGAAAATGGTACACGGGGAGGAAAAGCTTATGCAGCCGAAGCAAAAGAAAAAAACGAAAAACATATTCTTGCATTAGAAAGTGACCGTGGAGGTTTTTCTCCTCGTGGCTTTTCAACGGATATGAGTGAGGCTAAAAAAGGTAAAATCTTAGGTTGGTCCCATTATTTTTTACCTTATGGACTCTATGATTTTTCTCAGACAGGAGGAGGGTCGGACATTGAGCCTTTGAAAAAAATGATGGATGTTCCTTTGATGGAGCTTGTTCCGGACCCACAACGATATTTTGACATTCATCACAATGCCCTTGACAAATTTTCGATGGTAAGCCGTCGGGAACTGGAGCTGGGCGGAGCTGGAATGGCCTCCATGATATACTTACTAAGTGAATACGGATTATAAAAAAATAATATGAAAAAAATAATCACTTCAAAAAATGCTCCTGCACCAATAGGTCCATATAGTCATGCAGTACTTGCTGGTAATACGCTGTATATATCCGGGCAAGTAGGCAAAAAATCAACCGGCGAAATGATGGTTCAGGACATCCGCACGGAAACCAGCCAGGTAATGGATAATATTAAAGCTATTCTGTTGGAAGCGGGTATGGATTTCGGCCATATTGTAAAAACGACCATTTTCCTGAAGGATCTTAACAATTTCAGCAGTGTTAATGAAACCTATGGGTCTTATTTTAAAGCAGATTTTCCGGCAAGAGAAACCGTTCAGGTATCTCGTCTGCCCCTTGATGTGAATGTAGAAATCTCGGTTATTGCCGTTAAATAAAACCCTACCGGCCAAGTATGTGCGGAATAACAGGCATTCAGGTTTTTTCTGAAAGCTTCAGAAATCAGCTGGAGCTTGTACATGCATCTTACCAATGCCTCAAAAAACGCGGTCCGGATGATTCCGGAAGCTATAGTCACTCCCTCACAGCATTAGGTCATACAAGACTTAGCATTATCGACACAAGCAAAGCCGCTTCCCAGCCTTTTCAGGATACAGAAAAAAGATACTGTCTGATCCTTAACGGGGAGATCTTTAATTATGCTGAACATCGCAAAAAGCTAATTACAGAAGGTGTTCATTTCCGTTCAGAAAGTGACACCGAAGTATTGTTGCAGCTTTGGATAAGACACAAAGAAAAATGTCTTCCTCTTTTAAACGGTTTTTTTGCTTTTGCAATATACGACAGCCAGGAAGAAACTCTGACTGTGGTCAGAGATCGTTATGGGGTCAAGCCTCTTTTATATGCTCTGGATAAAAACAGGATTGTATTTGCTTCTGAAATGAAGGCCTTGATTCCATATGGAATAAGTAAAGAACTGGATCCGGCTTCTCTTCAGACTTATTTTCACCTGAATTACATTCCTGCCCCGAATACTATTTTCTCATCGGTAAAAAAATTAAACCCTGGAAGTTATTTACAGATTGCCAGGGGCCAGGTATCTATACACACCTATTATGAGCTCCCTAAGCAAGAGTTAACTCCTCCCCCTTCTTATGCATCGGCAATCAAAACGGTTCGGGACTTACTCGATGATGCTGTTCAAAAACGTTTGGTAGCAGATGTTCCATTGGGTGTGTTTTTGAGTGGCGGTGTTGATTCATCTGTAATTACAGGTATTGCCTCTCGTCATAAAAAAGGGTTAAAAAGTTTTTCTATTGGATTTCCGGATGAACCGTACTTTGATGAAAGTAAATTCGCAGAGGAAACCGCAAAAAAATTCGGGACAGATCATTGCGCATACCAGCTGAAAAAAGAGGAGCTCTACGAACATTTACATGAGGCTTTGGATTACCTCGATGAACCCTTTGCAGACTCATCTGCATTGCTTATATATATACTAACTAAGAAAGCGAGACAGGAAGTCACCGTTGCCCTTACCGGAGATGGGGCGGATGAACTTTTCAGCGGGTATCATAAACATGAAGCTGAATACCGGTTGCGGAATAAAGGCATGGCCGAATTTGCCGTACTTGGAGGAAAGGCCATTTGGTCGGTACTTCCTAAATCAAGGCATAGCAAGTTAGGGAACCGGATCCGTCAGCTCCATAAATTCAGTAAAGGAATGGAACTGTCAGAAGCAGAGCGATACTGGAGATGGGCCGGATTTACAGAAGATCAGGAAGTAGAACAACTGTTGAACATTAAACCTGATCCGAAGGCATTTATAGAGCGAAAAGACAGTTTGCTATCTCCTCTTGGTGATGGATTTACCAGTGTTCTGAAAGCCGACTTCGGACTCGTTTTACAAAACGACATGCTTGTTAAAACGGATATGATGAGTATGGCTAATAGTATGGAATTAAGGAATCCTTTTCTTGATTACCGGCTTGTTGATTATGTCTTTTCGTTACCTGAAAATTTCAAGATAAACCGAAAAAGCAGGAAGCGTATCCTTCGTGATGCCTATGCAGACATACTCCCTGCTTCGGTATTAACAAGGCCTAAAAAAGGGTTTGAAGTTCCTTTACTTCAGTGGTTCAGGACAAGTATGAAAAACCTTATTTTTAACGATCTGCTGGAAGATAATTTTATCCGGGAACAAGGTATTTTCAGACCGGAAGAAATAAACAAACTCAAACAAAAACTGTTTTCCTCCGATCCTGAAGATGTGGTAGCCCGAATTTGGGGCCTGGTCGTTTTTCAATATTGGTGGAAGAAAACATGTAAATCCTGATATGCCAAAAGTACTCCGCATTATCAATCGCTTTAACCTGGGAGGGCCTACCTATAACGTAGCATATCTGAGCCGCTATATGGCTCCCGAATTTGAAACATTGCTGGTAGGAGGGTCAAAAGACGAAACGGAGGATAGTTCACAACATATTCTGGATGAACTGGGGCTACACCCTGTTCTGGTTCCTGAAATGAAACGTGAAATCAATTTATTCGAAGATCGAAAAGCATATCTTAAAATAAAAAAACTGATCCAGGAATTCCAACCTGATATTGTTCATACTCACGCTTCAAAAGCTGGCACTCTGGGTCGTTTAGCTGCCAGTGCTTGTAAGGTGCCCGTTATTATTCACACCTTTCATGGTCATGTATTTCATTCCTATTTCGGGAAAGCTAAAACTACGCTCTTTAAAAATATAGAGCGCTACCTGGCATATAAAAGCACCTGTATAATTGCCATCAGTGAAAAACAAAAGACTGAATTAACTGTCGAGCACCATATTTGTCCCCCGGAAAAGATAGAAGTAATACCACTTGGCTTTGATCTTCAGCGATTCAGGGATGGTAGAGTAGAAAAAAGGACTGATTTTCGTAAAACATGGGGAATACATGAAGATGAGCTGGTTATCATGATTATTGGGAGGCTGGTTCCGGTAAAAAATCACAGGTTTTTTCTGGAGGCAATCAGCCATGTCAAAACCAAAAGCTCAAAAAAAGTGAGAGGAGTTATTGTTGGTGATGGGGAAGAAAGAATGAATATGGAGAGAATGGCTTCTGAAATGGGCCTCAATTTCAGAAACACCCCTGTTAATCAAGGCGAAGATCTTTTATTTACTTCCTGGATACATGAGATTGACTGGGCCTGTGCAGGCGCCGATATTATTCTCCTTACTTCCTTCAATGAAGGCACACCGGTAAGTTTAATAGAGGCACAAGCAGCAGGCAAAGCTATTTTGAGTACGCGTACCGGAGGAGTTGAAAATATTGTCAAAGAAAACGTAACAGCTTATCTGGCCAATTTGGAACAGCGGGATGATTTTTTTCATAAGCTGTTAACCCTGATTCAAAATGATAAAATAAGGAATGAAATGGGTGATCATGGGTGGGAAGAGGTTAAACAAAAATTTCACTATACCAGGCTGGTTGAGGACATGAAAAAGCTCTACCGAAGGTTACTCGAAGAAGAAGATCATCGATTACGATAATTTTTATACCTTTGTTGCTTCATCTTCAAGTCCTAACAAGGGTTTATGCAGAAACTATTCATCCTCCTTCTTATTGTTTTTACATTCTCTAGTTGTCGCCTGCTAAGGCCTGACATCATGTTAAAAACGCCCAGAAATTATGTTTATTCACCCATTCAGGATTCTAGCTCTCTTAAGGAATCCAAACTAAGTGCTAATGACATTATTGAGTTCCGATTGTTTTCCAATGATGGATTTAAGCTGATTGACCTTACAAATATCAGTGGGTCTCCCAACATTGTGCAATCCGGTGCAGGAGTATTGCAATATCTAATCGAGAATGACGGCACCTCCAAATTACCTGTTTTGGGATCGGTAAAACTCGAGGGGTATTCAATTCGTGATGCAGAAAATATGTTAGAGGAGAAGTATTCGAAATACTACGTAAAACCATTTGTATTGGTAAAAGTGACTAACAAAAGGGTTATTTTATTCCCTGGGTCAGGTGGTACAGCAAGGGTGGTTCCTTTAGCAAATAATCACACAACATTAATAGAAGTTTTGGCTATAGGAGGAGGCATACCAGAGTATGCAAAAGCGTATAAGATCAAAATAATACGAGGAGACCCCAAAAAACCATTAGTATATCTTGTCGATCTTTCTACTATTCAAGGTGTAGCGCAGGCAAATATGGTTATGCAAGCAAATGATATTGTCTATGTTGAACCTCGCTTTCGCTTAACAAATGAGGTTTTAAAAGAAATTTCGCCGGCACTTAGTTTGCTTAGCAGTGCATTATTGGTATATACTGTTTATTTAGAGACCAGGCCATAATAAGCCCCCTTCATGCTTCAGGAAGACCTTTCTTCTGCATCCTCCACTAGCTTCGACAGCTATAAGGAGAGACTTACGAATTTCAGTAATGAATTCGAGCCTGGACTATTTATTTCCATGGCAGGTAAATCCATTTTGTGGGTTCTCATCTTTTTTGCCGTCTCTCTTTTTTCTGCTTTCCTCTACCTTCGCTATACCCCTCAGGTATTTGAATCCAGTACCGTTATCCAGATCAATAGCAGTAACAATGCCAATAAGGTTCTGGATGTAAAAGGATTCGGTGATGTTGAGTCGCCTGATGCACTTGCCGGAGATATTGAGTTACTTCGCTCGAATGTATTTTTGAAAAGGGCTCTTTCAACCTTACCCCTTGCTGTAAGCTATTTTGAAGAAGGTACGTTCCGTACCAATGAACACTATAAAGAATCTCCTTATGTTGTTGAATCAAAACTCAAAAGCGGGGATATCAGAGGTTTGCGGATTAATATTACCAGAAAAAACACATTAAATGGGGAAATAAGTTTTAGTCTCGGAGGCAAAACGTATACCCGCACTTTTAAAGACGGAGAATGGATCACAGATCTTCCCCAGGCCGATTTGAAAATACTTATCCTCGACAAGAGCTGGAACATTGGCAATGCCGGCAAGAAAAAAAGATTTTATTTCGTCATAAATGATCTGGATGCACTGGCTGCATCGTATCATTCCAGATTAAGCATCAATGTAATGAATGATGCTGCAAAGACTGTCAAGATCCTTTTCAGGGACAATAATCCACAAAAAACGACTGATATTGTTTCTGCACTTGTTTCTGAATTCATCTCCTATGATGTAGAGCGACGAAGCGAGAGTGCTAAAAATGTGCTCGAATTTATTGATAGTCAACTGGAATCTGTCTTCAACAGGTTGAAAAATTCGGAAACAACCCTGGAGGTTTTCAAACGAGAAAACAAAATCAGTAGTAATGCACAGGACATTATGGGTGTTAAATTTACACGTATAAGTGCCCTGGAAGATGAGATTCTGAGAGCAGAAATGGAGAGTGGTGTACTGGATGCGATTGACAAAAAAGTAAGAAGTGAAACCAAGCCGGATATTGCATCTTTGCTATCCATGCTCTCTGGTTCTGAAAATTTATCCAGTTTAAACAATCAGATTTCCACTTTATATAAAATAATCACAGAGCGGGAAGAAGCATTATTTACCAATAAACTGGAGAATCCCGCAATCAAATCATATGACTATAGGATTGATGTACAACGTAAAATGCTCCTCGAAGGGATTGATGTTATTAAAAATAAGCTTCAGGCAAGAACGGAACATCTGAAAGATCTTTCCAAAGAATATGAAAATAAGCTGGCTAATGATCCTGGAGCGGAAGTAGAGTTTTCAAGACTTCAACATTTGTATGAAATCAATGAAAAATTCTACACCTTGCTTCTTGAGAAAAAGACAGAATACCAGATTTCGAAAGCAGGTTTTATCTCCCAGCATCTGGTTCTTGAAAAACCAACAGTACCATCTATCCCAGTATTTCCTAGCCCTAACACGACTTTCTCTATTGCTATATTTACCAGCGTATTGCTAAGTTTGGTCCTGATATTGCTACGATATCTGTTGCATAACAAAATCAGTTCACTTAATGAAATAACGCGTCATACCAATGCCGGTGTCTCATTGTTAGGTATTATCCCTAAATACAACAAGGATATTCCAATCTCCCAGCTCCTGGTTGATAAAAACCCGAAATCATTGATTGCAGAAGCATTTCGTTCTATCCGGTCTAACATGCATTTCATTGCTGAGGAAAGCGGACCCAAAGTAATGACTGTTACATCTACCATATCGGGTGAAGGAAAGACTTTTGTTGCACTGAACCTTGCGGGTATTATAGCTTACTCCGGCAAAAAGGTAATTGTATTAGACCTTGACATGAGGAAACCAAAGATTCACTTGGGCTTGGAAGTGTCAAATATTAAAGGGATGAGTACCATTCTTATTGGCAGGGATGAAGTGGATGAATGTATTCACCATAGTCAGCTTGAAAATATGGATTTCATCACATCCGGACCGATTCCACCCAATCCTTCGGAGCTCATGCTTTCACAAAAAATGTATGAAATAATCGATTACTTAAAAACAAAATATGACATGATTATCATCGACAACCCTCCTGTAGGGCTTGTTACAGATGGTATTGACATGATGCGCAGGGCCGATTACCCAATTTATATTTTCAGAGCGGATTATTCAAAACGTGCCTTCATACAAAATGTCGACCGGCTTCGGAATGAAAGTAATATTAGTCGCCTTGCTGTTATCCTGAATGGCGTTGATATTGAACGACGCGGATATGGCTACAATTACGGATATGGATATGGGTATGGGTATGGATATGGAAGTAATTATGGATATTATGATGAAACCAGACCTGATCCGAGAAGAAAAAAAAGACCTTTTAAATAAAGCCTGTCATGGAAATTACGCAAACTGATCTGGAAGGCCTACTGATTATAAAGCCTAGAATATTTACCGATGAACGGGGCTATTTTTTTGAATCCTGGAACAAAGAAACCTTCTCAAAAGCTGGAATCCCGACCGACTTCATACAAGACAACCAAAGTATGTCAAAGCAGGGTGTTTTAAGGGGCCTTCATTTTCAAGCTCCGCCTCACGCCCAGGCAAAGCTTGTTCGGGTAATAAGAGGGGCTGTGTTGGATGTGGCGGTGGATATCCGCAAAAAGTCACCGACCTATGGCAAACATGTAGCCATCGAACTTAGTGAAGAAAATCAACTTTTTTTCTATATCCCGGAGGGCTTTGCTCATGGATTTCTGACTCTTGAACCTGACACTATTTTCAGTTACAAATGTTCCCGTCTTTATAACAAAAACAGTGAAGATTGCCTTCTCTGGAACGAC
>JABDCB010000027.1:0-535 GCA_013288325.1 Bacteroidota bacterium
CCGGCTTTCATTTGAATAGACATTGAACCATGTCCAGGATGGAAAACCTTTACTCAGGAATTGAGAGAACTTTTTCAGGTCATTTATTCTGTATTTAACGCATTTTGCCGTACAATCAGGGTTCGTCCCGACCTTGGCTATACAAACATACTTTTTGGGCTTATTCGTCTTCATTTGACATTCCGTTGTTTTCTTGTACCATTCCTCTAAAATTTCAGATGCCTCAGATAAATGTAGATTGTAGAAAATAACCTTATTCCATTGGTTTTTAGCTCCCTATCTGGTCTACGAAAAATCTACATTCTTCCAATTTATTACGACAGTACATTACCTTTAGTAGCTTGTAGTATCTATGTAGCCACTTTGTAGACAATGGAGAACGCTGCTAATCACTTCTTTATTCTCAAACATCTTCAAACTACAATGAATTGACAAAATCCTGCTTTTTGAATGTGTAATATCTACCCTTTCTTTTCTCCTCCGAAAGGACATCATTCCCATCCCTTCCAATCATCCATGAGTAACGGACATAGGT
>JABDCB010000027.1:545-36541 GCA_013288325.1 Bacteroidota bacterium
CGATCATTCAGGATTTCAAGCAATTCCCCATTAGTAAAGCAGATTTGATCAACGTCAAAGTCAAGTAATTGCTCTTCAATTAGGTGACGTAATTCCTTTTCCAGATTCGACTTATTGTTCCTCATTACCTTGTCAAGGGCTTCCGTATATATCTGAGCCGGGGTGAACCACATCCGAGAATTGCATTGGGTGCTGAATTTCCTTTCTTTCAGGTAGAAAAGAAACTGGGGTATTTCAGCAATGAGTTCACCAAGCAGATTAATGTTTTCACTTAATAAAACTGGCACTTTTCTGATCCAATACCTGATCTCTTCAGAGTCCACTTTAATAAAAGTCTCTTCGTTATTGGAGCATAAAATGAATTTGCCGAAAAAATCACCTTCAGACTTGTCCACTCCTTTTGCCTCAACCTTATAGGACTTAGAAGTACTCAGATTCTTTATTTTCTCACTGTCTTCCATCCGGTCAAGAAGCACTTCATCCACCCCGATAATCAATTTTGTCGCCCAATCTGAATTAAACTGACTCCGAAAGTCCTCATTTGTGTTAATGGTCATATTCCCCCCGTATACAGCCCGTAGGTAGTTCAAATACGTTGTCTTCCCCGTATTTCTCTCAGAGCTTACAAGACAAAGGACAGGAAGCATTTGTAAGGGCTTCTCCAGCAACAACTTCAAATAATCCATACCTAACTCAAACTGGTCGCCAAAAATGTGATTCATAAACTCTATTGTTTTCTGACAATCCCCTGATACTGGCTTGTGCTCAAATGGCTCATATTTGTTATAGGAAGAGCCCACCTCTTGCTTGTAATCTAAATGACTCGGGATCGTGCAAAATGAATCATATTTCGGAACCTTAGCCAAATAGTCCTGCGATTCATCCTGGCGGATGGTTGAGGCTTTCCAAATAACCAGCCTTGAAATGAAATCTCTGGAGGCCAAAGGGTGCTTGATTTTTTTATAATAGGTTGTTCCCACACGTATGTATGGGATTTTCTGTAAATTTGCCATGAAAGGAATTAGGTTTTGAGTAAAGAAAAAGGACTGCGCTAACAGTCCTTTTTTCATTTTCGCTTGTACTTGAAGCCGTTATTCAGGGCTTCCAAAACCTCGCTACGTTTAAAATATATCCGACTGTTTATCCGATGATATGGGAGTCGTTTAGTTTTCATCCAGTCGGTAATAGTAACAAGAGAGACGGAGAAGAGTTTTGCTACATCTTTCCGGCGAAGCAGAATTTCGTCGTCTTTCTTTGTTGGCGGTACTTTCGAGAGCGCGTCAGAAACACTTTCACTAATCAGCACCCTGAGTTCTTCTACTTTTAGGGTAAGGGCGAGTTGATTTTCCATTGACAAGGTTATTGGTTAAACTTTGTCAAAGATGAGCTATGTTTTCCGCTGTAGGGGGTGCTGTAGGGGTACAAAGATTAAGTGAGGTTAAACTTCTTTACATATCTCTGGCAAATTAAAACTCCTAAGGATTCCATTAACTTTATTTATATTCTGCTTAGTTCTGGTGATATTGCTTTTTTGAACATTTTTCATTGAGTTTTTATATGTAAGGAGAGTTCTTATGCTTGCGTTGGACTTACCAAGAACGTAAGAGTATATTTTTGACTTTTCCACTCCTGAGAGCTTGTCAATCTTCTCTGGGCCAAGTTCAATAAGACATTCAAGCAACAACAAGGCTGGTTTCAAATCTAACGCCCCCTTTGCTCTATCTGATGCCCCACTTCCCTCAAGAGATATTGCGAATTCATAAAGTTCAATTTGTTCTTTGGTAAAAGCAATAATTAGATCAATCGCTCGAATTCCAATGCTCAATACATCAATTCCCTTTACTCTCGCACCTTGTTTTAAACCTGCCTTCATCAATATCATTTTTCGCAATTCCATCTTGCAAAAATTAAGTTTATCCAACTCGCTAGCACAATCACTCAATCCCTTCCGGAATTGTTTATCATACGATAAGTAAAAATCAGAATTTAGTGCTTTATGAAGCATGTCGCTCTCCGCAGCACGCTTAGGGATAAAGACACCATGATTGCCAGATTCGTGCATTACTAAAACATGTTCTTCTTCCATTAGCTTTTTTTTAATGTTTCTATAGTTAAATTAAGAGTTGCAAATTAAACGGCCTCCTTTAGATCATTTTGTTTAGGTTTATGCCAGATTGATTTCATTTCAGCACCTTTAACTTTATCCGTAATCTTTATATATTTTTTAAATGTCTTATAGTCCTTATGACCAGTGATACTCATTACAATCTCCGGCCTCATTCTTTTTTCCAGAGATAGCGTCACAAAAGTTCTCCGGGCCACATGTGTAGAAAGGAATTTATATTTAGGTTTTGTTGAGGAAAGCTCTTCGGCCCCCCGGAATTTGGTTAAGGTTACAGAATCATCAATAGAGCAATATTCTCCAAGCTTCTTCAAGTAGTCGTTCGATTTCTGATTGGAAATAACAGGGAAGGAATAGTCATATTTCTCGAGAATCTCTAAAGCGTAATCATTAAGAGGAATTCTGATTGATTCCGTTGTCTTTTCTGACACCAGATGAATTTCATCCTTTTTAATCGTGCTTTTAGAAACTCTGGCAATATCTGAAAACCGGAGGCCAGTAAAGCAGCCGAAACAAAAAGCATCTCTGACCCTTTCCAAATAAGGAACTTCCTTCAAATCGAAGTCCAGTAAATGAAGCAGTTCCTTTTCGGTGAGATAGATTATATCAGCGTCCCGCTCCTTTACCTTAAACTTCAGAAAAGCAAGGTTGGTGTTATACCCTCGTTCGGTTGCCCAGTTTAGGAAAGTCTTTAAAGCCTTAATGTACTTAGAGAATGAGTTATCGACGATTTTCAAGTCCTGAAGGCAGTATGATTGAAAGTATTCCATGAATTTGGAATCAATCTTCTCGAAAACGACCGTGTATTTTCTTTTTTTCTGAAAGCTTTTCAGGTGGTTAATGGTCGTCTGATACTTTTGTAAGGTGGGATTGGATTTGGTGGTCTTTTGCAGTTCCTTGAATTCATCAAAAAAGCCGAAGAAATCTTTCGGGGCATTGCTTCCGGGGTTTATCTGCCTGTCCAGCCTTTCTTTGATGTATTCGTTTGTAAGAACATGATTATTCGTTACTCCATTCCGGTATATCCTCCTTACTTCTTCCTCTATCCGGTCAAGGAGATTATTAAGCTCAAGTGCCCCGGTCATTGATTTCTTAGCCCTTTGAGCCTCTGAATTCCAGTCCTTAGGGGTTATGCTTTCCCCGGTGGAATATTTCAACCTAGTCCCGTTATAGCTAAAGAACAGGTAAATCAGGCTTTCTCCTTTCGATTTACTGTCCTTAAGATAGAAGTTCGATTTTGCCATGGGAACACAATTTCTAAGCTTTAATTGAATTTTTTAAGTTGCTCCTTTAATTCATTTAATGTGGTTTCCTGAAATTTCAATTCAGAGATCGGTTTATCTGCTAATGTTGTTTCGGCAAAAGCTGCAAAGAATTTACCTTGCAAATGCTTTATGCCAAATACTGTTGCTTGTTTCCCTTTCGGGACTCGGAAGAAACAATACTTCCCATCTTTATTCTCTGCCTTCATTACTCCGTTAATATCTTTAAATATTAGTTTCAGTTGGGTGTCGGCATTATAAGGTGTTTCAACGATAAAATTGACAGTGTCCTTTGTGTTTAGAAACCGATCACAATTAATCCATCCTAATTTAGTAACACTAAATACATAAAACTCAAGTTCAGCATCGTTCATGTTTTTGATGGGGCTTTTTTCAAAACGAGCATACTTTTTATCAAATGATTTCATGTACTCTTCGTGGTTGCGGTATATAGGAACTACGACTCCGCCCATAATATCCATGCTGCCTTTAAGTTCTATATTATTTCCTTGTTTGTCTTTGCAGGGTACGAATTCGGGTAGGGTATTTACAAATTGAAGAATTTCGTTGCCGGCTTCTTGCGATATTTTTGAATACTTATAGTCAATGGATGGTTTTGTAATTTTCCCATTTTTATCAAGCGTAAAAAGTATGTATGCATATTTACGGGTATCATCTAGTTCGTGAATCGTAGCATTTGAAAATTTGTACTTGTTCAAGAATAAATCCAAGTTGTTCCAATAATAACCAGTATCAACATAATCCTTTGCTCGGTAATAAAAATTCGGATTATAGGTAGCATTAGGCCATACGTAGCCCCAGCCGAATAATGTAAATACTTTCTTCACTAAACTTACAGTGTCAATCTTCCAGTCTGAAACAACTTCATTGGTTGATGCTTTATTTGCATAGAATAAGTCCATTTTTATTGGCTCTCCTTTTTGTGCTTTACCTCTAGGAAAATGAACAATAATCTGCTTATCCTTTCCGATTTGGAGTTTTTTTCCATTGGAAAAAGCTTCTATATGCACCATTCCTGCTGTTTCTAGCACTTTTCCATCCGAAACAGTAAGAAGTCCACCCAAAACCATGTCGGATTTATTATAAACTTCAATTAGATCAATTTTCACTTTGCCATCGACCGCTTGTCCATTTTCAAATTGAAAAATTCCCTTCTCGATAAATAACCTTGTACCTAGACTTCCGAACAATGTCGTGTCGGAATTGGGTGATACTAAATATTCATTACCTGGGTAAGTGTATTTTTCCGAAGCCTTACTTCCAATACTATCTTTATCGGTGTCATTTGCCCCTTTGTGAGCAGTATCGGAACCACAAGCCACCAATAATGCCATTACTAGGACTACAAGAAGCGATACGGAAATTTTAAGCTTAACGTGCTTTTCACTTTTTTGAGGGGTTGTCATAAATTGGATTTGAATGACAAAGATAGACAAAGATGGAAATAGGGGACAGTTTGGGGGACAGTATTTGGTTAATACCTCTATTTTTTACTTTGTGTTAGTTCTCTCATAAATCCCATAAACATTAATGTTTATAGGAGATTTAAGGAAGTAGGGGTAAGTAAGGGGAAGAATTAAGAAGCCCCGCCGGAGCCACCAAGCCTGCTGTAGAGCAGGCTTTTTGTTTCCTAAACTTTTGATGTGGGTTCCCTGCCTGCCGTTGCACTGGCCTTCGCGATGGCACGCAGGGAGTGAGAGCGGAGAGCGACCACTTTTGACTCTGTTTTTCTTTTTAACCGCTGTTTCACTCTCTTTCTTTGCTCAACACTATGATTTTATGGTGTGGGTGATGAAAAGAACAGTAAACAATCACACGTCAGGCCAAGCTAAAAACAAAAACCCGGCCTTTACAAGCTGTGCATTGGTGAACGAGCATCTCTATGGTCCCCTTAAAGTTTCTTAATTCATGATCAATCCAATCCCTTTTTTCGGGAGTTGTCCCGATTTCTGTTGATGGCAGGATTAAATCCATCAATCTATGTAATGTAGATAAAGTTGTAGGAACATCCCAATAATTGTGTTGATGGTTTTCAAGTTCGTTGACTCTTGGCCTTGCACCATCTTCATAAAGGCTAATCTCCTTACTGGGGTTGCAATTTTTGTATACGTTGATTTCTGTACGGATGTCACTGATATTTTGAGGTAAAATAATCTGTAGTTTAAAATCAATTCCTTGTTCGACTCTCTTTTTAGCGAGAGGCTGAACGAAACTTTCGAAATACCCCAGAGCGAGGGCGGCAGATGGGATTGGCTTCAAATTATAGCTAGATCGGGTCGAGTTAAAGGCCTCAACTATCTTATCAATTGCCCCTTCTAGGCTCCCCACCACGCTCCTTTCAAAATACGACACCGTCACGCCGTTGTAATCAGTAGGCAATTTACTACCCTTCTCCACCAGTAAGAATGCTCTTGTCAACCCCAAACTACCCAAGAACATTCCCATTTCAAACATAACATTATCTCTAGGCACAGGGCTTTGCTTTCCTCTTGATTTCACAATGTCATCTTTGGTGGCTACTAAAATACCATAATCGTATTTTCTAGAGGCTTTTACAAGAGAGTCGAGAGCGTTTTTATTTAATGAGAAAACACCACTTTCATTCCACACCTCCGAATCGATCCAAGACCCACATTCAGTTTCGATGTTTTGCTTTAATTGGGTGGCAATAGTAAGTCCTTCAGAGGAAGAGCCGATAAATAGTTTTCTTTTCATTTTCCTATTTGTTTAAAATCGTTAAACACTTGTTCTTCCCCAAGAAACTTCAATGTGTGAAATATTTTTTCATGACAATTTTTATATTTTGTCCCAGATCCACAGAAACATGGGTCATTCCTCCCGCATGTAGTCTTCAAATTCTTGAAAGCATAACAAAAGTATTGCGCCCATAAATCTTTGTCCCCGGTTTTCAATAGTTCTTCATAAAACTGGCTATAACCAGCCTTAGGATTATGCGCATATTCTCCGTTTTTGTACTTCCCGGTGAGTTTACGGTGAATGAAATTTGCAAAATATGGAATGGCGTGCTTCTCAATAAATAAAAGAATAGAAATGCCATTCTTGCATGCCAATACCTCTGCTGGCGTAACAGTTATACAACAACTCCAATCTCTCGGATATTTGTGCCAGGCAGGGTCGTTTGGTATTCTCTCGCCAATCTCAAACAATATTGGAAATCTATATGGAAATCCGTTTGATCGATGAATCTCTATCAGAAAATTGTCTACTATTTCACCATTGTCATTAGGTATATCTATAACCCCGGTTAAAAACGTGTCACCTAGATCGTCTTCAGTAACTTTAAGCAGGGAATACTTTGCGATTACATCGCCTAACTGGCTTTGAAAGAGTGAACGATTATCTTGTCTCACAGTATGGTTTTGATATTCCAATGGTCTTCGCGAGCAGAGCTGCGGAGGTCGTTTTCTCCTCCTCATCTTTTCCTTCTGGAAAATATGTTTTTCCAAAATGTTTTTGCCATAGTTTACTTGCGTCAAGTTGATTTTTTTTCTCGTCAACTGCTTGCTTTGAATCAGCAATAAAAGAAGCTAGATTATCAAGAAAATTAGTTTTTTGATTTTCATCAAAATCAGAGAACAAATCATCCTTTGGCGTTGTTGGCATTACGCATTTGAACCCCTTCTTCAATTCATTTGATATAGCGATCAGGGTATATTTGAGGGCCACATCGTCCCGGAGATTTTTCTGAAGGTGCCTCATGGAAAATATTGTCATGGACAATCCACTCGGCATTTTTTCCTTTTTAAAATCACACCATGCTTTCAAATAGCGTGAAATTCGTATCAATTGCCCCTCAGAATCTTTCACCCGGTTAAATTCCTCAATAAATTCTTTGGGGTCATCTAACCGAAAGCCAACGTCTTTAACAGCCAGTTTAGGATGTAGGTCCTTGTCCTTGTCAAAAATGAATACCGGCAGGTCAATATTATATCCAGCTTTGTAATCAACCATAATACATTTCTTTCTATGGGATGGTGTTGCATCCGTAACACCGTCAACTGCCTCTTTTACCCAACTTTGAAGGGTTGTAGCTGCTACATCGTCAGGATTTTCCTTAAAATATACGCCATCGTCAAGGTCACAAGTGTCCTCTTTTGTCCTGATCATGTTTTTAGTTTTACTTGATCCTTGGATATAAAATGTTGGCTTGTATTTCGGATGGTTCTCCTTGAAGAACTTCCTTATCTTTTCCCTGAGGCTGTCTTTAGACCCTTTCATTAGGTCTTTTTTAGCTTTTGGAATTTGAAGCTCCTCGTTGAACTTCTGGAATAAATTGTCACAGTTTGCCATAAATCATAAAGTAAAGTGCGTTGTTAGTTATTTTCCATTTCGTAAACGTTGAACTATGCTTCATCCTCCCCAGATTGTTTGAACCCAATTGGGGTTCTGCCAGCGAGATCTTCCTGATGGCTCAAATCGTTTGTCACCTGGTTGTTCGTAGAGTTTCGTTCAGCTAACTGCAGTAACCGTTTCTGATTTTCAACAATACTGTTTTGAGCATCTATGATAAGGCGTTGGTTGCCGATAATAAATGCCGCTGCAATAAGAATGATTGCAAGGAGAATCAATATTTTGTAATTTAGTTTCATAGTTTACTTTTTTAGGATTACGTTTCTAATTGTTTAATTTATTTCTTCTTTGATTACTTTTTCGGGGAGTTACTATTCCCTATCGCTCCACCAATTGCAGCACCTATTATTGTTCCCGCTGGACCAAATATTGAACCGGCCGCCCCACCGATAACAGCTCCACTTACTGTATTATTGGACCTTATTTTCTTTTTCTTGGCGGCGCTATAGGGAGCCCTTGACTTATTATTCCAGGCTCTAGCAGTTTTTGTATGCATAGTCCCTTTTTCCAAATTACATTTTATGCAGCCTGGATATAGATTATTCAAATGGTCACTACCCCCTTTAGCTTTTGAAACGCTATGCTCAACATGCCAGGCTCCTCTGGCACCATGAACACCGTAATTGGTAAAAGCTAATTTCTTATGGCAAATATGACAATGACCATCAGTCTTGTCATAAATTTTATTCAGTTTGTCATCGTCATACATTGGTTCTGTTTTTATACCCCTGCATTAAATTGCAGGGGGCGGTTTTCGATTCAGCGAACATTATTTTAGCTTGCATTACCTTATTTAATTGAGGGTGTATCTTTTCCATGGTATCCTTCTGAAATCGATACTCGCTAGAAATTTTACGATATCTGGCCTCCCATGGTATGCGGGGACGCCACGACTGTTTTGCGCCATAAGGATAAGAGGCATTCCCGGAAAGTATCGAGAAAATCCTTCCTGAGTTTTTTCACGCTCCGTAGAGTAATCTAATACGCTAGGCTTAACTATAACCACAGCGAAGGTTTGACCTTGCTCTTTTATAACTGCTCCTTCAAATTGCATAATCTGGTTTTCCTTTCTTTTAGCCTCTGGGAGGAAAATTGTCGTTACCGTAAGAATTTTTCTCTCTGATTTTGCCATCGGTTCCGTGTATGACAAGCTCAGATTGTTGGTTTTGGGCAATACCCTTCCCAATTTTGATTGCTTCCGCTTGGGTATTAACAACTGCCGTTGCCTTCGCCCTTTACGGCCCAATTATTGCCGGAGGGTACTATGTGTTGATTTTTTCCCATTTTGTTGTGCTTTATGGGTCAATAGAATGCTCTGATGATCACGGATTAGAGCTGAGTCCCGGCAATTGGGTGGATGTTTTATTGTGCCAGGCAGTACTCAATTTTGAAATTAAATTTCTTTAATTCCAAAACATGTGTATTTTTGCGCTGTTATCAAATAACACAAAAGGAGACAGAAGGGGGTTAAACCCTCACAAGACAGTTGCAAACCTTGTTTGTACCCTTTATTCTTGAGGTCAGATGCTCGTAACATCTGACCTCTTTTTATTCGTAAGATTTACTGATTAGATTTTTCATCTCCGTTCTTTTTTTACTGTTAAAGCCTTATTGCCTTTCCTAGTTCACGCGTTTTTCAATTCAAATCCGTACAAGTAACTAATATCTTTGAAGCCATCAACATTTTCTTTCCAACCATTCTCCTCATGGCTTATATCAATTATTTGACTAGTATTTGTTGAAACAAATTTTTCAGCAACAGCCTCAAGCACTTCAATTTCGTGAGTTGTAAAATACTCCGGCTTAAATGGCCTGTCATCTCGCGGGATAAAATGCTCCCCCATAGCTCCATTAGGGAATTCGGTATAGAAAATGTCGATAAAATCTTTCTTCGCTGCATATTCGAAAAGTGCCCCGAAATTTCTAGGTACAGGGCCCATCTGAATAGCCATATACCGGGCTCCACTGATCGAATAGCAGGTCTTTTTGAAGTTTAAAAAATCTGCATAGAACAATAATTTATTCAACTTTGTTTTAAATGGTTTCAATTTCCATGTAAAAAACACAACCATCTCAATGAACTTATCCAATTGTGGCACTTTAAATCCAGTGTAAATATCCGGAAGCTTTTCACCCATCATATACTCTTCTAAGTTAAAACCGAAGAACGGATCCTTAGATTCGTCGAGAGATTCTATTTTATTAAGCCTCTTCTCTAATTCGGCACCTTCATACACCCCGCTTAATTTAAGCAGTTTGGCAAACTCTTTAGGGTCTTGAGCCAGTTGAATCAATCTTCCATTTGACTCACTCGGGATCTCCCCATTTTCATAATTTCTGTAAACATTAACCCCGAACCCTAACACCTCAGCCATTTTTATGGCTGGCAAGCCATACTTCTCTCGCATTGCTACCACTTCATCTGGGAAAGGCAGACGATGTTTTGATCGGTATTGATTGTATAACTGATTCAGATTTACCTCGTCAAGCTCAGTGGTTGTAAATTGCTCACCACTATCTTCACATAAATAAAAATGATACAAGACTTCGAATTCCGTTTTTCGGAATGTCATTGTCCGGCGCTCCTTCGTGAGGATCATTGCCTTACCTGTAATTGGACTTTTCATTTTTCAAATGTTTTTAAAGGATAGTGAATCGGTTGCTCAGCTATATGAAAAGAAATACAAATTACCTTATCGCTGTTCGCTCCTAAAGTGATTTTTATATAAATCTCTTCACCTTTAAATTTCTTCCCAAAGACCCACATATCTGCCCCATTATACAGCTCCTCCTTAATAGGTCCTTTACAATAATCCTTACTTTCAATACCATCTAGTACTTTGTCCCTATCCACTGGCCGCATTTCTAGATCAGCCAAGCACTGTGCATTTTTCCCTCGATCATCCCGGTAAAAAATACCCCAGATTCCCTTCTTTATTTTAAAATCCTGTAGGAACCGCTCGACCTGATCTTTTTTAGCATCCATGACTTCACATTACAAAGGAAAACACTTTTTACCACATAAACAACTTTAAAGTTGAATAAATGTTCGATTTGATTAGTTTTTCAACCTTTCTAGTTGGAAGAAGGCTGAGTGGAGGAAGCGAATAATAACTTAACACGTTTAACTCAATTGCCCAGCTATTCTATTAAATACCGTACGATTTCATTAAATTATTAGCTATTATTGACTAAATCTGGGCAAATCTAGGAATTCTAAATTTAACAAGCAATAAATTCGATATAATTATTTTCCACCTATTATGCTGCTTGCTACTTTTAGAATTATCCGTACCTTTAGACAAACAAACAAACATGATGGAAACGCTAGGCCAGACCCTCAAAGCCACTAGGGGTAAAGTGTCCCTAACGCTTAGAGAAGTTGAGGACTCAACAGGAATTTCAAACGCCTATTTGAGTCAACTTGAAAACGATAAAATAAAAAAGCCATCAGCTAATGTGCTTTATAAATTGGCTGATATCTATAAAATTAGCTTGGATGTGCTTTTAGTCGCTGCTGGAATAATTACCAAAAGTGATTCTGAGAAAACACATAATGATGTTAGTGAATTTGAACGTGAAATAGCTTTTTATAAGGATAAATTTTCTCCTGAGGAAGAGCAACAAATAATCTCTTTTATTAAATTTTTACGTTCACAGAACAAGAATGGATCAGCAGCTGCAATCTAAGAAAGACATTGAAAAGATTTCTATTGATATATTAAAAGATTCAAAATCCTACGGTGTTTTCCCGACACCAATTGATAAAATCATCACCTACTCAGAATTAATTGTTGCTGGCGGTATTGACCTTAAAAGCCTCCAGGAAAAACATAAAAGCTTCTTTTTTTCAGATGCCTTTAAATCCGGATTGAGTAAGATCAGAGGGTTCTTAGATCGCAGAGAAAAAATCATTTACGTAGACACAGAGCAAAATATTAATAGGCAAGGTTTCGTGAAGCTACACGAAACAGGTCATAACGTTTTACCATGGCAAAAAAACGTTCTTGAGTTTTTGGATGATGATAGTACACTAGATCCAAAAACAAAAGAGGAGTTCGAAGCCGAAGCAAATTATTTTGCCTCAGGCACTTTATTTCAGCATGATTTATTTTTAGATGAGATAAAGAAATATGAACTTGGGATTCCTGCGACATTTCAATTAGCGAAATATTTTGGAGCCTCCACTCATGCAACTCTGCGCAGGTATGTTGAACAATCTCATAAAAGATGTGCTCTTCTAGTTTTGGAAAAAATATCTCCCAAAGGGCAACCACCCGCTGCGTGCTTTCGGAATTCTTTTCATTCCTCGAAATTTGTTAAGGAGTTTGGCGAGATAACATGGCCCGATCAATTTGGTTTTACGTGGTCCTTCATTCAGGACTACTATTTCAACAAAAGAGTAAAGATGGATGGGGTTGTTTCGTTGGAGACTAGCAATGGTCGAAAAGAATTTCATTATCACTTCTTCAATAATACTTTCAATGCTTTCGTGTTGTTCTTTCCAAAAGGGGAAAATAAAAAGACACGAACCAAGATCATTCTTAAGACATCTCTTGAGTAATCGTCTTTCAATCTTCACTTGCTTCAGAAAGACCGTGATTTAGCAATCCCGTTTTCTCCCAATCCATTCTGAAGAATGCTTTCATCCACGCCTATTGAACCTTCTTCAATTTTGAATAAGGTCGTTTCCCCTATCCGGTTTTAATCTATACTCGTGTCAGATCGCGCTCCTGGCCTTACCATTGCCATGGTCTGACATATTCCTGCCGGGTGTGCGGTCTTTAATCCCGGAAGACATGGTAAGAATTGAAGGAAATAAGCTGCTTATCGAACTGGAATCAACAGAACCAGTTGAGCTACTGGAAGGCTTTAATAACAGTATTTGTGATTTAGTCCAGATGCTGGCCGAAAGTGACGAAATCTACAACTACGCCCACCTATTTGATGCAATGTACTATCTGATTGAGTTGCAGAAGGGATTGTTGATCGATGGAAGCCAGCTCAACAAACTGTTTGGGTCACCTCTCCCGGAAAAGGCTCCCGATTAACCGTGCTGCCTTCGTTAGCCGGTCATTTTTCCGGTTGCAATTTAAAGTCGAAGAGTTCCTTCACATCTACCTTGAGACTCCGGGCAATCCTGAATATAGTACTCAGGGCTGGATTAGCGACACTACCGTGTATGCTCCTGTATTCTGTACCTTTAGCCTATGACACACAGCAATTTTGAACGTATGCTCGAACTCGCAAGCAGGGAGTTTGATGCAAAAAACGATCCTGCCCAGCTGGATGTAAACGAAAAAGTGATGAAACGACTTCTCCGTCTTCATCCTGCAACCATGTCGGAATTTGATGACGGAAACGGACCGGTAGTCTGGATCCTGGTTATCCCCACCACGCTGGATCTGATGAACAGGTTTATCAACAAAAAAATAACGGAGACAGAAATACTGGATCTAACCCATCCCGGAGGAACGTATGAGGCCATCTATCTCTGCTCGGCAATGGTACTTGAAGAATTCCGTGGCAAAGGAATAGCCAAACGCCTGACTCTTGAAGCCATTGAAAAAATTCGCAAAAAACATCCCATCCAAAGTCTGTTTGTCTGGCCTTTCAGTCAGGCAGGAAACGGCCTGGCAGATACCATTGCAAAAACAGCTAAACTCCCCCTTTTGAAAAGAAAATAATTGGCACGTTCATGCAATAAAGCAGGATTTGCACATGAATAATTTACCTTTGCTCATACACAAGCTCACTGAAATAGACATTACTTCAATTAGAAACCATGTCCTACTGCACCGTTATCGAACACATGCAGGGCGAAAGAAAAGCCCTGCATAAAACTTATCACGATAAGCTATACGGGTTTCCCATTCATGATGACAATGAATTGTTTTGCAGACTTGTTCTGGAAATCAATCAGGCTGGATTGAGCTGGGAGACTATTTTGAAAAAAGAAAGCTCATTCAGAAAGGCTTATCACAATTTCAACATTAAAAAGATTGCTGCCTATACGGCTGCTGACAGAAAACGTCTGCTGGCTGATGCCGGCATTATCCGCAACCGGCTAAAAGTAAATGCTGCCATTGAAAATGCGAAAACAATTCTCGGGCTCCAAAAAGAATATGGCTCGTTTGAAAAATGGCTGGAACATCACCACCCTAAAACAAAGGAAGAATGGGTGAAGGTGTTCAAAAAAACATTCAAGTTTACAGGTGGAGAAATTGTAAACGAATTTTTGATGAGCATCGGTTATCTGCAAGGAGCTCATTCGGCAGACTGCAAAATTCACAAGACTGTGCTGAAGACTAAACCTATGTGGCTAAAGGTGAAAAAGTAACCGCTGAAGAATAGGCATTCCTCTACCGGGATTGTGTTTTCCTTAAAAAGATCATTATTCTCTTCCGCGTAATAGCATTATTCCTTGTAATTGCTATTTTCGTAATTAAGGTTTATTCATAATTTACAACACTCTATTTTTTGTCACATGACTCAAAAAGTACTTCTGACTGTCTTCTTCTTTTTTCTTATTAATAATGCATTCTTTGCCCAGGATACGCTGATAAGCAAAAACGGGGAGAAAATTATAGCGAGCAGCTTCGAAAAAAATATCGTTGCCGGAACCATTTATTACAAGCAAACCGGAATGAACAAGAATACAATGCTATTTATACTTATGAGCGATCTGACAGCTATTCACTATGCAGATGGAACAACGGAGGAAATTCCGGAAGGGGCATACCCTGTTCATGGCAGAGACCGGATTTACAGTCATTTTGTGCTAATTAGCGATGGAAGACATTTCATTTCCAATGGGAAGCAGGTAGATCTGAATTGGATTGCTGATCAACAGCCTGATAACACAGCATTACGCATTGAGACTGAAGAACTTATTAAATCAAAGCATCGCTCGATTCTTGCTTCGGTTACAGGAGGCGTATTCCTCTTCGGGGGACTGCTTTCCGGGTTCGCGAACTATTCCCTTAATGGCTCGGAAGTACCAGCCGTGGTAATGGGAGTAGCAGGGTTTATTTCGATTGGAATTGCAGTGAAGCATCAAAACCAAAGAGACAAACATATTAAACGGATACTGGCTTTATATAATCGTCATTAAACTGCATAGCTATGTATAAGCAGATTGACACCTACGTAAACAAATGCGTCTCCCTTACAAAAGAAGAACTGGAATATTTTCATTCCTTACTACAATACAAAAAGGTAAAAAAGAAATCCTTTCTGTTGCGTGCCGGGGAAAAGTGCGATTTTGAAGCCTATATTATTACAGGTTGCGTTCGTGTTTATTATATAGATGAAAACGGTTTCGAAGTGAATTTACTCTTTGCGGTTGAAGACTGGTGGGTCAGTGATTTAGCCAGCTTCTCTCAGCAACAATCCGCCAGGCTGTTTATAGAAACACTGGAAGACTGTGAATTGCTTTTCATCGATTACAAATCCAAAGAAGCATTGTTTAAAAAAGTGCCTAAGTTCGAGCGACTATTCAGGCTCATGATACAAAAGGCCTATGAGACCATGGTGGACCGTTTGATATCCAACATTTCAAAATCTGCACCCCGACGCTACCAGGAATTTATAAAGAAGTATCCTACCATACCACAGCGTGTACCTCAGCATCTCATAGCTGCTTATTTAGGGGTTTCGCCTGAATTCTTAAGTAAAATAAGAACCCGCCTTTCAAAAGCATAAGTCCTCATTTCTTAATCTGGTTCAATGCTTTTACTTTTTTACACCCATACCTTTGTGGTGTAAATAAGAAATAACCATGGACAGAAAGGGCTTTATAAAAAAAGGATTGCTGGGCACCGGTATGTTTGTAGCCTCGGCATCCGCCATCGGCAATATCCTTAAAAACGATATAGACGAATTAAAAGAACTTGAACCGATCGGATTTAATCATTTACCAAACACAAAATCAAATATCATGGCAAACATCGTATTGCACAAATCAGAGACACGCGGACATGCTAACCACGGCTGGTTAGACAGTCACCACTCGTTTAGCTTTGCTAATTACTACAACCCGGAAAGAATGCACTTTGGCGTATTGCGGGTTTTGAACGATGATCGGGTAGATCCCGGCATGGGCTTTGGCACACACCCGCATAATAACATGGAAATTATATCCATACCGCTTGAAGGGGACCTGGAACATAAAGACAGTATGGGCAACATAGCTGTCATTAAAAAAGGCGACATACAAGTGTTGAGTGCCGGCACGGGCATACAGCATAGTGAGTATAATCGCAATAAAGACAAGCTGACTAAGTTTTTACAGATATGGGTATTCCCCAACAAACAAAATGTAACACCCCGCTATGACCAGGTAACACTGGATATCAAAGACCGTCATAATAAACTGCAACAAATACTATCTCCCAATGCCGATGATGCCGGCGTTTGGATACACCAGGATGCGTGGTTTAGCATGGGCACGTTTGACAAGGATTTTACTACCGACTATGAAATAAAAAAGAAGGGTAACGGAGTTTATGCATTTGTGCTGAAAGGCGACATTAGCATAGACGGCCAAAGTTTGAATGAGCGGGATGGTCTCGGTATTTGGGATACGGATAAGATTAAAATCACTGCCAATAGTCCCGATGCAGAGTTGTTATTAATGGATGTACCCATGGCTGTGTAGGTGCTCTGAACCATTCGTTCAAATCTTAATTATATTTGCTTATACATTCCCGGGCGGCACAAAACGAAAGTTATTCCGCTCTGTGTCAGGCCTGGGAATGTTAATGGCAACACAAGTCAATGGAATTGTTTTAACCTTCGTTCTCAAAATTAAATTGACTAACTAATTCATAACCCTTAAAACGTATCAATTATGAGCAGCTATCCAATCCGCGATCCACAAAAAGACGACTTGTTGACACCTCAAAATTCGGCTTTGATACTTATTGATTATCAGCCCACGCAGGTCAACTCCATCAACTCTATGTCGAGAAAACAACTAGTGACGAATATTGTCATTGTGGCTGAATTAGTAAAAGCATACGGCCTGCCAATTGTACTTTCAACCGTGAATGTAAAAACAGGTGCTAACAAAGAAACGATCACTCCCCTCCTCTCGGTGCTGAAGGGTGTCCCCTCCTATGACAGAACAACAATTAATTCATGGGAAGACAAGGAATTTCAGGAGGCCGTAAAGAATACCGGGAGAAAGAAGCTGATTATGTGTGCGCTCTGGACAGAAGCTTGTCTGGCATTCCCTACACTGGATGCACTAAAAGAGGGTTATGAAGTATATCCTGTGGTGGATGCCGTTGGCGGTACGTCCTTAGTGGCTCACGAAACTGCTTTACGCCGTGTGGAGCAGGCCGGTGCCAAACTTATATCCATTGCTCAGCTGGCCTGTGAATTACAAAGAGACTGGAACAGAAAGGATTCTGCTCCATCCATGGTAAAGGCTTTGACCGATGTAGGAGCATTTCTCTCCTTATAGGTATCCTGTTTTTATTTATTCATTACCGACAAGTAGGCCTTCCAGGGGCCTACTTCGGTTTTGTACTGCTTGGCCATCACCCTTGTTATCTGGTTAATGTGTGAAAGATCATGGGCAACCCAGGTAGCAAGCAATTCCTTTAACGTTACAGGACCAAATGCAGGATGTATTCCAGTTTTAGAGAAGTCGGCATCCGTGAGTTTCTTTGATTTTAAAGTGGTCATGTTTTGTTTTCGCACCTCCTTAAACTCGGTAAGAAGCTGCTGCAATGATTTGCCCTTGCTTTCATTAAATTGTGCAAACCGGTCATAAGGGGCAAACGTTTTATTCCCGCCTGAAAGGATAATATCCAACCGTGGAATCCAATCTGTTTTCTCTCCATGAATTAAATGCCCTATAACATCATAAGGGCTCCATGTTTCAGGGCCTTCATTATGCATAATCCAGTCGCCGGATAAACCGCCCAGCAGTTGCTCTATAACTATTGGAGTGCGTTCCAGCACTTCCATTGCTTCGTTTAGTTTAAAAACCATGTCCTTGCGTATTTATATTTAATTTAAGAGCTAATTTAGCAATTAAGATAATAATTATCCAAGGGTAACATGAAACTGACCATCAAATCTGCTTTACCCGATCCTTCTATTTCACATTTTGTTCACAGCTTTTGGATGCTGGAAAACAAAAGCGGGAAAGATATTCCATCCACCCTGCTGCCCAATGGGATGGTTGATGTGACGCTTATTAAAATAAAGTCAGCAAATTGGGAACTGGTAGTGAGAGGCATTGACACGGTGCCCAGCGAGGTAATTATTACGGCAGACACCAATATATTTTCCATAGGCTTTAAATTACTGGCCGTTGAATACTTGTTTGGGGATTCGATTAAAGATGTACTGAACAAAGGAAAAGCTATCTCCAACGATTTCTGGCAATTTGAAGACAAAGACATGAAGAGTCTGGAGGTTTTTTGTCGCAAAGCAACACAAAAGATAAAAAGCATTTCACCGGAAAACATAGACAGCCGGAAGAAGAATTTATTTGATCTTATTTATTCTTCTCATGGCTCGATGACGGTAAAAGAGCTTTCCGAAAAAGTGCATTGGAGCAGCCGTCAGATCAACCGCTATTTCAATCAACAATTTGGGCTTTCACTCAAAACATATTGCACGATTCTTCGTTTCGGTACTTCATTCAAACACATCAGCGAAGGCCGGCTTTTTCCGGAACAAAATTTCACGGACCAAAATCATTTTATCAAAGAAATTAAGAAATATGCCGGTGTTACACCTAAAGAGCTGAGCAAAAACAAAGATGATCGTTTCCTCGACATCACAGCAATCAAAAGCTTGCCTTCTTAAAAACGGCTGATTTCTACTATTCCCTTTCCTGCCTCCTCCCCATCTTTGTATCCTCATCAAGCAAAGCATAATCATGTTACTGAACAATAAAAAGATAGCCATCGTTGGCGGGGGACCCGGGGGATTAACCCTAGCACGACTTTTACAACTGAACGGAGCAACCGTCAACGTATATGAACGGGATATGAATAAAGATGCCAGGGTACAAGGAACCACACTGGATTTGCATGAGGAATCGGGCTTAAAAGCATTGCGTCAGGCTAAGCTACTGGACGCATTCAAAAAGAATTATCGTCCCGGTGCGGATAAGATGATTATTGTGAACGAGCATGCTCAAGTGTTTTTTTCCGACCACGAAGGTAAACCCCAGGAAGATTTTGGCAGCGAACATTTCCGTCCTGAAATTGACAGGGGTCCACTGAGAAAGATGCTGCTTGAATCCCTGCAGCCTGATACGGTTGTGTGGAACAGCCAATTTGTTTCCATGCAAAAACAAAATGATGGGTGGTTGCTGCACTTTAAGAACGAAACGTCTGCCTATGCCGATATCGTAATCGGTGCCGATGGAGCTAATTCCAAAATTCGTCCGTACTTAACTCCCATCAAACCGTTTTATACGGGCATATCCGGTATATTGACCGTTGATGGTATACATCATCCGGAAACAAAGGCTCCCCGGATTGATAAGCTTTTAAACGGTGGCAAAATAATGGCTTTCGGAGGCGGGAAATGTATTACCGTGGCCTCCAAAGGAAATGGAGGTTTGGCCTTTTATGTTTCGTATAAAGTGGAAGAAAGCAACCTTAAAAAGATAAATTTCTCCGACAAAACTCAGCTGCTTGCCTGGTTTAAAAAAGATTTTCCGGAATGGAGTAGCATATGGTTAGAACTGTTCGAAAATACCGAAACGACTTTCACTGTTATCCCCATTTATTGCATGCCACTGGATCAAACCTGGCAGACTCTGTCCAACCTCACCATGCTGGGTGATGCGGCTCACCTGATGCCGCCGTTTGCCGGTGAAGGGGTAAACATGGCTATGCTGGATGCACTGGAATTGAGTGATTGTTTATGCAGCGGAAAATTCCGTGATATTCAAACTGCCATCGCATCTTATGAAAATCAAATGAGAAAACGAGCAGCAGAAGCCGCACAGGAATCGCTGGAAAATGGAGATAAGATACATAGCAAAGAGGCACTCGATAAAATGCTGGCATTTTTTAACGGCCTTTAATTCTTGTTTATTTCATTAAAAAATTATCACCCGTTTCGTCAGAGCTACCGTAAAACAGAAACCCTGAAGCAGTTCACTTCAGGATTTCCCTTTATGATAATCCGATACTATTTCTTCACAAACGCCAGTTGCCCCAGATGATAAGACATGTGGTTGGTACGCCCTATGATTATGTTCAATCTGTTTCGGTGTGGTTCCTTCACAAAATCTTCGGCCGATACGGAAGCGTGTTTCAGAAACCATTCATCCGGACTCAGCTTATTGAAATGTGTGGACAATTTGGAATTGATATTTTTCCAGCGCGCACGCAGCTCTTTTGCAGATGGTATTTGTGAAACCGCTTTATCCGGTTTAGTCAAAAATGCTTCATCCATATCCGGATATTGTTGTGGTTCAAAATTCAGCAAGGGCAGCATTTTGTCGTGTACTGCCGTTAAATGCCCTAGTAAATAAACAGCTCTGTTTCTGTTTGGAGAAACTTCCTGTTGTAATTGCTCATCCGTAAGCGAATCAAATGCTTTATTGGCTGCTTCTATTCTGGAGTTCCATGCATCCAGAACTGATTTTACGATTAATTGTTTGTGATTTTCCATTTTTATTGATTTAAATTGTTGATTGTGTCGTTTCCGATCTCATTTTGGATCAGAACAAAGGTAGTGTCATTAACCGGATTTCATAGTAGCAGAAATAGACATGAATAAGGGCCGGTTTGGACAATTAAGGACATGATTCAAGCCTAAAATCATTCAATTTTTTTCTGAGGAGCATATAAGCACTACAACTCTTTGTCGTATTTTGTACGCTATGATTCGAAAAAACAACCTGCTCTGCTTCTTCCTCCTTGCTATGTTATGTATCGCATGTGGCCATACGATCCGGGAAAATGCTGAAAACCTATTTGATAAGAATACTAAATATGAATTGGTCAAGGATTGGCCTCAATTACCAAAAGGCTTTCTCTTAGGAAACCCAAGCGGAATAGGAGTTGATAGCCATCAGAATATCTTTGTATTTCATCGGGCATACAGAAGATGGGTGCTACCCTGTCCTCCCGATTCAATCATTACATCTCCCACCATTTTAGTGCTGGATCGCAACAGCGGAAAAATTTTAAACCAGTGGGGGCAAAACCTCTTTATAATGCCACATGGCCTTAAGATAGATAAGGACGATAATATCTGGGTTACGGACGTATGGTTGCACCAGGTGTTTAAATTCAATCACGATGGCGCTTTACTGATGAAGCTAGGTAAAGCAACTGTTTCGGGAAACGATTCCACTCATTTTAACCTTCCTACTGACGTGGCTATTTCCTCCGACGGTTCCTTTTATGTAAGTGACGGTTATGGTAACAGCAGGGTTGTCAAATTTTCAGCTACCGGAAAATATCTGTTTGAATGGGGCAAAAAAGGGAATAAACCGGGCGAGTTTGACATTCCGCACAGCATCAATCTGGATGCAAAGGGAAATGTATATGTAGCCGATAGGGAAAACAGCCGTATCCAGGTTTTTAGTCCCGAAGGAAAATTTATAAAAGAATGGGACAATGAAAAATCAGGCAAAGTATATGCCCTGGCATTTGACAAAACAAAAATGAATCTCGTGGCTGTTGATTATCAAATGAATGATACAATCCCCAAAGGGTCCGATATCTTTCTTTTCAATTTCGGAATAAACAAACTTAGCCAGTTTGGGAAAAGCGGTTCATATAACGGCCCTTTATGCAGATACCATGATGTTGTGATGGATGATGAGCAATCCATTTATGTAGGAGACATTTTAGGCAATCGCATTCAGAAATTCAGGAAATTATCAAATCATCAAGCTTCTTCGGATTAAAGGCCTGTCTTTAATCAGGAAATCCATTCTGGTTGTGCATCAGGTATTACAGAAAAATAATTCTGTTTTGGCCCTCTTTAAGGTGTGAAATACATTTATTGTATTTAAAGTAATACCTTGCCTTTCTAAACAAACAACCCATATGATCATCTTATCTGTTTTAGGAGGTATTTTACTAATTCTTGTGCTGCTCGTCCTTTCCGGAATTTGTGTTGCACAGGAGTATCAGCGTTCTATCATTTTCAAACTGGGTCGCTTTGACTCCATAAAAGGTCCGGGTATATATTGGCTGATTCCATTTATTGAAAAACAACAACGGGTTGATATCCGGACAAAAACCGTTGATCTGGAACAACAAGAAACCATTACAAAGGATAGTGTAACCATTAAGGTGAATGCTGTTCTTTGGTTCAAGATCGTAAATCCTGAATCTGCAATTATAAAGGTTGCTGATTTCAACAAAGCGGTATATCAGTTTTCTGTTACGGCATTAAGAAATATTATCGGACAACATACCCTTGATGAGGTTTTAAGAGAAAGAGAACAGATTAACAGTACGCTTCAGAAAATTGTTGATGCTGCCACAGAACCCTGGGGAATAAAAATTGAAATGGTTGAAATGAAAGATGTGGAAATACCCGAAGCGATGCAACGTGCTATGGCCCGGGAAGCAGAAGCCATTCGCGAGAAAAGAGCACGTATTGTAAAAGCCGAAGCGGAACTGGAAGCATCTATTAAACTGACACAAGGCGCCAAAGAAATGGAAGGCAGTCCGATTGCTCTGGAACTAAGACGCATGCAAATGTTGTCTGAAATCGGAATTGATAATAATACAACCACCGTGATTCTGATGCCTACAGAATTTACAAATGCGGCCAAAAGTTTTACGGATTTGGTTGCCAGTAAAAAGAATGCCAGTTAACATTACTCAACGGTAGCTGTTCCGAAATTCTAATAAAACAACTCAGTATGAATACAAATCAAGATCCTATTTTCCCCAAAGGGAATAAAACCTCAGTGGATTATTTTACCGGAAATGCCTGGTTAAATGTGCTGGTTCCAAAAGATGAGACAGGCAGTTATTCCATAGGTGATGTTGCTTTTGAGCCAGGTTGCAGAACCACCTGGCACACCCACCCTGCAGGACAAATATTACTCATTACCCATGGCCAGGGATTTTATCAGGAACGGGGCAAACCGGCAAGATCGATTGCAAAAGGTGATGTGGTAGTTATTCCATCTCTTGTGGAACACTGGCATGGGGCTACCAAGGATAGTAGTTTTACGCATATTGCCGTTACCAATATTGTTGAAAATGTGGCGGTTAACTGGCTGACGCCGGTTACTGAAGAGGAATATGCGAGTTGTCACGTGACAGCTTAGTTGGTTATAATGATTGTTATGATTATCATAATAAGTCGCTGAAGTCTAAAGTGAAAAACACAGCCTGCTACTAAAGAAAAACACTCTACTACTAAAGAAAAACACCCTACTACTAAAGAAATACACTCTACTACTAAAGAAAAACACCCTACTGCTAAAGAAAAACACCCTACTACTAAAGAAACACACCCTTCTACTAAAGAAATAGACTCTACTACTAAAGAAACACACCCTTCTACTAAAGAAAAATACTCTACTACTAAAGAAATACACCCTACTACTAAAGAAATAGACTCTACTGCTAAAGAAATACACCCTACTACTAAAGAAATACACCCTACTGCTAAAGAAAAATACTCTACTACTAAAGAAATACACCCTACTACTAAAGAAATACACCCTACTGCTAAAGAAAAATACGCTACTACTAAAGGAATACACCCTACTACTAAAGGAATAGACGCTATTGCTGAATTTTGTTATGAAACTGTTTCAAAAAAGGAATGTTTATTCACACAAACGGCCCCGATATGTATCGGAGCCGCCTGTCGGAACATCACATTTGTCTATTTAGACACAATCATAACCCGGAAACCGATATAAGGAGAAGCACTTGTTATTCCTGCATATTCATCTTCGCCGTTCAACTGTACATGTTTCTCATCACTGTTCCAGCTTCCTCCCTTTGTTGCCGGTTTTAACAATTTCGGATTCTGTGCATCTGTAACATAAACCATTTCAGCCACATTTCCGCTCATACAATATAATCCAAAGTCATTCGGGTTATACGAACTAATCGGAGCTATAAATGTTCCTTCACCCATCATGAGTCCTGCTGTGGTATACGCTTTCGGAAACGGTTTGGTTCCGCAAAAGCTTGCCGTGTCAACGGTAACAGGATTCTTTTTAAAACACAGGTTGGCCAGGAAGCATCCTCTCAGATTTGTTGCTTTCAAATTCTGCGTAGCATAATAAGGTTTCGTGCTCAGATATAAACTCCATGGATAGTTGGCATCCTTTAAACCTCCGGAGCCTGCATAGGTCCACTCGGCATCACCAGGCAATGCAATCCGGATCAATGGCTTCGACTTTTCCGTGAGTCGTTTGTTGGCTTCCTCTGTAAGCCACAGACAATACATTTCGGCTCCTTCGCGACTGATATTGACTACCGGATAACCATCATAAACTACGGATGAGAAATAATTTTCGGCCATGGTTTGCGCATATCCATTGATGGGTGCGGCAAGCCACTTTTGCTGATCGGGCTTGGCTTTCAGAAACTCGGTCTTACGGCCCTGAATCAGCAGGTCGAAGAGAAAGGTTCGGTAATCAAGGTTACACACTTCCGTTGTTTGCATATAAAATTTGCTGATGTTCCGGATCGTTCCCTGATATGAAAACGAAGCTTGCGGAATCGGAAGGTATTTGCTTTTACTGTACCTGACCACCTGATCAATCATCCGGTTTTTTTGTTTGGTATTTGCCTTCATTTCCTCTTCCGTCAGTTTTGGGAATGCATATTCACTGTCGGGGTTTGCTTTCAGGGTTAAATAGCTCATACTGCTTACAGGCTGCTCTGTATACACCGGTAAATTATCCACCGCCACACAATCTTCTTTGGGAATGTTTTTACTCACAACCAGCAGCGATTCGTTTCTTACCGGTGCGGGTATGGACTTTATCTGATCCGCTCTTTCGTTTGCAGAACCGGTATTGTTCTGTATAGTCCCGGGAGGAGGGTTATTTACAGTCAATGGATTAACAGTTTGCTTTATAACCGGTTTCGCGATATCCGATTTGTCCGTATAAATCAGAGCAGGTATCAGAATAGCCGCCGAAATGCATACGATCAGCAGGATGGCATTCAGGTTGAGTTTAAACATTTTCTTTTCGTTTAGCTTGTTTGTTTGCGGGTGATTGAATGTACCCTCACCCATCACATGATCAGACATGGCACTCAGGATAGTTGCGTTTTTAGGATCATTGAAGTCCAGCTCCTGAAAGGCCTTATTCAGGAGACCGTCAAATTCCTTATCCGCATTGGTATTTGAATCTTTATCAGACATTTTCCTTCGGTTCAGATTTATTTACAAGTGCTGTTACACGTTCCATGAGTTGTTTTTTCAATCGTGCATAATAGGTCTTCAATTGATTTTCCGGCTTGTTGACATACTTTGATATTTCACTGTATGCAATATCCTGTGAGCGCATCAACAATAATATTCGTTGCCAGTCCTCCAGTTTTTCCAGCTCCTGATTCAGTATTTCAAGCGGCCGGTTTGGAACACCTGTCACCTCATTGCCCGGCTCCGCATTTGCCATATTATCATGTAAAGGAATTTCCGTTTGATTTTCTCCCATCTTTTTTTGGCGGCGGAGATGATCCTTCATGTTATTGATTAATATTTTGAATATGAAAGAGGCAAAGGCCTGTTCCGATTTGAATTCATAATTCGTTACACTGTCGGCTACTTTATAAATTGTTTTGTAAATCAGATCCCATGCATCATCCTCGGCAACCTTCCAGTTTTTTGTTGCATACCGGAACAGTTTTTGAGCATAAAGCTCAAAGAGAATTTTAATCCCCTGCTCCCGGTCTGATTTAAGTAGTATATATGTTTCCGCTCGTGAATTCAATCGGTGGTGGTTTTAATAGTATAAACGAATGTTGGTAACAGAAGGTGGTAATGTAGTGTAAATAAGGCTATTGCATCAGGAGCAGGAGTGCCCTTTGTCTATGAGATTGCGGCATTTGGAGAATAGCCCTTTATTACGGAAGAAAATTCAGGATCTGCCCCTTACTCACTCATCACAATTTTTACGCTCTTATTCTTGAGCTTTTCTCCCCGCACCCGGTCCAGCACGTCAGCGGCCTTATTTCTTTTCACAGCCGCAAAGGAACAATGATCAAGTACTTCGATTAAACCGAGTTCGTCTTTGGCAAGTCCACCTTTTTGTAGGAGCAGACCTACAATATCTCCCTTACTTATCTTTTCTTTTTTTCCGGCATGCAGAAAAAGCGTTACCCAACCGGAAGGTGCCGGTGGCTGGGCCGAGTTTTTGAGTGTTACGTGTTCTGCCTTTACGATATAGGGAGGCAAATATTCTTCCGCACCCAGTATGATCCAGGAAGTACCGTCGGCATGCATACGGGCGGTACGACCGTTACGATGCACAAAAATAGTTTCACTCCCCGCCAGCTGATAATGAACCACATTTTTAATAGCTGGAATATCCAACCCGCGCGAAGCCAGATCGGTGGTGATGAGCAAATGATGGGTACCATTCCGGAATTTAATAAGGGCTTGTTCTCGTTCATCCTGTTCCATACCTCCGTGAAACACATCGTGTGTGATCCGCTTTCCACCCAGCAGAGCGCTGATCCTATCTACAGCATCACGGTGATTGCAGAAAACGAGGCTGGGTTCATTGCCTAATTCACAAATAAGGAGAAACAAAGCATCCAGCTTATCTTTCCCGTCGGCCTTGATATATTTAACCTGCAATCCTGCCACAGGGGCAGCAACCAGGAAATTCAGTTTAGCGGGATTACGCAACCCCACGAATGCCGGTATTTCTTCCAGCTCGGTAGCTGATGTAAGGATATGTGTGGTAAGGTTATGCAGATCGCCCACGATCGTGCTCATTTCCGCCTGAAAGCCCAGCTCCAGCGATTTATCAAATTCATCCAGCACCAGGGTCTTGATTGTTTGGGGATCAACGCTGTTAAGCCTCAGGTGATGGGCAATACGTCCGGGTGTTCCGATGAGCAGGGCCGGTGGCTGCAACAGATTGTTTTTTTCTGTCTTTGTTGAATGTCCTCCGTAGCAACAGCTTACCTTAAAACCGGTTCCCATGCTACGGAACACTTTTTCAATTTGTATGGCAAGTTCCCGTGATGGCACCAGAATAAGCGCCTGCACACCTTCTACATCTGTTTTTAACTGACGAAGCACGGGTAAAAGAAATCCAAGGGTTTTACCTGAACCGGTAGGAGAAAGAAGCAGTAGATCGCCACCCTTTTCAAGCGCTTTCATTGACTTGTGTTGCATTTCATTCAATGCAGTAATTTCGAGCTTAGCTAATATATTTTGTATGTCCAAGGTGTGGTTGTTACTTGCAATAGGGGAATAATAACGCGTTGAGGATTAAACAGGGTTAAAGCTACGCAGTTTTGGGGACAAACCGTTTTAATAGACAGTGGATAATCATGATTATCACAGATTATCCCTTTTCTCTCAATATTTTATCTTTACCGCATGCAAAAAAGTAAAGTGAATATCTGGTGGGGGCCACCCAAACATTTCTCCACTCAATTTGAGGACCGGAAAATAAGCTGGCTGGAACTCTTCTATGATCTGGTGTATGTAATTGCCATTTCAAGAATAACCCATCATCTTTCCGATCACCTGAATTGGTCGGGGTTTCTGGACTATACCTATCTGTTCGGGATGATATTCTGGGGCTGGCTGAACGGAAGCCTTCATCATGATATTCATGGCTCCACCGGAGTCCGCACCAATTTGATGACCTTGTGGCAAATGCTCATTATATCTGCCTTGGTGGTTACGCTCAATACATTTTCGGCAACCACTCTTGTTCCTATCACCATTGCACTCATGGCCATGCAGGTATTTATTACCTATCTGTGGTGGAGCGTGGGTATTTACGACAAAGTACACCGGAAACTAAACATCCCTTATACACTTTGCTATCTGGCTTCTCTGGCCTGCATTGCAGTTACCCTGTTTCTGAAACAGCCCTTTATCCGCCCTTTCTTTTATCTGAGCCTCCTGCTCAATTACCTTCCTCCTTTTCTGATACACCGCAACCTGAAAGAAAGGGGAGGCGAATTCTCTCTTTCATCGAGCATGACCGAACGTCTGGGGTTATTCACCATCATTCTTTTCGGGGAAGTGGTTTTGGGTATTATTACCGGAGCCAGTCAGCTAAAGGAATTCAACCTGCAGGTATGGATCAATTTCACTCTTGCCATCCTGATAGCTTTTTCGCTGTGGTGGGTTTTCTTTTCAATGATTGCCGACCGCAAATGTAAACCCGGGTTCTTAAAAGGCAACTGGATGGCGGTAGCTTATATTCCTACCCTCATGGCGCTTGGCATGACTGGCGTGGCATACGGAGGTTTGTTTTCCTCTTATGAAAACACAGAAGACACCCATGCGTATTGGATCCGGATTGCGTTCGGTTCATCCATTGCGGTGTTTTTGCTGGGCGTAGTATTGCTTTCTTCCTTGCTTGATTATCCGGCAACACACCGTAAGGCAAAGGGGAGGATACAACAGCTACTGGTAACGGCTGCCTTACTTGTTTTGATTATCACCATATGCCATTTTCAGGTAAGCCTGGCCATGCATCTGTTGATTACACTGCTGATATTACTTGCTGTGATCAGTGTCATTTCAAAGAAATGGTTTTTGCTGGCGTTCCCTACTAGCTGATCAAATGCCTTTGGAAACCTTGACAGCCTGAAGCCCACGCTTGCTGGACTCCAATTCAAACCGGACCGGGTCTCCGGCCTTGACAGGATAATCCGTGTTTTTGATATGGAAGTAATATTCCTGTTTATCCTCTTCGCTGATAATAAACCCGAATTTGGAAACCGGGTTAAAAAATTTGACAACTCCCTTTTTCATATCAGCTCTTTCCGATTATTGTTTCCTGATTTCGTTTTAAGTACAACAAGGATAAAATACAATTCTGTACGAATTCTATAGCGGTTTTATCACCGGTAAAGAGTCAACTATCCCTGTCTTTTCGGCATTCATCATTACAGATGTAAGAAACCGCTCCTTTATGCGCCGCCCTTTTCAGTCGAAAAAAGAAACTTTGCGTTGAAATGAGAAAGAACAGATGCTCATTAAAAAACGAAAGCAATGAACAGGATCAAAGAATTGCTCGAAACAAAAGGCGAAACACATGTATGGCTGGCATTGGCCACCGGAGAGAGACCGGAAGATGTGCTTCGTTATTTGAACAATCAAAAACAGCCTGAAATCCCAGTTTTTATCAAGATTGCAGAAGCGCTGAAAGTGGATGCATTGGATCTCCTGGCCTGAGCTGATCAAAAGATGGGCTGCCTGCCTTTATGTTTTTGCATATTATTTGAAATTCATAACTTTGCTGCATGAGCCAGACAATTACATTGCAGCAGTTCTATAATGATTACCTCCCCAAGGATGCTGCCAAAAAATGTCAGCTGCTACCACAAATGGGACATTTTAATGTCTTCAAAAGAGGCGATTCCTTTTGCAAACGCTTTACCCAGATACACCGCACCGATTTTTATAAAATAGCCCTTGTTATAGGTACCGGACGTTTGCACCGGGAAGACGAGGTGATAGAGGTCAATGGCAAATCGCTCATCTTCTACAACCCCACCATTCCACACCTATGGGAATCTGTTTCGGAGAAACAGGAAGGCTATTTCTGTCTCTTTAACAATCATTTTGTTGCCCCTTCCCTGGCAGATAATAATTTCAGAAGCTCTCCTTTATTCAATACGAATCTGAATCCTGTTTATAACCTTACTTCGGAGCAGGCAAGAGATCTGAGCTTTATTTTCAGAAAGATGCTGGACGAAGTAGAGAGCGGCTATGTGCAGAAATATGAAATACTGCATCACTACCTCCATCTGCTGATTCATGAAGCCCATAAAATGGAACCGGTCAATTTCAGTTCCGACAAATACCTGAATGCCGCTTCACGTATCTCTTCCCTGTTTATTGAATTGCTGGAAAGACAATTTCCGGTGGACTCTACCGAACAGTCGCTCAAACTGAAAACACCTCATGATTTTGCCGAACGACTCTCTGTACATGTCAATCACCTGAACCGTGCCGTGAAAGAAGTGACCGGTAAGAGTACGACTGAAATCATATCGGCACGTGTGGCCAATGAAGCTCAGGCGCTTTTAAAACATACCGATAACAGTGTAGCCGAAATTGCATACAGCCTGGGCTTTGAGCACCCTTCCAATTTCAATGTCTTCTTCAAAAAACAAACCCAGAAAACCCCTAAAATGCTGAGGGCAAGAGTCTGAAAGATGGGTTTCCCAAAAAATCTTAATTGTTTGATTTAAATAGGTAATGGTTTGAATTGCATAGTTTTTATTCAAATCGTCAACTCACCTTTGTATCACCATTTCGAACAACGTATACGTTACGAAAACATTCCTGCGAACACCCATGAAAAAAATAAGCCGTTTACTGCTTCTCACCATTTGCTGCCTTGCTTTAGAGGCGGGCACATCGCAAACACAACCTTTAACCCTTAAGGATGCGCTTGGCAAGGGCCTTACCAACTATGGCAGCATCAAAGCCAAAACCAATTATGTGAATGCTGCTAAGGCCGCATTACAACAAAGCAAACGGGATTACCTGCCCAATGTGATCTTGTCGGCTCAGCAGGACTACGGAACCATCAACGGACAGAATGGTCCTATCTATGGGTTTACGGGTCTTGGTGTTGCTTCTGCCGGTCCGCCACTTCCTACACAAAACTGGAACGCATCCTTCGGAGCCCTTTACCTGGCCAATATCAACTGGGATTTTTTCTCGTTTGGAAAAACCCGCGAAAAAATAAAGGTAGCCCAGGGCGTAGTGAGTCAGAATGAAAATGATCTGGCCCAGGAACAATTTCAGCAACAGATACAGCTTGCCGCTGCCTATCTCAACCTGCTCGCCTTACAACGCATTACCCATAGCCAGGAAAAAAACCTGGAACGCACGTTGGTATTCAAGGAAAATGCTGTCAGGCGTGCCAAGAACCAACTGATAGCCGGAGTTGATACCTCCCTGGCAGCAGCCGAAGTATCGGCGGCACGCATTGCACTCACCAATGCAAAAGACAATGAACAGGATCAGGATACTAAACTGGCTGTATTAATGGGTGTTGACTATGCCGAGTTTGCTCTCGACACTTCCTTTATAGGACGCATACCCAAAGTGATTGGAGGGCCATTTAATTCCAAACAACCCATCCATCCTATCCTGGGTTATTATCAAAGCCGTATTAACCTGAGCAACGAACAGCTTAGCTACGACCGGAGACTCTACTACCCTACGTTTTCCTTCTTTGGTGTTTTTCAGGAAAAGGCTTCGGGATTTAATTACAATTATTCTCAGAACCAGCCCTCCTACTCCGGCGATTATGCTAACGGCGTTAACCCTACCCGGGATAATTATCTATTAGGCGTGGGGCTAAACTGGAACCTCACCACATTGGCTAGAAATGCCAGCCAGGTAAAGTATCAGGAGTTTATTTCCGAAGGCTTGAAAAATGAATATGATCAGGCTGCATTGCAAATAAAAGCTCAGCTGGCTTTGTCGGATTCCAAAATCAAAAACGCACTGGCTAACTATACGGAAGCGCCGGTGCAGGTAGATGCCGCCACGGTAGCCTTTTTACAAAAAACAACATTGTATAAAAACGGTCTCGCTACCCTCGTGGATGTGACCCAGGCCATGTATGCTTTAAACAGAGCAGAAACCGATCGCGATATAGCCTTTGCCAATGTATGGCAGGCATTGTTGTTAAAGGCTGCAGCCGTAGGAGAATTATCCCTGTTTACAAATGAATTTTAATTAAAGAACAATGAATTTAATACGCTTTGCACTTCGCAAACCCATCTCTGTACTTGTTCTCGTAGCCGGCTTGTTTTTCTTTGGTGTGTCAGCAACACGCGACATCAAGATTGATATCCTGCCAAAAATGAATTTGCCGGTCATCTATATCGCTCACCCGTTCGGAGGTTATTCGCCTAACCAGATGGAAAGCTATTTCGGTAAACAATACGTAAACGTTTTGCTTTTTGCCAATGGAATAAAAACCATTGAAACAAAAAATATCCAGGGCCTAACCCTGATGAAATTAACCTATTACGAAGGCACCAATATGGCTCAGGCTGCAGCAGAGATCAGCGCCCTGGCAAACCGGATACAAGCCATCTTCCCTCCCGGCTCCAACCCTCCGTTCGTAATCCGTTTTGATGCGTCGTCCTTACCGGTGGGTCAGCTTGTATTAAGCAGCCCCACCCGTTCTAATAATGAATTACAGGATCTGGCCAATGTATATGTACGGGCTTCGTTTACTGCTATTCCAGGCTTGCTTGCTCCCGCTCCCTTTGGAGGCAATGTAAGAACCGTAGTCATCAATGTGGATCCTGAACTGCTGCGTGCGCATCACCTTACTCCCGATCAGATTGTAGAGGCCCTTCGCATAAATAACCAGACAGCACCCGGAGGAAATGTTCGCATAGGCGATCAGAATTATATTACCCCGACAAATAACACCATCAAAACAATAAAGGACTTTGAAAATATTCCTCTGTTCAAAGGTGGTGTACAAAATCTGTATCTGCGCGATGTGGCTACTGTCAAAGACGGAGCCGATGTTACTGCCGGTTATGCGCTGATCAATGGCAAACGATCGGTATACATCAGCATCGCCAAATCAGGTGATGCTTCTACCTGGGATGTGGTAAGCAAACTGAAAGCAGCTCTACCCAAAATTCAGAGCACCCTGCCTGAAGATGTAACGCTCTCTTATGAATTTGACCAGTCTGTATTCGTGATCAATGCTGTTAAAAGTTTAGTGAGCGAAGGTATTATAGGAGCGGTACTCACAGGACTAATGGTACTTCTTTTTCTTGGCGACCGCAGAGCGGCGCTCATCGTGATTATGACTATTCCTACGGCCATTATTTCAGGGGTATTGTTTCTGAAGCTGTTCGGTCAAACCATTAATATTATGTCGCTGAGCGGACTGGCGCTGGCCATTGGAATTCTGGTAGATGAGAGTACAGTGACTATTGAAAATATACACCAGCATCTGGATATGGGCAAGCCCAAAGCCCTGGCCATATGGCATGCCTGCCGGGAAATTGCATTACCCAAACTGCTTATCCTGCTTTGTATCCTGGCCGTATTTGCACCTGCCTTTACTATGGTAGGTATTCCGGGAGCGCTGTTTTTACCTTTGGCCCTGGCCATCGGTTTCTCCATGATCATCTCCTTCTTGTTGTCACAAACATTTGTTCCTGTTATGGCCAACTGGATGATGAAAGCTCCGGACAAAACAGACGAAGCTGCTCACAACGTTCATAAAAACAAACGCTTTGACCGCTTCCGAAATCGCTTTATCGCCCTGATTACGCGTTTACAGAAATACGGAAAGAGCGTTTCGATTGCTTACCTGATAGGCATTACCGGTTTGGCTGTTCTTCTCATCAGTGTGATTGGTCGGGATGTATTGCCGAAGGTAAACTCCAGCCAGTTTCAGCTACGTTTGCGGGCACCCGACGGAACCCGTATTGAACGTACGGAAGAAAAAGTGATTGCCACGTTAAAAGAACTTGAAAAGATGGTAGGGAAAGATCATATCGCTATCACCTCTGTATATGTTGGCCAGCACCCTTCTCTGTTTTCTGTAAATCCTATTTATCTGTTTACCTCCGGTCCCCATGAAGCCGTATTCCAGATCAGTCTGAAAGATTTTCATGGCAATATGGATGTTTTCAAGGATCAGTTGCGAGGCCGCATAAAAGAGCTGTTGCCGGATGTGAAACTTTCATTTGAACCCATAGAGCTTACGGAAAAGGTACTCAGCCAGGGGTCGCCCACTCCAGTTGAAGTAAGGATAAGCGGCAAAAACAAAAAACAGAATGAAGAATATGCCAACAAAATAGTGGCTAAACTAAAAAACATCAGCTATCTCCGCGATGTACAGATAGCACAATCCATCCATTACCCTTCTTTGGATATTAATATTGACCGGATAAGGGCGGCACAACTGGGAGTGGACATGAATGATATATCGAGGTCACTCATTGCCACTACCTCTTCTTCCCGCTATACGGAAAAAAATATCTGGGTGGATGAACAGTACGGATTGTCTTACAACGTACAGGTGCAGGTTCCGCTTAATCAGATGAAAAGCATAAGCGAAATAAATGAAACTCCCCTGCTTCGCGATGAAAACAGACCAACACTGGGTGATGTGGCCAGCATTACACCTGGCGATACCTACGGTGAAAATGACAACCTGGGTGCCACACCTTATTTGTCGGTAACGGCCAATATCAACAACAAAGATCTTGGAAGCGCTTCTTCGGATGTAAGCAAAGCCATTGCAAGTCTGGGAGAACTACCACGCGGATTATTTATTGAACCAATAGGATTAACAACGGTATTGAACGAAACTCTGAGCAGTCTGCAATCCGGATTATTGGTTGCTGTGATCGTTATCTTTTTAATGCTGGCTGCTAATTTCCAGTCGTTCAAAGTTTCTTTTGTCATACTCACTGCAGTTCCTGCGGTTGTTCTGGGATCTTTGCTCCTTCTTACCATCACCGGATCCACTCTTAACCTTCAATCTTACATGGGTATCATCATGTCAGTAGGGGTATCCATTGCCAATGCGGTATTGTTAATTACCAATGCCGAACAATTGCGCAAAGTATCGGGCAATGCGTTGGAAGCGGCACGCACGGCAGCCTCGCTCCGTTTACGACCCATTATCATGACCAGCGTGGCCATGATTGCAGGTATGCTACCTATGGCTATCGGCTATGGAGAAGGTGGTGACCAGGTGGCTCCATTGGGAAGAGCCGTGATAGGCGGACTTTTGTTTTCCACATTCGCCGTACTCATTATTCTTCCTTTATTATTTACCTGGGTACAAGGCAAAACAACTACTCAGTCCGTATCGCTTGATCCGGAAGATCACGAAAGTAAATTCTATGTGGAAGAACAAAAACATGCTTAATCTAATTGACACCAGCACCATAACAATGAAAAAGATCACATTTCTCTTCTCCGTATTCCTTGCATTAACAGCTATACAAAGCTGTTCTCCGGTTAAAGGCAAAGAAGACCCGATTGCGGAAGGAAGCCGCGTAACGGAAACCTTTCTGCTTAAGAAAGATAAAGTTCCTACACACCTTCAATTGCCCGGCGAGCTGATTGCTTATCAACAGGTGGACCTATATGCAAAGGTGACCAGCTTTGTAAAAGACCTGAAGGTGGATATTGGCTCTGAAGTAACGGCAGGGCAACTGCTGATTTCGCTCGATGCACCGGAACTTACCTCACAACTATCGGCAGCAGAATCCCGGTTGCATTCACTGGAAGCTGTTTATACTGCCAGCAAGCTCAACTATGACCGTTTATCTGAAACCAGTAAAACACCAGGCACTATTTCCCAGAATGATCTGGATGTGGCAGCAGCCAAAGAAAAATCAGATCTCGCCAATCTGAATGCTGCAAAAGCTGATTACAAAGAAGTAAGTGAGATGAAGAGCTATCTGGAAATCAGCGCACCATTCAGTGGCATTATCACTTCCCGAAATGTAAACACGGGTGCCTATGTAGGTCCCGCAGGAAAAGGCTCGGAATTTCCATTGCTTACACTTCAGGAGCAAAAACGGCTGAGACTGGCCATCTCCGTTCCGGAAGCATTTACCGGCTATCTGAATCAGGGCGATGAAATAAGTTTCCATGTAAAATCAATGCCCAACAATACCTATAAAGCCAAAGTAGCGAGGCTGGCAGGAGCATTGGATATGAGGCTGAGATCGGAGAAAATTGAAATGGATGTAATTAACAACGATAAAAAATTATTGCCCGGCATGGTAGCCGAAGTATCCATTTCACTGGCGGCTAAGGATAGCAGCTTTATCATTCCTAAAACAGGTCTTGTCAATTCAGATGAAGTGATCTATGTTATTAAAGTGACAAATGGGAAAGCGGAACACATCCTTGTTAAAAAAGGACGGGAGATGGGTGATAGCATAGAGATCTTCGGCTCGCTGACCGGGAATGATGTTTTGATAAAAAAGGCTTCTGAAGAAATCAAGAACGGAACAGAAATAAAAACCCAATAGCTGTCAACTGCTTACTACTCTATGTAATAGATATCA
>JABDCB010000028.1:0-549 GCA_013288325.1 Bacteroidota bacterium
CCTGGCCGGAATATCTTTGACAAGAAAATAACTACTAATCTTAAATTGCTGCAGAGCCAGACCTGCGGGGGAGAAAAAAGTGGTAATGTCATTATCAGTTTCGGAATAGATAAGTCGGAAATTCGTAAAGTGTTTTTGCTGTTTAAGCATTTGCAGGCCCTTGCATGTAATAGGGGCACCCCGGGTAAGTAATTTTCAGAAATGAAAACTTTGCTCTGCAGAAGTAACAGTAGCTCAGTCCACATTGTTTTCTTTTGTTTTCACCCCTTTCCGTATTAACAGTATATTGAAAATCGCATTTAAAAGCCTTGAATTTAAGGAGCATATCGACCCCAATTCCTTGTTTGAGTAATGTAATTTATTTTATATTTGTTTCGAATATCAGCAAAATAAATAAAGAGTTTTTTTTAGCTGGTACAAGGCAATGCAAAAAGGAGCTTAGTTTCCTGAACGTGCCTGAAAATGGCTTGTTTGCTATAAGTTATTAAATAGAATACAACTTCTGACTCCTCTGTGCTTTAAAAATACATATTGATTAAATTTATATAA
>JABDCB010000028.1:560-35871 GCA_013288325.1 Bacteroidota bacterium
TTTGTCATGATACTCCTGTTCCTTGCCCCTGTTATAAATGCTCAGCAGGACGGCGGACCCTGTAATTCGAGGTGGTCTAAAAGCAATGCAATGAGTTATAATAATATCAATGTTTATTATGCCATTCAAATGAACAGTTGTGGTGCCAATGGTGTGTGCGGGTGGCCTAAAGTATGGCTGTGGCATAATTATCATGGGCCGGCGAGTATTACACTTAAGTTAAAAGGAATAGATGCGGATAATAAAACAGTGGTAACTTCTTTCTCTGCCGTCGATCTGAATTGTATGGAATTCAACAAAGATCCGGGCAACTACCATTTTTTTTGCCATTATATAGGTGTACAGGAATGCAGTATACGATACAAATCGGGCAAAGACCTTTATGAAATAACGTACAACAACGATACGCGGGATTATACCTATACCAAGAACGGCAGCAAAGTACTATCGAATGGGAAGACGGAAGAAGAAATGAAGATAGAAGCCGAATATAATTCTTTGATATCGGAAGGCGACCGGCTCATGGGAACTGGTAAATATGATGAAGCAGAAGGCAAGTATGAAGATGCTGCCAGGCTGTTGCCGGATAAATCCCATCCTAAGTCACAGGTGGAGAAAGCGCGTTCGTTGAAAAAGGACCAGGAAGAAAGAGAGAGAAAGAAAAAGGAGGAGGAAGCAAAGGCAGAAGAGAAAAAGGCGGAAGACAAGAGGAAAGCGGAGGAGAAGAAAAGCTCCGCTAGTTCCAAGTCCTCTTCGGGAGATGCAGGCAGTGGAGGAAATTATACTGGCTATTATCAGACCAAAGAAGGGGCCGACTATCAATATGCTATGAAGCATCATGCCGACATGCAGCAACAGGACACTAAAAATCTGACAGCTGCATTATCCCTGGCTGTAGCATGGGTTGGCTTCTTCCTTTTTCCGGAACCGGATAATTGTATTTATGAAAGCAAAGGCACTTTCGTTTCCTTTGCCCCGACAATGAGTATGGGTGGTGTGAATACATTTTCGAATGCAGTGAGTACCACAGAAACGGAATATAATTATATGGCTGGTACCCAAACAGTATCGAATTCAACTACTTCGACGAAGCCCAATTCAATGATATACATCCCTAATTTCGGTGCGAAACTGGAGTTCGGATGGCTCAATGATGTAAGCCAGCTCTCCTTTCCGATCAAGGGCGCGTTCGGCATTTTTACAGATGAAAGAATGTGTGTTCAGGCTTCCGTAGGTGCTCTGTTGTTTCTGGGTCCGGCTAAATCACAGCACTTAAAGCTGGGTTTGGGTTATGAGTATCTCTATCAGAACGGTTCCATGGCAACCAATGATGTAACCAGTACTTCTGGAAGTGTTCCGGATCCTACTGGTGCACTCTTTGGATTTACAGGGGCCACCGCTTCGTACAACGCCTTTACAACTACGGATGGAATGAATAATTACGCGATGGGTTGCAGCACGATGAAAGTCGGATTTCGGTATCAAAAGTATTTCAGTTCCAGAACCTACAATACTTCTGAGCCTTTCGTATTTGATATGTTTCTGACTGGAACTACGTTGACAGACCTCAGCGGTCCGATCAATTACACCTATACGCATGGCATTTATCCGGGCCTTGAAATAAATATTTCCAAAATGGGGGTATTTGGCTTTTATGCCAAAGTGATACCAATGATGCCGGTTGGTGAAGTTGACAGCCCCAAAAATATCACTGATACCCCAACCACTTCTCCTTATTTTGAAGTCGGGATTAAACGCGAATACAGTTGGTTTAAGCGAAAGCATCCGAATCCTTATATGAAGTAATATCGAGCGAGCAATCTGGTGTTATTCGTCTTTGTCGTTCATCATAGGCCTACATTTGTCATAGAAGAATAATTTCGACCACCTCTTTATCAGGTAATTTTTAAAAAAGCAAAGCAGCAGGTTTCAGGAGGATATAAAAACCCTTAATTTCTTATGAAACGAACAGAGCGTCCGTTTCCCCTGTCGAGGTTCTGAAAAAAGACGTTTGAGTTTATAAAGGAGAGGCAAAGGCTCCATGCAGTATCATTAATGTCGGCAGAGGAAGTCCAAAATGAGGATTCATCGGAAAAACCAAAGTAATCATCATTGGTATTCATTTCACGATCGGCATTTTTAGCATATCCCTGTTTATGATCATTTTCACCGTCCGCATACCTATGGCCGGCAGCTATGGCTGCAAAGCCAGTACTGTCTTTGTCCCGTCTCATTTTATCTCCGGCAGCTTTCCCGTCTCCAAGGTTTTTTATCAACTGATTCCATTCTGCTTTCGAGGGCACATGCCATCCTTTAGGCGCGAAACCTCTTTTGTCATTCAATGCATACCAGTTGTATAATTTTCCGCAAGTATCCCGGTACTCTATACTATTGTTGATTTCATTCATCTGCTGATAACACCATGCCGGCTTATGGGCTCTGCCCGCTTCTTCCCAGGCCATACTGGAGGCCGCTTCGGGTATAGTATCTCCATTCTGAAACGTGATGATCTTAAGGTTGGACTGGGTCCATATTTGTTTGGCAATGGTAACAGTATGTTCTGTTAGGGTAATTTGAATAGTCCTGTTTCTAAATTCCGTATTGAATGTGTTCAATTTTTTCCAGTTTTTCCCGGTCTCCTCTAACCGGTAGATACCCTCATTGGTTGCCGCAAAAAAGAAAGCCCCTTTGTGAATGATTTCATTGGCATGAAAATTCAAGGCCGTCCAGGTTTTTCCCTTGTCATCCGAAAAAAATGCTTTGTACGCATCATTCGTTGAATTCCAGATAAACAGTTTTTGAGAGGTAGCTAGGAACCCTGTGGGGCGATAGGGGAGGAGACTTCCGGTTTCCCATGTGAGTCCTGCATTAGTTGAAAGCCTTGCCGTTGAATCTTCCGTATTTCCAAGTCCAATTCCTAGTATGGCCGTGCCGTTGGTAAGCATGGCGTGAAACCAAAGCTTTCCGCCATTCAAAGGGGTCCATTTTTCAGTCTCTCCATAGTAATAAAAAGTTGGATCTTGGATACGTTTAAAGTCAGGTTTTACCACTACCTCACCATCCAAGTCATCGGATAGTGGTTTCCAGCTGTTGTCCGGATTTAACTGGTAAATGTGCTGTCCGACTGCAAATAGTTTCCCGTTTCTCACGGCAAACGACTCTACCTGATCGCCCTCCTTGTATCCATTCGAACCAATCACTTCTTCAGGTATTCCGGTATTCCCCTTTACCCAGTTTTTACCTTTGTTCGTAGAATAGTAAATAATATACCCATCACGTATGGTATAGATGATATTGTTCCATAAAGCCATATTGATGATAGGAACATGGTAGTAAGCATCTTCGGAATTTTTCCAGGACTCCCCGTTATCGGCCGAATAAAAGATGCCTTGCTCCGTGCTGGCATATAAACTGATGCCATCCGTTATAAGGCCATTGACGAGAATTTTGGGGACAGCTTTTTCCTGATTACCCTGTGCTTGGATAGAAGCGATGAGGAAAGAGGATAACAGAAAGATAACGATGAAGCGGGTTTTGACATTCATAAATTGGCAACATTTATTGAGTCTATTAATAGAGACGTAGGCTTCCCATACATGAGCGAAAGGAAGATGGACGGTACAAGTATCCCGGAATGGAGGTGCAGGTACACAGGGAAATTTTAGGAAAGATAAATAATATTTCTTCATGCTCCTTTTCGGGCAGATATTATTGGTTTGCTGTCGTCAGATGCGAACGAAATTAGTTTAGATTTGTTATTCGTCTCTTCATATGATCCATACAAACAAGTCCCGGGAATGGTGTACAGGAAGGATATGTAATTAGTGAAAAACAATCTCCTATGATCAGAAAAGTTGTTTTACAATTCAATTTTTTTTTACTCTCCTTCTTTCCGTTAGCAGGAATTGCCGGATCATTGCAGCTTTCAACTCAACCTGGATTTACACACATAAGCGAAGCTACAAATAGAAAAGTGAATGGCTTAAAGCAAGGGAAGTGGGTTGAATATCTGGATGCCGGTTTTAAAGAAACGGAGGTAAAAAGCAAAGCAGGTTATTACCGTCTTGTTCAGTATGAGGCCGGAAAAATTTGTGGAACACGCCTGATATTTTATATAAGTGGAGAACTTTTTGGTGAGGCATCATACAAAATGGGAGAAAGAACCGGAATGCTGAAAAATTATTACAAAAATGGTCAGCAGAAAGTTGTCACCTCTTATGTCAATGGGAAGGCGAACGGACCCAATACGGAATACTACGAAAATGGAAAAATTCTGCGAACTTCTTCGTTTCAGAATGATAAACAGGAAGGCCTCACAAGGAAATATTTCAATACAGGTGAGCTTCAATGGATAAGACCTTATTCCTATGGTTTGACACATGGAATAGAAAAGACATATGACGAGAAAGGTCAGTTGGTGCAAGTGCAGTGTTGGTTGTACGGGGTTCCGTATGTATTGGATATATGGGGGCTTTCAAAAGCGGAGCCTTCGGGACCAAAAGAAAAGCTGATCACGGGTTTGTCATATCCAATACAAGGAATGGTTGTTCCTGCCGGCCAGCCGAAGGAAACGATTATTCCTGCACCCAGGATTACGAAAACAAAATTCAAGACCATTGTATCTTTGCAGGAGAGTCCTTTTCAGGCAATACGGTTTGTGAAAACAATATCACCCGGCAAAGAGAATTACTCGTTTCCTGAAACATTGTCGGTAATACCCCGTCATGTCAAATGCATTTATCCGGTCCCGGTTGCCATCAATGCCCCCAAACTAAGTGAACAGAGTAACAGCAAAATAGTCAATTACGGAACCCGGGAAAACTTGCCGGATAATATTGTTGATGATATTGAGCTTAACAGCCGGCATTGGATGTGGATTGCTACAAGAGGAGGAATAAGCCGGTTTGACGGGCAGCGTTTTACCACTTTTGGAATTAAAGAAGGCCTTCCGAGCAATCATGTCAGATGCGTGTTGGAAGCTAAGGATGGAAAAATATGGATAGGTACGGAAAAAGGCCTTTGTGTGTTCGATGGACAGCAATTTGATATTTATGATAAAGCTCAAGGCTTCACCAATTCGGAAGCCTGGACAATGATGCAGGACAGCAAAGGGAATATCTGGATTGGAACAATGGACGACGGGCTTTATGAATATAGCAAGGGTCGCTTTATTAAGTTTACTGATAAGCAAGGATTGGGAGATGATGTCCGGGCATTCATGGAGGACAAGAATGGCAATGTTTGGATTGGTACACAGCAAGGGGGGCTGTATAAATACAACGGGACCTTTTTTTTGCAAGTGGATCTGGGGCAAGGAAATTTCGGAAAGGTGTCCATCCACAGTATAACGATGGGTCATGATGGGGATATCTGGATAGGAACTGTAGGGAATGGACTGTTCCATATACGGGATACGAATTATCAACATTATTCAGAGAAAGAAGGCCTGCCCAGCAATTCCGTTCTCGAGTTATTTATGGATAGCAAAAACAGGCTGTGGGTGGGCTCGTGGGGAAAAGGAGTTTCCGTACTGGAAGCTAAGGAGCTGCGAACGTACAATGTAAAGAATGGATTGAGCGATGATATCATCTCGGCTATCAAAGAAGATTCCAATGGAGACATGATTATCGGAACCATGTCGGGATTTTCTAAAATATACATGAACTCCTTTGAATTTCTTACAAAGAACGGAGGACTAAGTGATAATTTGTTACTGCATGTGATTCCTGATACTGTAGGCAGATTATGGTTCAGCACTTTTTTCGGTGGTGTCGATATTTATAATGGATATACCATTGCAGCTTATGGCGATACGTTAAACGGATATTCCTGTATCCTGAAAGACAGGAAGGGCTTTTTTTGGCTTACAGGAGGTAGCTCGCTTTCCAGATTCGATGGAGTACACTTGAAAACCTATACGGTGTCAGAGGGTTTGTGTGGAAAATACGTCACCACAGCAAAAGAGGATAAATACGGAAATATATGGATCGGAACAAATGGAGGGGGACTCTCTGTCTTTAATGGCTCCACTTTCACCAATTATTCCGAAAAAGAGGGGTTTACCAATGGTTATGTCACTTGCTTTGAGGAGGATAAAATGGGAAGGATGTGGGTAGGAACCATGAGCGAAGGTGCCTGGTGTTTTGAGAAGAACACAATCACTCATTATACGAAGAAGGAAGGGTTGTTTAAAAATTATATAACCTGTATTCATCAAGATAAAACAGGAACCCTTTGGTTGGGATCAGATCCGGGAGGGATACAATATTTTGACGGATTGCATTTTTATGGAGTTTCGGAAAAGGAAGGAGTTAGCGGGGGCAGTGTACTTAATATTATGGAGGATAGCACTGGAAATTTTTGGTTAGTGACCTATAAAGGCCTGGATTTTTTTGACAAGAAGAAATTCATGATGCTGTTATCCTCTCGGAAAATCAATGGGTCAGCTTCAGAAAACCCCGTTCTTTTTGCCTCAGACAGTCTTATTACTGTTTTTGATCAGTCGGATGGCTTGATTGATGAAGGATCTACCGGATGCGGGAGTGCATACATGGATAAGAAAGGCCAGGGCTGGTGGGGATCAGGTAAAGGTATTATCTCAGCGAATTTTTCAAAAGGACTGATACACCCGGTTGCTCCTGAACTGGAAATGGATTATCTGGAGGTGAATGAAAGCACGGTTTCATGGAACAACCTGAAGGAATTAGAAGAAAATCCCGATTCATCGATTGCCAAAAAACTTCGCCCGGTTTTTAGCCATTCGGCCGATTTCGGTAATTACCCTATAGGGCTGGAGCTTCCCTATAATTCAAATCATATTACTTTTCATTGTAGTGCTATTGACTGGCAGGCTCCGCATCGGATTGTTTATCAGTTTATGCTGGAAGGGCTGGACAGGCAATGGAGCCGTCCGACTCCGGATAACAAATTTGACTACCGCGAAATTCCACCGGGTCAATATGTGTTTAAAGCCAGAGCTATCGGTATAGCCGGTAAATGGTCTTCTCCGTTTCTCTATTCATTTGTAATACGGCCGCCCTGGTGGAAGACCTGGTGGGCATATACCTGTTATATACTGGCAGGAGCATTGCTGCTTTATACCAGCTTCCGATGGAGAGAGAGACAGTTGCTACAACGACAGAAAGAGCTGGAAAATACGGTGGAGGAAAGAACCATGGAAGTAACCGCTCAAAAAGAAGTGCTGAGCCATCAGAAAGAGCTGATTGAGGAAAAGCAAAAGGAAATTCTGGACTCTATCAATTATGCCAAGCGCATTCAATATGCCTTGCTTGCAGAAGAAGCTCTTTTGAAAGTGAACCTCCCGGAACATTTTGTATTGTTTAAACCTAAAGATATTGTAAGTGGAGATTTTTATTGGGCATTCAGCAAGGGAGGACGATTCCTATTGGCAGCATGTGATTCTACGGGGCATGGGGTGCCTGGAGCTTTTATGAGCTTATTGAATATTTCCTTTCTGAATGAGGCCCTTGTGGAGCGGAACCTGACCAATCCCAATGAAATATTTAACCATGTAAGGTCTCAGCTTATTAAACATATCTCGCAGGATGGAGGACAGGATGGAATGGATGGAGTGATAGTGTCATTGGAGCAGGAGCAGTTTTCATATGCTGCAGCTCATAATGCTCCGGTTGTAGTAAGGGGTAAAAGTGTTTTGGATCTGGACGCGGATAAGATGCCGGTAGGTAAATCACCCCGGGAAGAGACTTCTTTCAGTTTGAGAACGGTGCCTGTTCAGAAAGGAGATATGCTTTATCTCTTTACCGATGGATATGCCGATCAGTTTGGCGGCCCTAAAGGAAAAAAATTCAAATACAAACAATTGATGGAATTATTTGTTTCAATCAGCGAGTTGCCGGTGAATGAACAGCAGGAAAAACTACAGACTGCTTTTGAAGCCTGGAAAGGAGACAACGAACAAGTGGATGATGTCCTGGTTATTGGGGTCCGTATCGTATAACAGAGACGGTGTCTTTTATTTGACCAAAAGAAAGGACTCGGTACTAGAAAAGTATTTATTGTCAGGAATAAGGCTCATGTTGTCCTTTACAATAATAATCGACATCATACTTGCCGGGGTATTTTTCCCGAAAAATGTTAAGTCCGGATCATTCCCTTTTTCAGATTTAATGCAAATCTCCTCCCTGGTGATAGGATCTTTGAATTTGGTTTCGAAGTAGGAAGTTCTTTTTCCCCAACCAGGAATATTGATGGTCTTGCATCCGATTTCCATATCATGTGGCATCGAGAGATTTCCTTCCGTAATAAAATAATTCAAATCTGTTATAACGGTGTCTTTTTGTCTTAAACAAATAGAAACATAATTTCCGGATGCTCCTGGGCTGAAATTCAGTGTAAACTGGACAAGGGGTCGAAACTTGAATTCAAACAAGGTGTCGTTTTTTCTTTTTAAACGCCCTTTATAACAAAGGTAGACAATACTGTCTTTGTGTATTCCCCGGATAAAGCAAGTGGAATCTTTCAGTATTGTGAACTCGTATCGGAAGTCTGGAGTCTTATGTGTCCGGAATGTTTTCTGGGCAACAGCCGTGAAGGTGAAAATCAGAAATAAGGAAAGAGAAGCGAATCGTTTCGTCATATCAATAGGTATGAGTTGAAAGCAGAAATGTATTTAAACTCGGATTCCAATGACTAATATATCATCTGTTTGTTCCAGTGTTCCTTTCCATTCCTGATGGAATGCCTCCAGCACTTTTCCTTGCTCTTCCATTGCTTTTTCCTGAATAGAGAGTAATAGTTCCCTGAATTTTTTAGTCATCAATTTTTTATCCCTGGCTCCGAACTGATCTGCAAACCCATCACTGCTTAAGTAAATTGTATCTCCGGCTGACAATTGAATCCGGTGTGTTTCAAATTCCTGATTGTCGTCGGTAAGTCCGCCCAGAGCGGTTTTGGTGGCTTTGAATTCGGTTAACGTCGTATCCAGCTTCCGTATAATCCAAAGAGGCCTGTTGGCTCCGCTATATTCCAATATGCGCCTTGTATTGTCAAAATAGCATAAGGCGATGTCCATTCCATCTCTGGTGGAGTCCTCTTCCTTATTTTGTCTAAGTGTTTTTTTAAGCCCTCTGCTCGCAAGCTGTAAGAGGTTTCCCGGGGAATGAGTCTGTTGAAGGGCTTCTGTGAGTTTTTCCGAGCCAATCACACTCATGATGGCACCCGGAACACCGTGTCCGGTACAGTCGGCTGCTGCAATGAGACAGCCTTCAGGGAAATCGGCGAAAAAATAGAAGTCTCCGCTGATAATGTTTTTGGGTTTGTAAAAAACAAATGAATCAGGGAAGGCAGATTTGATACTGACCAGTGGGGGAAGGACAGAATCTTGTATGCGTTTCGAATAATTGATACTGTCCGTAATTTCCTGTTTCTGATTAGCGATCTGAATGTTTTGTTTTTCGAGATTTATATTCTTCTCGACAATTTCAGCGGTTCGTAATTTAATGATTTTTTCCAGGCTGGCATTCTTGTCTCTCAGCCTTTTCGAATTAATGATGACAATGAGATAAATAAAGCCGGCCAGGAAGAGTGCATAACCAAGATAGGATACAGGCGTACGATACCAGGGGGGGCGTATCACAAAATGAATGGATGCCGGCCGGCTATATTTGCCGTAAATATTTACAGCTTTAACAGTAAAGGTATAAGCGCCTTCCTTGAGGTTCTGGAAAACGGCTTTTGTTTCTCCTGATAAAACGGACCAGGTAGTGTCAGATCCTTTTAGCTGATAGATGTATTGTATTTTTGAATTTTCCTCAAAATAGGGAGCTGCAAATTCGAAAACAACCTGGTTGAATGCATAGGGAAGTGTAAAAGAAGGGGAGGCCGAAGCTGTATGACCGGCATAGAGCAAGGAGTCTTTAGCCGTGGTCATACGGGTTATCAATACCGGAAATGATTTGTCATAGTCCTGTATCACTTTGCCATCATAAAGTATAAGCGCGTCATCGGCACCAATACAGCATAAGCAATCAGATTCCGGATATATGACATTAATTTTGCCTGCATCGATAGATAAGAAGGGCTGTGTGCACAAGATCCTGGTTTTTTTATCCAGGTAGGCAGGCTGGTTACTGATTGACAGCCATATTTTGTCCAAGGACTCATTGACAAGGGAGATAGGTGCAGTGATCCCTTTTTGTTGATATTCAGAAATCCATTCCATCTTTTCTTTTTGGCCTCGGGTGTATTGCAACAATCCTTCATTGGTGGCAAAAACAATCTTTTTCCCAAGGCGGAAAGGCAGAAGTAATTCCCCCTCTACGGATGGAGGAAATCCCATGTGACTCATCTTGATTTTAAGCCCGGGAGTTATCTCCACCCTGAAAGTGCCATTGGTTCTGGATGCAACTATGAATCTGGAAGAGCCGTCAGCTTCCGGTTCTTCTTTTTCTATGCGGACGATATTATTAATACTATCAAAGAAGTCCAGAACCTTCCAGTTTTTACTGATAAGATACATACCCGCAGCATTTCCTGCCAGTAGCAAATCTTGTTCAGGGGCGTAGGAAAAGGAACGCAGCTGGGGAAGGTCCATTACCTTCTTCGCCTGCAGGTTCTGTATCACGTAAAATCCGTCGTTTGTTCCGGCAACTAGCTCTTTGCGGATAACAGACAGACCCCATACCTGGTTCTGAATGGATGTGGCCGGAATAAAATGCGGTAGACCTTCCTTTTTTTGTTTAACGAATAAACCGCTGGAGGTAGCTATATACAATAAGCAATCTACCATCAGTATGTCATTGATATTTCCTTTCAGCCCCGATTCTTCCGCATACCTGGAAAGAGGAGATCCATAAGTGGCTTTGCTGATACCGTTGCTGAGAGTAAGCCAGATATTATGCTGATCATCCTCCAGTATCCCCTTTACATCATTTACCCTTAAGCCCATGTCCTGATTGATGATGGAAATCAAATGTCCGCCGGCATCCATCAGAATGACTCCATTTTCTATCGTATTCAGGGCAAACAATCCATCGTGCAGCCGGATACCACCTTCAATTCCGCAGGAAATCAGTAATTCATCGATATCCGTGTTCCGTTTGAGAAAGGGAGTTGCCGGATCTGAAGGGTCATAAATATAGAGTCCCTTTTCTCTTGTCACGATCAATATCTTTCCGGTATTGTCATAGGGCATCATGGCAAAAATGCCAATGTCGCGAAAAACCCCTTTGATGTCAATTAAAACAAGAAACCCATCTTTCAGTTTCATTAACCCGGAGCCTCTCTGTCGTACGTAAAATTCTTTGTTCACAACAAACGAAGTGTGAAAGGAGGTAGCCGGGCTGACAATTGTTGTTTTCCCGTTACGAAACACAAAAATATTTTCATCACACTGGAAAAAGACTTCTTGTGCGGTGGCATAGGTCATGAATATATTGGTGAACTGCCTGTCTTTTTCAGGCAATGAATCGGAGAGGGAGTGGTATACTAGTTTGCCGGGCTGGTCACATTTCAGAAAACCAAATTCCTTTTGAGCGCCTACGAAGATTGTGCCAGCTGAATCTCTGGCCAGGGAAAGCACATACGAGCCTTCTTTAACAGGAATAAATCCCCATTTGTTTCCATCGTATTCAAGCACTCCGTTGCTGCTTCCAACATACATTCTTCCGTCTTTGCCCTGTACCATCCCCCAGTTGTCGGATGCCTGATTTTTGCCGTATTCGTTCCGGGTGTAATTCCGGATGGATAAGCGGTTAAACTGGGCAGAGCACAATGAGTTGATAAGAACGAAGAGAAAAAAGAAAATGTTTTGGGCAGGCTTTGTATTCATAAATCCGGAAAATTATTTATTGTAATGACAGAGTACTACCGGGTATCAGTTGTCAAGACCTTCCTGCTTCCGTAGCCATTGTTTTACATTCTCAGTATCAGGTTTTCCATAAAATTCATTGATGAAGGAAACAACTTCCGATACTTTTTCCTGATAGGTCTTGTTTTTTATTTCAAGCAATATCACTTGCACTTCTTTCTTCATCTGCTCATCGGCAGGGAAAACAAGATGAAGATCGCTCATCTTTTGGCCGTGTTTATGGGTATAGTAAAATAATTCGGCATTCAGGTATTCCGGATTCGTAACAGCAACACCATCTATAGTAAATAATTGTTTTCTGTTCAGTAAGATCGTGTCCTGCCGGAAGAGTATTTTTTTATCAATCATTTCCCCTTTGTATTCATATCTGGCGAAGAAGAATGAAGTGTCATTCATCACAAAAGAGGATGGGTTAATGAAAATTCTGGTTTCATCAAGAATCACATTGCTATCCTGAAAATAATTCTGTAAGTCGAGTGAGTTCAGAATGCTGCCGGATCTGGAACTGATATTATTCATTGCCGGAATTAAATTAGCCCGGATACTGACAGCTTCCTCTTTCTTCTTTCCATTGGAACTTAGCACCAGTCTGCCGCTTTTTTCGCTGATGACGGAAGCTTTTGCTTCCGGACTGGTGAATATAATGGATTCGCTGGCCGTGATAATATTGCCTTGTTCCAGCAGGCTACCACTCTTTTTGATGATGATCTTTCCTACCACTTTGATCACATGATATTGTTCTTCATTTGCCGGGACTGGGCGATGAAAAGATGTGCTCATGCTCAACAAAGCAATTCCGGTGAAAGCGATCCCGGCAGTTTTGAAAAATTGAGAACATTTTGAAGTAAGCATATTTTCTGTTTTCATGATTACCATATTCTGAAATCAAATTCTGTGTTTTCTACTCTGGAAGTAGGTACTTGTTTGCCTCCTGAAAGGGTGCTGACCTGATCGAGTACGTATTTCTGCAATTCACTGATCATGATTTTATGGTCCCCGTTCAGATCTGCCTTTGCATTATGTAATCCTTCCAGCAGACAGTGAGTGAACAGGCCATTATTCCAGTTTTTCCCCTCCATGGCCACTTCAGCGCCGCCTGCACTGGAAATAACAGTGGCTCCCGTACCTTTTCTGACATCACTGAATAACTCTTCCACCAATCGGGATGTCTGGGCTATTCCGAATCCCTCCTTGATTTTGATATCGGTGACACCAGCCGAACGAAAAACAATTTCTCCTCCTTCTGTCTTATCCCTTTTGGCAACTACCACATCGTCCTTGTCAATCTCTCCCGAGTGGCAGGTGTCCATAAAGATAAGTTTGTGGAGAGGTTTGATACCATCAAGCAAGGCTTCAATTTCGTCGTACGGAAGACCGTTAGCCTCTGGGTTGTTAAAGTCAATATTATAGGTTCCGAAATAATAGTTCAGGTTTTTATCCAATATCCCATGTCCTGCAATGAAAATGATTACCACATCGTTTGTTCCGGCCATGCTCAGGAAGTCGGTTTTCAATGCCCGTATTTGTTCTGTCGTGACTTCCTGATTAGTTAATTTTTTGGAGAATACATGGGTATACAATTCGCTTTGCTGGAAAGTGGATGCGATGTCGTTAGCATCTTTCTCGGCATAATTCAGATTGAAGTTGCTGTTCTGATAATTGGATACACCGATACAGATGATATAAAGATTAGGCTTTGTGGGTGAAGCGGTTGTATATTCTATTTCAAACGTTTCCTTCAGGGATTCGGTTCCTTTTTCATTGAGCGCGGATACCTGCACTTTGTTCAGGCCTGGCTGGAGTGTTATTTGGATATCTTTTTCTGCAGTGTAAACCTGATCTTGCCTGAGATTTATGCCCTGCCGGCCATATACAGGTACATTGTTTACGTATATATTGATACGATCAAGTTTGTATTTGCTGTCAACCGCTTTAATTTTAATGGCATAATCCGGTTGAGTGACTTTTGGACCAAGATTTGAATGGAGAATCTGGATTTCTGGTAAATGTAATTCAGAGCTTAGCATCTCCTCTGTGAAATTCATTTTTTTTAATCGTTTTTTATAGGCTTTGTTATAGATTTCGATGAGATAAGCAGGAGCTTTTCCCATTCGCTGCAGAACAATATCGGGCCGATTGTATTTCAGATCAAATTGTTCGAAAGGGTAAGATTTAAGCCCAACAGTATAACTCAGATCACGGGCTGCGTTTTTCGATGAAAAATAGTAGTTGTCGGGAGTTTTAATAATGAACTCCTCATTGCTCAGGAAATAGAAGGACGCAATTTCTTCTCCTTTACTGGCATCCCATAGTTTCATTACTCCATCCCAGCTGCTGGTTACTATATTCTTCCAATGATTGGTGTATGTCATTCCCGTGATGACATCATTATGTCCACGAAGTGTTTGTTGTTGTGTATTTTGGTCGAGATTCCAGAATACAATACTGTTTTCTGAATTCTGGAAGTAAACACTAGATCCATTCTTATCAAAACCAATAGGCCCATGCCCTTGGTTTATTTTCCTGCTTTGGTTGGCTTTATAGTTGAGTAAGACGATGTTGTTCTTGTTGTCGGCAAAAAGAAGGCTATCATTAACAGGGCTGAATTGAACGGCATTGATCAGCGTGTCGGTATGATTTTTGCTTCCTGGTGTGAACATATATTTTTCACGTTTTTCCTTCATACTCCAGATTTTCAGGTAACCATCTCCCCCGGAACTTGCCAATAATTGCCCATTCTGATTGAAGGACAATGCAATTATTTTATCCGTATGGGCAGATAGTCTGAATTTTCTTTTTTCTGTTAAGTTGTCTGAAATGGTAATGGGAAACATCCGTGTCTGGATCAGGGAGTAATACATGCCACTGCCATAACCGGTTCCCCCAACTGCTGTATAGTGTTTGTCGTTGGAAATTGCAAACGCGTCAAGCGATTCGGTGCTGGTGAAAACAAATAGCTTGGTATACAATGACAAGGTTGTTACGTTCTCTACCAGTGCAAGAAACGGTAACATGGTAGCCGCTGTAAACAAGGCTCCGCTTGTATTTGCTCTCAGCTTATGTTGCGAGTTTACCCCATCCAGATGAAGATACGAGATTCGGTTATCATATCCGGAACTGATAAAGGTGTCTGTCTGGTTTTTAAAACTAAGACCGCTGATATTTGCCTTGAATCCTGAAATTTCCCTGACATGAATATTTCCGTCAATAGAAATGAAGTTGACTTTGTTCTTTTTATTGGATACAAGGAAGCAGGTCCCCGAATCATTAGCGGCTATTGCTGTTAGGGGAGAAAGCAGGCTCTCAAACTTTCTGACCAGTTTGTTCGTTTCCATATCCCAGACATAAATGGATTTATCGTCTCCTGCAGAAACCAGCCAGTTATTCCTTGTCGGGTGAAAAAGAATGGCATTGACAGAGGCGGTATGAACAGAGTATTCATTTTTTAAGACCCCTTTTCGGGTGGTCCAAATATAAATGTCGTGATCTGCATTGGCCCCAGCCAGGAAGGTACCTGTACTGTCGAGAGCCAGGGCAAGAAATTCGAGTCGTTTACGAGCTCCTGCCGATGTAAATATTCTTTTTTTCTTTTTGGTGTCCAGCCCCGTAACCAGGGCTTTAGAGTGGGTAAAATAAATGCGGTTGTCTGTTCCGAACAAGGCTGCCCCGGTATTTAAATATCTGCCCTGGTAAAACAGGGAAAGAGGATGTAAGGAGAAGATGCAAATATTTTTTCGATCTCCGGTGAACAATTGATTGCCGTCCTTGCTCAACTTTATAGAAGTAAGAGGACTGTTACCAGGAACCACAACAGAGTCAGGGGCTTGAAATGCAGCGCCCTTTATTTTCCAAAGAAAGACGGTATGTCCCTGACCTGTAAAGGCTGACATGCAATTGGAACCTGGCTCGAAATCCATCCCGGTTACAGGCTTTCCGGGAAAAGGCCGTAGGGTTTCGATCGGGGTTGCCGTGAGTAAATTCCAAAGCATTATTTTTCCGTCATCGCTGGCGGAAACAAGAATGGAGTCGTTTATAAAATGTATAGTATTGATTTTAGCCGAATGTCCCCGGAGATTTTTGATAACCTTACCACTCTGAAAATTCCAGATCTTAATCATATTGTCCTTCCCGGCACTGGCCAGAAAAGTTCCTTGTGTATTGAAAGCAAGGGTGGTGATACCATCCGTATGTCCTGTTTGAAGGGTTAACTCGGGAGTTTGTGCAAAAAGGAATAATGGGGATAAAAGGAAGGAACAGGCACATAGCAGACGCATGAAGAGTCGGGATTGAAACAGTTGGCCGGCCTTAAATTTGCGCATAAAAAGGAAGATAGGTCGGTTGTCCGGGATTGAGCTGAAGTTGAAGGTAAGCAAATAGTGAGTAGCCGCTATAAAAAACGGAGCGGTTGGCTTTCATCTGAAACGTTGCTTCAAAACATTGAAAATTTCCCTTCAGAATATCGTTCAGGCGGGAGGAAAGAATAGGAAGATCGGTGCCGACAAGGTACTGGACCGGTGTGATGAGGCCTCCGGTTTTTATAGCGATTTTGGACAGGAGGAGATCATTGCTTTCCGAGTCAGAATTACGGATAATATGGCAACGAATATGGTTTCTGACAGCCCTGTTGATAAGGCTATCTTCCAGAACAGGGGATGCGTCGTCCAGGTCGGTGGACATTAATACAATATTTTTATTGGGAGAAGCATTTCCTTTAAAATATTGGATAATGGAGTCCAGTGCATGAAGGACCGGCGATGTACCTCCGAATTCAGTGTCATGCAATTGGGCCAGAGGAATGTCAAAAACATTGGCATTGGTAATGAAGCCATTCGAAAAAATACTAACCGGATCATGTGGTATCAAGCCTCCGGAAGCAAAGGCGGCGAGGGTAAAATTGTTTCCGTAGTCATCACCGGAAGTTTTGAGAAACCTCCTGGAAGATTGCTCCCGAAGGGGAGCATCGGCATACGGGGCATCCTTCCCTTCGTCCAGTAACAGGACAGTTGAGTGGTGACCACTAGGCGGTGTTGATAGTGTGCTGACAGAAGTGCATGAAAACGTATAGGATGTAATACCGCTGGAAAAATTTGCCAGAGAGGGAAGGCCGCCCGTTTCTGAATGAATGAGCTGATTACTGTTGTTAGCGCTGAGGACAAAGTAACGGACTTTAAAAATATAGGTATTGGCATTATAGCTCACGGTCTGAACAGAGAGAATTCCGTTGGAATAGGTATCGGTAGAGTCGTCGTCTGTTGCCTGTTTACAGGTGGCGAAGGTCAAGATTAAAGACAGGGAAAGCAAGAGCCGACGGAGCTTAATCATATTTTTCCTTGTTTATTTCACGCGTGAATCTTCTGGAGGCGTAGGATTTTTGTGAAAAGGTGAAACCAAAAACGCAATGTATCATGGAAACACTCTTGATGTTGGCATTGTAGGGATCCATCACCTTGTTGAAATTTGAGATACTTTGTTCAAAACGAAGCTCTACGAAGTTGGAATAAAACTCCGCACCGACACCTGCATGAGCATAAAAATTGGCTGATTTCATGCGGCTTATCATTTCCGAGTTAATGGCATGATCCGTTGTCTGGTTTATGGGTAAAAGGGAAATAACATTGCCAAATGTGGATTCACCCAATTCACAGGTTATTCCGCCAAACAGGCGTGGCTTGATTTTCCTGCTCCGGTTTAATTTTATTCCGAAGGAAACAGGAAGCTCCATACATGAATAAGCAAAAAAGTTGTCAAAACTTGCATTTTCTGGGACTCTCTGCGTGATGGGATCCCAGTAACAGAAAGAATTTTCTTGGAAATTAAGCTCAGCTTTTGCATAACAATGCCTGTAATCGTAATTGAAAAATAATCCTGAATTGAATACATTGAGCAATGTGGTAATGCCATAATGAAAATTTTGCGGACCAATCTTGTAAGAGTCGTACTGATTCAGAATGATATATTGTTGGTCAAATTTCATTTGACTGGCTGAAAATGCCGTATACGTCACTCCCCAGGTAAATTTTTGTCCGAAGAAGGATCCAGGTATAAATATTAGTAAGTAAAGTACAATTTTGTTTTTCAAAATTCCTGCCACTTAATACGTTAGTTTTTGAATAGCGATACCCGAATAGTCTTTTTTCGTGGGAAAATACAAGCCCACATGAACATTGAAGCAAGAAGAATAATAGATGGATTGCGACTCCAAGTCCTGTTTGTTTCCTGCAAACAGATTGTCTGTGGCTTCTATGAAAACCGGCAGACCTTTGATTTTGAAATAGAAACTCAAACCCAGATCAATGGTTGATGTTGTGCCGCTTGCATCAGTTGGAATAGCGTAATCGGATACCGGATAAAGGCTCCGTGCCGCCCAGTAATTGTTCATGACAGCAAAATGCTGACAGGAGCTGTAACCGGCAGTAAGAAATAGTTTACCAATGCGGATTTTGTTACGTAGCAAGGGATACTGAAGATGAATACTCTCCATTATAGGATGATCTATATACGTTACAGGTATACTAAATGTCTGAGGAGTCGGTGTGTTCAGTGTTGTTCCTGTCATTTGCCCGTCAAAGGAGGAGGACGCATAATAAGTAAAACCTCCATAGATCCAAAGTTGTTTGTAATGAAATCCAACGTCAGTGCTTATCCCGTTAAAAAGCAATGGTTTTCCGAACACCTGGGAGTAATATAGGGAAGACGAACTGACGTTGACATGAAAAGTTTCCTGGCCAAGACATACACTCTCCAGTGTCAGAAACAAAGAGGATAAAAACAATGCTTTCTTCAAGGGAGTAAGTGTTGCAAACGAAGATAGTAAAATTCCATAAAGTTCTTAATAAAGTATTGGTCGGCGATATAATTATTTTTATATCTTCGATTGGTGGAATGCCTCTATAATTTACTTGTTAACGTACTTTCCATTTCAAATTTGAAATATGCTTAAACAGTATTCTTTTCTGGCGATCGGGATTGGTATTATTTTTTCCTGTCTGCAAACAGGAAGTGCTCAAACTCCACAATCTGGTCATTTGTATGGTTTCAAATTGAAGCCACATTCTTCTCCACCTGTGTATCAGATCTGTGATGAAAAGGGAAAAGCTACTGGCCCTGACCTTTTTGATGAGTTCAATCCAGACTATGCGAATTTCTCTACGTTTGCTCTTGTGAAGAAAAAAGGTAGCTGGGGTGTTGTGGATACTCATGGCCAGGTATTGGTTCCTTTTCTATATTACCGGATGGAACCTTTTGTAACCTGTAAAGGAGAGCGTATAGAAGGTAAAAATCAGACAATGCCATTAAAAGCCTACTCCGGAAGGTTTCTGGTTAACTACGATCATGGCGAAGAAGGCGTTATAGATCAGAATGGCGAAAGTAAACTGCGGCTTCAAGGTATATCCAGTATCCGGAGTCGTACAGATAGCTCCCTGATCTTCCTCATCAAAAATTATGCATCGGAGTATGCTCTGGCCGATACGAATGGAATGATAATACTTCCCTTTACCCTTTATGATGACTTGCTAGTTGGATTTGATGGACCTATATTGGTCAAAGCAAATGATCAGAAATTTTATATTCTGGGAAAAAAACCAGGCCCCTCCTTTGACAATTGTCTGCCTGGGAATACGTCAATCCTTAAGAAAGACAACAAGTGGGGAAAGTTGCCTTTCCATAATGAAGCAGGCATTCCATTCGAAAATGATACCATACTATGTATCTCCAAGGGTATTTATGGCCTGAAGAAGCAAGGTAAATGGGAGGTGATTTCGAATCAAAAGGGGGTGAAGAGGTTAAATGCCTTGGCACTTGATGATATTGTCACAGATGACTATACCGGAGAAACCTATTTTGGAAGAGTCGGAGCGAGCTGGACGGAGTTCGATATAAACACAGGAAGAGCCATTGTCACTTTTAACTGTGATAGAATCTATACCAGTTCCAATGTAAGCTATCTGTGTATAGAGAAAGAAAATAAGCAGCAGCTTTGTCAGGACAGGACGGGAAAAATTATCATGCCCGCAGTCTACGAAAAAATCGACATCGATGGAATGGATAATGATGGTGATAAACTGGTCAAAGTTCACAATAAAGGAATGGAAGGGGTGTATGACCTGCGTAAGAAAAAGGAAGTAATAGGATGTCAGTACGAGATGGTGGATTTCAGTGTTTTTTCTGATTTCCCGGATGCTACAATGATAAAAGTAAAGACGAAAGGGAAATACGGTGTGTATGATATGCGACTATGTAAAGAGATCATACCCTGTATTTATGATGATCTGAAACTGGATTATTATCTGGATGACCCTGCCCATCTATTTATACCGGTAAAGGAACATGGGCGGTGGACCAACTACTTAATGGATATACGGTTTAACCCTTATGAGCGTACGACTTCTGTAACCCATTCTCTGTTTGCTGCCAAGACAGAAGTGACGGTGAAGGATTGGCTTGGTTATATGCAGTTGTCAGAAACGGAAAGAGGGGTTGATGCCTTAAGCATGAATAAACTAATGCCTGATACGGATTTGCTGAACCCCAAGGCTCGTATTGCCTTTCGTTACCTACGTTTAGAGAAAACAGAAAAACTCGGAGAAGTGGATCTCAACCCATATCCGATGGCACGAACTTCCAGCAGAACTCTTTACCCCCTGGCGAATAAAAAGGAATATTTTGATGCTCTGGAATACCCGGTTACGGGGATAACCTATGAACAAGCACTTGCGTTTTGTGATTGGTTGGGTAGGTATGTAAGTGATTCGAAGGACTGGCCAATAATGGTTTTAAGGCTTCCCACTCCGGAGGAATGGGAGGAAATAAGTGTGGCCGGATTAAGAAAGGAGGAGTTGTCTGCCGGAGTTCGGGATTCGCTAAATGAGAAAGGCTGTATGCTTTACCGTTATAAGACCGATAAAGCCTGTACCAAATATGATGAAATGATCAAAATGAGGGGTAAAGAAAGCGTATGGGCTAGCGATTTTTTCCCGAATGTAGCGGGTGTGAATAATCTGTTTGGTAATGTAGCGGAAATGACCTCCGATAAAGGTGTTTCAAAGGGTGGGAGTTATGACCATTATGCTAGCCAGGCGGCTTTGCATAAATCGATCTCTTATACGACTCCTCAGCCATGGCTAGGTTTCAGGTATGTGATTACTTTTCCTTTTGCCCCGTGAATAAATTACTCCAATCGTTTATTTTATACCTTCTTCTGTTCTATTCAGATCCTTGGCATGGCCAGGTGCGGATAGCGCCTAAGTTGCCGGTAGAGGTTAGATTTCAGTCGGCCTATTCTGCTGCCAGTTTGTTCTGTAAGTCGGTACAACCTGTGATGGATAGTGTTGCCACACGCTTTTCACTTCAATCATCTTCTTTACTTCCCATTGTTTTTCCGGAATGTATGCGTTACTCCGTAAGAATGGATATGGCTGAAACAACCTCCTTGGAAGTACTGTATGTCAACTTTGGAAAAGGATATGCTGATTTTTCCATTGGCCGGTTTCAAATGAAACCATCTTTTGTTGAGCAGCTTGAGGAAAAAGTAAAGTCGGACAGCTTAGCTCTGAAGGCCTATCAGTTTATTACGAAGTACGGAGAAGGAAATAATTCCAAAGCCATCCGCATGCAGCGAATCAGTCGCATGGAATCCTTACAATGGCAAATGATTTACTTGTGCTGTTTTTATAGTGTTGCCGAACTGCGTTTTCATGCAATAGTTTTTGCCAATGCATCCGATCGCATCCGGTTTTATGCTACAGCTTATAACAGAGGGTTTATGAATAGTCAAATGGAAATTGAACGCTGGCAGACGATCTGCATTTTCCCCAGTGGCAAAGTAGATGTAGAAAATAATTACCCTTACGGAGAAGTTTCTATCCATTATTATTCAGATAAAAACAATTAACTATGCTCTTTAAAATCATTCGCAATGGGTGTCTTGTCTTATTGGTACTGTTAAGTAAGCCTTCGATCTCCCAATGGGTTCCTGCTCAGGGACCAGAAACAGGAGTTGTGAGATGTATGGCAGCAGATGGAAATCTGCTCTATGCCGGAACAGAACAGGGCGTTTTTCTTTCGACCGACAATGGGGCTTCCTGGATCGATATTGATTTGCAGTTTCCGAACAAAATCATTTTTGGTCTTACCGTATACAAGCATGTGCTTTATTCTCTTCGCGATCAGGGAGTGATTTATTACTATGAAGAGAAAAACAAAAAATGGATACATGCAAACGACGGAATTCAACCATACCAAATGATTCAGGAGGCTATTCCAGGCTCGGACGGGGCTGTCGTAGATAGGGAAGAAGGTGATAAAATTATAACGCTGACAGTAAAAGACGGGAACCTTTACGCCATAGGAAATTCCATGTATCTTTTGAATAAAGACAATACCTGGAAAATGACGGATCTGGAGCAAGGTTATGTTAACCCTGGCAAGAATATTTTGGCCCCTTCCTTTTACAATAATCATCAGGTGCAGTTGTGGGCACCTGTCAAATCCAAGCAAGTCAACGTGGGTACGGATATAGTGCTGACCAATGCAAATAATATTTTCTGTGTTGTCAGAGGAGGGGGCCTGGAAGCGAATGGATATCTATCCTTTAATTCAGGGAGCAGCTGGGAACGAGCTATAAAGCTTCCATTTACGCCGGATGATTTTTTTGTAACGGGAGATGTAATCTATATCTGGACCACCGAATTCCCGCTCAACGCTTGTCGCTCTTTCGACAGAGGCAAAACATGGAATAAGCTGGCCATGGTACCCAATCAGATTCTTAAAAAGGGAGCATTCCTTTTTGCAGCCACCAATGATGGAGTATTCCGATCCGGCGATGAAGGAAAGACCTGGGTAAAAACAAGCGCCGGACTCTTTAACGGGGATATTGCGGAATTGTTTACCGTGGAAAATACACTCATCGCATTACATTCCTTTCAAAATGGAAAAGTTTTCCGTTATGATAATAAAGCCTGGAAGGATATCACACCGGGTAAAGGAGTCCGTACCATGATAAGAAACGGAACATTTCTTATTGCCGTTACTTTTCAGGGAGAGTTATTCCGCTCAGGTGATAAGGGCTCGTCCTGGGATGCTATAAAGTCTCTCCCCGCTGATAGCAAAGATTTGAATAAGGTGGAGTTGAAGAAGGGATCCGTTGTCGTTACTACAAATGGAGGTCAGGAGTATATCTCCTTTGATAATGGTAATTCATGGAGCGGTTCTTCCTCCGTGTCAAATCAGGATGAAGCAGAGATGGCTCCCATTCGGACGGAAAATCTTGTTTTCTCTTCACTCGCGGCTACCGATTCAACCTTGCTGGCAGGCTCTCCCAATGGCATTCTTGTTTCCAGAAATCATGGCAGGAGCTGGATCCCCGGTATGTTATTCGGTCAGAATATAGTTGCAGTTGCTGTAACCACTAAAGGGATTCTGGAATTGCAAGCTTCAGATGAGCTGAGTATGTCAAAAGACGGAGGATTGACGTGGGTTCCCATCAAACTGGGAAGCTCTCCAATCAATTCCCTGGAAACGGACAAGAATTTTGTAATGGTTAAGAATAAAAAGGGAGAGTCTTATCTCTCTTCTGACGGGGGAGAGACCTGGAACATTATTTCTGGCCTCGCTGGACATAACATCAATTGTTTGGCGAATGTGAATGAGCTTATTTATGCAGCAGATGGATTAGAGGTGCTTTCTTCCATAGATAATGGAATAACGTGGAAAATTATGCCAAAACCATTTCACAACAAGGAAATTGCCAGTATTACCGCGTATGAAAAAAAGCTTTGGGTATTAACAGAGCGTGTTTTATATGTTTCGGATACCAAAGCAGGCCCCTGGGATTCTGTGGCGCTCTCAGAAAGTGACGCCCCGTATCAGAAAATCGCCTATGGCAATAATTGTTTGGTAACGGGATCAGCTAAAGGAATTTCCTTGTCTGAAGATGGTGGAAAAACATGGACTAAACCTGATAACAAAGGTTTCCCTGGGGAGGCTGTCATCAAATCACTGCATGTCGGAAACAGCATTATATGTGTCAAGCGAGGGATGCATAATGAGGAAGATAGTTTGTTTATTTCCAATGACAAAGGCAAAACCTGGAAGTGCATTTTTGAGCCGGGTTGGAAGATTAACCATAAACTGGAAGAACTAAAAGTAACTGAAGTGGCAACGATCGGCTCCCGTATAGTATTGGGTACGGATGGAAATGGCATTATGCTCTCGGATGACAATGGAAAATCCTGGACAGAAACCGAAGCCGGTTCCAAATGGAGTTATGTGCATTCCCTTGTTTCCTGTGATGATGTATTATTGGCCCTGGGCTGTGAGAACTATTACGATGACCGTACCGGACCTTTTGCTCCGAGAATTTCAAGGGATAAAGGAGAGACCTGGACCAAACTAGGAACCCTGTTAGATAAAAAAAACAAGGATACGCTGAAATGGGGAGCTATGTTTTGTCTGCATTCTTCAGCAGGGAGTAAGCTGATCGTAAATACGGCCGGGGATGTTTATGTTTCGTCCGACAAGGGACAATCCTGGACTGCAACGGGTTTCCCGTCTAAAAGAAAGCAGGATACCTACACTCCCGTTGCAAGGGCGATAGCTGTCAAAGGCTCATCCGTTTTCCTTGCCCCGGAGATGGATTTTCCTTCGGATGGAAGAATGGTCGTAATGATTGGTGATCCTCCTCCATTTTCCAGAGGAGGTGGATTATGGCGTTATGAAGAAAACGAAAAAAAGTGGAAAAAGACGGATCATGGATTGACGGATTCTACGATCACGGCCATTGCGACGACAACAGATGTGGTGCTTGTGCTTACACCATCCGGCATTTTCAGGTCAAAGGATGACGGGCTGAGCTGGACGAAACTTAATGATGAAAAACATTTCGGGGCAATCGGGTTTTTAACAAGTAAAAATAATATAGTGTATATAGGTGGCTCCGAAGGTGTTTTTGCTTCCCCTAATAATGGAGATTCATGGGATAAAATAGCTCCCTTCTTTTGCTGGCCTCATGGCCGAATTGCAGCATGGGGGCAAGGATTATTTGTGCAGGATGCCAGCGCCAATATTTTTTATGCCAAAACACCTGATTATTCCTGGTCTGTAGTTTCAGAGCAGGGATTCAGTTCGGGTGATATCAGTTCTGTTGTGATGGATCAGTCAAAGATTACGATATATGGATTTGCAGGCATCCTGAGCTCGGAAGATGACGGACGGCATTGGCAACAGAAGAGTCAATTCAGCTCGGTACCTGAAATGGGTGGAAGTCAGGGAATTCTTGACTCGGATGGAAAATATCTTTATAACAGGACCAGGCATTATGGGATACTGAGATCATCGGATGGGGGACATACCTGGGTGACCATGAATAACGGGCTCCCGACGTATACGAATACGAGTTGGAATAGAACAACCGGTATAATCTCCTATCCCGGGTGTATCCTAGTAGGTATTACAACGCCGGAAGGGTTTGTAGGAGAATTCATGTCACAAAATGATGGTAAAACCTGGCACCTTGTTAATAACGGCCTTCCGCCTGATGCAAGCGTCAATGGGATTGTTAAACACGGCCATAAGTATGTGGCGGCTACTTCATTGGGGTTATACATTTCCGATCGTAAGGGTGTGAAATGGACCCGGCTTAAAGGAGATGGATTGAACGTACAGTATATCCGGGAAGTGCATTCTATTGGAGGATCTTTGCTGGCGACAGTTCAAAGCAGCAAGAAGAATGTGGCTTGGCCCGATATTTACTATACCAATGGAGCGTATAGTTCAAAGGAAGATAATTCCTGGACAGGTAGCGGAATATACATTTCAAACAATGACGGAGAAACCTGGACTCCTCTGAATAGTAAACTAAATGAGGATTATATCGATGCCACCATCGTAAGTGGAAATAATATTCTGGTGAATGCATATGAAAGAGATAATGTTTTTGACGGGAACTATGGTAGCAGAGCCTATGCAACCGACTGGAACAAAAAACTGAGAAGTAAAATATTACTATCTTCCGATAAGGGCGTTCATTGGAAGGAAGTAAAATCCGGATTTCCCGGTAATGCCTCGGTTACCAAAATGTTTTGTGTAAATGATGCAGTATTTGCATGCATAGCAGATAGCGGATTATACAGGTCCCTGGATCACGGCGAGCAATGGTCAAGCATAAGTGTTCCTGTTCAGGATCCGGAATATAATTGTGTGAGTACAGAAAATAGATTATGGGTGGGTTCATCAATGGAACTCTATTCATCCGATAATTTGGGAGATACCTGGGTCCTTCAGACCGGAGAGACAATTCCTAAATCTGTTGTTTCATATTCAGGAAATGCGCATCAGCTGTTTTTATACGGAGGCTCTGCAGAAAACATACCCGGGCGGATGTTGATTTCGTCGGATATGGGAATGACCTGGAAAAGAGTAGGTAACGGGTTACCGGAAGAGCTGGTCACAAGAGGTATATGTGTTATTAATTCAACTGTTTTTCTTCCCACCTTCAATGCTCTTTATAAGTCGGAAGACAAGGGTAGAACCTGGTCCAATCCAAATCCATCCATATGTCTTGATTATAATTTGTCAGTGGCTGCAGGAAGGGATTGTTTGTATGCATTCGCCAAAAATCTGACCAGTTTCGGTGCAAAAACGAACGGATGGAAAAGTCCTTCATCCGTACTGTTGTCTAAGGATAACGGTGTAAGTTGGAAGGATGCAAGTTCAGGTTTAGCGAATATATCCGGACGGAGTGTGAGTCTTTATACATGTAAGAATGGGGTATTGGCTCAGACGAGCTCAGGGTTATTTGAACGGAATGGCGCTGAGTCGGATTGGAGCCTGGTTACTAAAGAGAATCATGAAAATGGCAGGCCTGTAAGCGCAGGTAATCTTATTATAGAAACCAACTTCATCGGGGGGGTGTCTACAAACATTTATTCCCCGGATGGAGGCAGGACATGGTGCGGCTCAGGGCTTGATACTGTCTTTTCTCCGCTGTTCATTCATGTGAAAGTGCAAGATGGAGAAAAACTTTATGCCGGATGTGAGAATGGCCTTTTCTATTCCCTGGATGGCCTGAACTGGAAATTCATTTCCGGAGGTAATACAACTCAATTGGCGGTAAAGGATCAATCTGTGGCAAGAGTCGTGAGAATGTACCCTGGTTCAACAGAATTACTCACTATTTCTATTGACATGGGCAAAACCTGGTCGGATAGAAAGAATAGTTTTCTTTTAGAAGGCGTTCAGATTACCGGGCTTGCTATTCTTGATAACATGTTATATGCATCCACTTCCGGTCAATCTGTTTGGAAGATGGTGTTAACAAACGAAAAGGATAAATAGAATAACAAGACCGCCCCATTTCTTCCGCCTCCTTATTTAACAGGTATTCTGATCACCACAGTAGTACCCATCGGAATGCCGTTCTCATCTTCTTTGTCGATGATCTCCAGAAGTTTTTCATGAGCAGGACCTTGCAAACGATCAAGACGTTGCTGGGTAACGATGAGGGCTGTGGATTTGTGGTGACTTTCCTGCTGGGCTTTGTTTTCCGAAGCTTGTTTACGACCAATGCCATTATCATTGATACGGCATTCGAGACAGTGCTGGGTAAGGAGGAATTCTATCTGAATACGTCCACGGTGGGTAAGGTGTTTGAGTCCGTGTATGATGGCGTTCTCCACAAAAGGTTGAATCATCATCGGAGGGAGATACAGTTCTTCGGGATCGATAGCAGGTGCGACGAGGAGTTCGTAATCAAACTGATCGCCGCTGCTGAACTTTTCGAGTGATAAATAATTTTCAAGCGTCCGGATCTCTTCGGCCAGACTTATTTCCGTTTGCTGAGAGTTTTCCAATATCATTCGCATGAGCTTGGAGAATTTGGCAAGATAGTGTCTTGCCGTCTGTTCGTTGTTTTCCGTAATCTGGCTCTGAATGGAATTGAGTGCGTTGAAGATGAAATGAGGATTCATCTGCAACCTCAGGGCTTTTTGCTCCAGCTCAATAAGTGTCTTTTCGGTTTCTACTTTTTCATGTGCCGTTTGTGCTTTGCGCTTGATCACTTGCAATCTCCAGCGGAAGAGGAGCCATATAAGCAGCAGCAGCAGCAGGAAGCAGGAAGCAATAAACCAGAGTTTCATCCAGAAAGGTTTGAGGATGGTGAAGTGAACGCTTACCGGTTCTTTGTTCCATACCCCGTCTTCGTTACAGGCAATTACCTGAAACGCATATTCACCCGGTGCCAGATTGGAGTAGGTAGCATCGCGCCGGAAAGAAGCGGGTGACCAGTTATTATCAAATCCATCTAGCCTCCAACGGAATTGTACATTTTCGGGCGCACTCAGATTGATGGCATCGAAATCGAATGTGAGGAGGTTTTGATTATGAGGCAATACAAAAAGAATATTCGCATCATTTCCTGCATTATTCCCTGCAGTGTAAGCGGTAGAATCCAGCGGTTTATAAAAGAGACTGATCCCCGAAATATGAACGATGGGTGGCAGCAGGTTTTTTTGTTTGTTGTTTGGGTTATAGGCCGTGAGACCGCTTACGGTACCAAACCACATCCATCCGTTTTTATCACGGAAAACAGCATTCTGACAGGTTTCAATGCCAATAAATCCTTCGTTGTGCCCCAGGTGTTTGATGTCCAGCACATGACTTTCGGCATCGAGTCTGAGTTTATCCAGTCCTGATTCGGAACCTACAAACAGATTTCCTTCTGCATCGGAGGAGAGGAGATAGATATTGGAAGAGTGAAGCCCTTTTTCGGTGTCATAATTTTCAAACGACACAGTACCTTTTATTTTTATTCTGCTGATACCTGCGGCGGTGGTTCCAGCCCAGAGATTGCCATTGTTATCGAGTGTTAAGCAGCGTATGGCATTGGAAGGGAGACCATCTTTGGTCGTATATGTTTTACGAACGGTATCATCGGCTATATATCCTATGCCTTCTGTTTCGGCTCCGAACCAGATACGTCCCAGGTTGTCTTCTGCAAGCGCTGTGATACGATCGGCCGGCAAGGCCTTGCCTTTGAAATGCAGAATCTGGTATTTGTTTTTGCGATCCCCAACGCTGAGTTTGTAAATGCCGGCACCTACAGTAGCCACCCACATGTTTTGTTTTTTATCGCGGAGGATGGCCCGTATGTATTTTCCTTTGAGTTCGGATATCGGGAAGAATGTATTTTCATCATATACATACACTCCCTGTCCATCGGTGCCAAACCAGATCATGCTATCCTTGTCTTCTGCTATGGCTCTTACCTTATAATTATGAAAGCCTTCGTTTTCGGAGTAGGGGGTAAACGATTTTCCATCGTACATACACACGCCTTTATCACCCGAACCGATCCATAGACGATCGTGACTGTCGCGGAAAACACTGTAAGCAAAACTGCCGCTGAGTCCGTTGTTTTTTGTGAAATGGATAAAAGGTTGTCCGGAGTATTTACTTACACCGCCTCCGGATGTGCCAAACCAGAAATCGCCTCTTGTATCTTCCAGAATACAACGCACATGATTGTTGGCCAGGCCTTCGTTTTCGGTTAAGAAGGTGAAGGAACTGTCGCTGGCGTTCCATTTGCAAACCCCGTCCCCCAGGGTTGCAAACCATATATTCCCTTGTGTGTCGGGACGGATAGCCAATATCCTCTTTTTGCTGAGTGGATTGTTTTTGATCCAGGGAGAAAAATGCCCGTTGTTGAATTCAAACACACCAAGATCGTAAGTACAGGCCAGGATCTTATGGTTTTTATCTTCATTCACGGCCTGGATTACATTCTTTCCTAATCCGCTGCCGGTGGCATAGTGTATGGGTTTGGCAAAGTTGTCTGTTTTGGAGATAAGTGCCATACCGCTGGAATAAGTGGCGGCCCAGATATCTCCTTGCTTATCCTGAAAAAGACTCAGGATATTTTCTTTTGGAAACTGTTTCCAGGGCAGGAGCTCTCCGTTATCAAGATAGTAAAGACCTTTGTTGGTTCCCATCCATTTGCCGCAGATCGTTTGAACATACACCGGACTGCCGTCATCGCTGAGGTTGTAGTTTTTGAATCCTTCTTCGGTATATATGCTGAGGCCTTTGTTGGTTCCGATCAGCAGGCGGTGAGCAGCATCTTCGGCTATACACCAGATATAATTATCGGCCAGGCCGTCTTTGACGGTATAGGTTTTAAAATTCAGGCCATCAAAGCGGGTAAGTCCTCCGCCGCGTGTTCCCATCCAGAGATAGCCACGGCTGTCTTCCAGCATGGCGTATACCTGACTTTGAGCTACACCATCTTCGACAGAATAGTTTTTAAAGTGGTATTGCTGGGCTTGAATAGCGGCAGGAGGCAAGAGCAGGAGGCAGAAAACGAGCGGTAGGAGGAAGCGGCAGGAGGCGGAAAAAGAGCGGCAGGAGGCAGGCGCAGGAGGCAAAATAGGAGCGGCGGGAGGCAGCGGCAGCAGGCAGAAAAGGAAACGGCGTAAGAAGGGAGGCATGAAACCAAAGGTAAAGAAAGAAGCCAGAATACAGAAGTCAGAATACAGAAGAAAAAGAGCCGGAATTCAGAAGATTGTCGCTTCTGACTTCTTCCTTCTGACTTCTAATTTTATTTTTTCGCCCTGGCGTTGATATAAATCAGGATCTGTGTTTTCTGATCGTCGGTAAACTGGTTGCCGCCTTTTTTGCGTTGCATATCATCCACAATTTTTACCCATTCATCCACGGTATGTCTGGAAGGATCTGCTTTCCCAAGACCATGACATTTGCTGCATACGGTACGGAATACACTCTCTTCGGGACTTACTGTTGCAACAACAGGAGTAGTGGCAGGGCTCGTGGCTGTACTGCTGCTGCTGGTGGCATGTTTACCACAGGAAAAGATAATAAGAGCAATGGGAAGTAAAAGTGCTAACTTTTTCATTGGAATATTTTTATCGAGACAAAAATACTGATTTTTTGCTTCTTGATTTTGCCTTTAAAAATGGAGTGTTTGGTGTTTGTAATTTAATATTATGAACGCTAAACGCTTAATGTTTAATAAGTTTTCTCCTCCCCCTTGCCCCCTCCAGAGGGGATAGATTATCTGCAAATACTTAAAAATTGAGCGTTTAGTGTTTGTAATTTAATATTATGAACGCTAAATTATAAACTCTTAATGTTTAATCAGTTTCTCCTCCCCCTGTCCCGCCTTCGGCGTGACTTCCCCCTCCAAAGGGGGACACGTTGTTTATCCCCCTCTGGAGGGGGCAAGGGGGAGGATAGAAGAATGCTTTTGTTTCCCCTGCGCCTGCCGCTAGTTAATCGCCAATGCCTTCATCAAATCTCCACGTTTCAGTTTGGACACATCAATTGCTTTTCCATCATGCATGATAATTTGTCCCCCTTCTCCTTTTACATATTTTTCTACAAAGGAAAGGTTTACCATATGGGCGCTGTGTATGCGGCAAAAGCCAAACCCGCTGAGGAGTTCGTCGTATTCTTTCAATGTGCGTGGCACCAGCAGTTTTCGCCCGTCCAGGAGATAGATATGGGTATAATTTGAATCGGCTTCCAGGCGTACAATATTATCGAGCTCTACAAACGTAGAACCTTCCATCGTACTGATGGCAAGCTTTTTCGGTTTTACATGGTGTGCAATGCCTTGTACCAGACTTTCCATGTTTTTCAGATCGGGCATTTCGCCTCTTACAGAGCTGAGGTTCTTTTTAACTTTTATCAATGCTGTTTCCAGCTCCGATTTGTTTACAGGCTTAAGAAGATAGTCAAGGGCATTGAGCTTGATAGCCTGTATGGCGTATTCGTCGTATGCGGTCACAAAAATAAGCTGGGAGGTAATATCCACCTGCTGGAAAATAGCAAAGCATTTGCCATCGCTGAGTTCTATATCCATACAGATAAGATCCGGATGTGGATTTTTTTTCAGCCAATCCACTGCCGATGCGATGCTGTTGCAAGTGGCAAGCACTTCTATATGAGGGTCGGCAGCAAGCAACATTTTGCGAAGCCGTTCGGCTGCCAATGCTTCGTCTTCAATGATTAATGTTTTCATATTCTTCCGGATGGAGTAAAGGTAGTTCTACTTTGAAAAAGGACGCTGTGGGAATGATATTTATTTTTTTGCCTGTGAGGAGCTCATAACGTTGTGTAATGCTCTTTAACCCGTGACCGGTAGATAAGGCTTTGCTGTTCTTGGGTTGTAAAGGGTTGATAACCGTTAAGTGGTTGTTATCTGAGGTTTGTATTTCTATCAGTAACGGAAATTCGTCGGATACCTGGTTGTGTTTGGTGATATTTTCTATAAGTAACTGCAGGGAGCCACACAGGATATAACGTTGATCAGGTGATTCAGCTATTTCCCATTTAACTTGTAATCCTTTGCCAAATCGTAGTTTGAGCAGGTGAAGATAACGTTCGGCTTGTTCTATTTCTGTCTCCAGCTCTATAAACTGAATATTGCTGTATTTAAGCGAGTAGCGGTAAAACTTGGATAGCTCATCAATATATTCTGGGGCTGATGCCGGGCTTTCTTCGCTGAGATGGGAAAGGATATTGAGACTGTTGAACAGGAAATGCGGGTCGAACTGAGCCTTGAGTTCTTTGAGCTGCATATCGGTGAGTTGTCTGTTCACCTCTGTTTTTCGCATCTCTCTCTTTTTGATGGTGCTTATTCTCCAGTAAATAAATCCTGTTACCGCCAGCAATGCCATGCCTCTTGCCCACCAGGTGGCCCACCAGGGCGGAGCAATAGAGAAATGAACCGATACCGGATGAGTATTCCATACCCCATCATTGTTCATGGCGCTTACTATAAAGGAATAAGAACCGGGGGGCAGCTTAGGATATTGTGCCGATGTAAACTTGGTATAAACCCAGCCTGTATCAATGCCTTCCATGCGATACCGGTATTGAATATTGCCGGCATCACGGTACGAGAGTCCAATATAACTTATCACAATGTAGTTTTCATCGTGCGAAAATTCGGGAAGCTGACTAATGTCTGTAATAAGCCTATTGTTGACTTTGACTGAATTGACATATACGAAAGGAGGAGTTTTGTTGGAGATGGAGCCATCCGACTCGAAGCAGGTAAACCCACTTCCGGTGCCTATATATACCTGGTTACCGATGCCGGTAATGCAATTGATTTCATTAAAATTAAAGGTATTGATGTTTTGAATGGTATCGATACGGAGATCAGCTCCGTCGTGATGAACGATGATATGGGAAAGTCCCCGGGTAGATCCTACCCAAATGTCACCTTTGTTATCTATGTATAAGCGCTGACAGAAGTTACTCGGAAGTCCATCTTTTTGAGTAAGCCGGAGTATTTTGTGGTCTGTCAAAACAATTAATCCTGTATCACGGGTAGCGATCCACAGATCATGAGAAACAGAATACTGAAGATCGCTGATGCGTTTCTTAAGGATGGGATATTTATCTCCCCAGTAATGAAGCGAATCCTTTTCATATTGCCATAAGCCGTTCATCGTGCCCAGCCAGCAGCTGGCATCGCCATCGCGGCACATGGCAAATACTTTGGATGGCACATGGATTCTCTTTTTCCGGCTTATGTTATGATTTTCCTGAAGCATCAGATCCAGCTGACTATCGCCTTCTATGCCCCAGAGGGACCCATCTTTATTTTCGGAAAGAAATTTGCTGCCATCGGGAATGAGGGATTGCTGGCTCAACACGCCATTATCCCGATAAATGCCTGCATGCCGGTTGGAGGTAATCCAGATGGAATGATCGGTATGAAAGAAAATGCCCGTGAGCAGCGTATTCGGGTCGATGTTGAGAATGGGGAAATTGGCAATGGAATCGTGTTTGATACGGGTAACAAGATGTGTATCGGAATAGGAAATCCAGAGCGAGGTGTCGGAAGGGCGGATTGCCATAAAATGAACTTTGTTGGAAGGCAATTCGTTTTCGGTGGTCCAGCTTCTGACAGAAAGAGAACGTAGATAAAAGGCTCCGTCGTTTAAACACGTAAACCATAAACCACCTTCCCGGTCGGATGCGACAGAAGTGATCTGTTTGTTTTTAAGCGGAGCAAGCTGAGGAAATTCCTTCAGCATACCGTGACGAAAATAGAGTGGGGCCCGGGATAGGAAACAGATCCATACACCTCCTTCTAAATCGGGACAGAGATTGGCAATGACTTCATCAAACCGGAATACTTTATTGGTATGAGTCCCATCTATCCATACAAGCTTGGTGTCAAGACAAATGGCCATGCCATCATTTTTTACCCATACGGCTTTATTACGCAGCATGGTATGATAGGTATTGTCGTGTGGCGGCACGATGGGCTCTATGGGGATGGATACGGGCGCAGTCTGAGGTTGTTCAAGATTAAAACGAAGAATTTCGGAATGAAAGAATTCGAGTTCGGTTCCCGCGCCCTTTGCTTTATGATTATCTCCCATGATAGGATTGCCCGTAGAATTGATTCCTAAATAAATGATTCTTTTTTCCTGTGGCAGGGGAATGGTGGAGATGGTATTCTGATGCTTTAAATCGATCTGGAAAATAGCGGGCAAACCATAGGTGGCAATAGAAATCCGTTCTGCCGAATCGATTGTCATAGCAGTAACACGCAGCCCCTTGAACATCTTGACCAATGTCTCATTGATGGGTAGCTGATAAACAGAATCATGGAAGAAATAACTGATCCTGCCGGAGAAAGAACGGAACCAGATCCTGTTCTTTTTATCCTCGATGCATTCAAAAACAGTATTGTCGGCAAGTCCGTTGGCGGTGGTATAGGTGTGGAACTGATAGCCGTCAAAACGGCTTACCCCTTTGTCGGTAGCAAACCACATGTATCCTTTGGAATCCTGCATGACCTGATATACTTCTGAGCTGGCAAGACCGTTGGTAACGGTATAGTTGCGGAAAGAAGATACCTGTGCGGATAAAGAAAAAGAGCCGAAACAGAAAAGAAAGAATAAAATACGGAGAAAGAATGGTTTCATTGATGCCTGCGTCTGCTGAAGACACAAGTCAAAAATAGGAAAATTACACTTTATCCATTTCTTCCTCCATAACCAGCCTTGAAATTGCATCCCCCGCTTCTGAAGTGGAGATGCCTGCATGCTGATCCAGATCTTTGGTAAGCAGCCCGGCAGCAATAGAATCTTCTACGGCCTTGGTCACCAACGCCGCTTCTACCGGAAGGTGGAAGGCATGATCCAGCAACATGGCGGCAGAAAGGATGGCAGCTCCCGGATTGGCTATATTCTTGCCCGCTGCCTGGGGAAAAGAACCATGTACCGGTTCGAAAAGCGAAACCCCGGTACCGATACTGGCAGAAGGCAGTAAGCCAATGGAGCCCGCGATAACAGAGGCTTCGTCACTGAGGATATCACCAAACAGATTATCGGTAAGGATCACATCAAACTGAGCGGGATTCAGAATAAGTTGCATAGCCGCATGATCAACATACAGACAGGTAAACTTAACGTCGGGAAATTTTAC
>JABDCB010000029.1 GCA_013288325.1 Bacteroidota bacterium
CGCTTTTGTTCCCCGCTGGGATCAGCGCTGGTTTGGTGTATATGTTCCTGTATCCTATGATGGCTACCGTAACCTGAATTATGGCGTCAATATCCGTCTGGGACCTGTCATCTTCGGATCCAATGCTATCAACAGCTATTTCGGACAATCCAATATTTTCGGAGGAGAATTTCATGTCCTCTTTAAAATACCTATCCCTTATCACGGCGTAAAAGACAGGGATCATGATAAAGTTTCTGACAAAAAAGACAAATGTCCTGATACTCCAGGCACCTGGGAATTCATGGGTTGTCCTGACAGAGATGGGGATCATATTCCAGACTCGGAAGATCAGTGTCCGGATGTGCCAGGTACAAAAGAATTGCACGGTTGTCCCGACAGAGACGGAGATGGTGTTCCCGACAAGGATGATGAATGTCCTGATGTGCCTGGCCCAAAAGAATTACATGGATGCCCCGATCGCGATGGGGATGGTGTCCCTGACAAGATTGACCTGTGTCCTGACAAACCGGGACCTGCCGACAATAATGGATGTCCGGTGGTAACCCTTATTGTCATGGATAAAAACGGAACGGTGCTTCAGAAAGTGAAACGATCCAAGGATGGTAGTTTCAATTTTGAGACCTTACCAAACGAGGAAAATTCTATCTTCAGTGTAGAAGGTGATGACACCCAGAATCTGAACGAACTGAACATTACATCCGGTGGCATTTCCAAAAAACTGGTTCGTGGAACCGATCATTATTTCCGTTTTGAACAGATTAAAATGGATCAAAACAAACTGAGCGAACTGGACGCAACGGATGTACCTATCAAACTCACGAAAGAAGAAGCACAGGTACTGAAAAAAGCGTTTAGCAATCTTGAATTTGAGACCGGTAAGGATATCATCAAATCGGAATCCTTTGCATCACTTGATGAGCTGGCTGCTATGTTAAAGAAAAAGCCCGAATGGAAACTGAAGCTGAGCGGCTTTACGGACAACCAGGGTAAGAAAGAAGATAATATGAAGCTGAGCGAAAACAGAGCCCGTGCAGTAGCCAAACATTTGATGGATAAAGGTATTGACGAAAAACGTTTCAAAATCCTTTGGTTCGGTCCTGACAAACCGATTGCTCCTAATACAACTCCACAGGGAAGACAGAAAAACAGAAGAGTGGAGATGGTGATTATCGATTAACGGATACAGGTATCACCTGGATAATTTATGTTTCATATCATCGACTTCGGTAGCCGCAAGATTCCTTTCATTGTAGGAATGATAGAGGCATTGGGTTTCCCAACCAAAGTTCATCCCTGGGAAAATATTGACCGGGGAGCGATGCATGATGCAGAGGGACTTGTACTCAGCGGATCGCCCACCTATCTGACTGAAGTGGATAACGCCCCTTATCATGAGCGTTGTTCTTTTATCAAGGAGCTTGATATACCTGTGCTTGGCATTTGTTTCGGACACCAGGTAATCGGTATTATGCATGGTGCCACTATTTACAGAGGTCCTGAAATACGGGAAGAAAATCCGATCCATATTCTTAAAAAAGATCCTTTGTTTGGTGGTTTTGAAGATGGAGTATCGATGACAGAAGATCATACCGAAGGCATTACACTGCCGGAAGGATTTATTCATCTCGCCTCCTCCTCTTCTTATCCCAATGAAGCTATGAAACACCCTTCTCAGAAAATATGGGGTGTACAATTTCATCCTGAAGTAAGCGGCGACAACGGTTTGCAACTCTTCCGTAATTTTTGCACCCACTGTGTATAAAGCAACATTTTCAATCTTTGTATATTCGCATAAACCCGCTGTTGCATGCTGAATGTCATCTGGATCGCTTTATTTCTGATCACGTTTCTGGTGGCGCTTATGCGGCTGATTTTTTTTCACGACTATGCGGTCTTCTCCTCTATTCTTCAAAGCACATTCAGTTCCTCTTCTCAGGCTTTTGAAATTGCGTTAAACTTAACCGGTGCTATGACCCTCTGGCTTGGCATTATGAATATCGGCGAAAAAGCCGGAGCCATACGTATCCTCTCCCGTTTGATAGGACCTTTTTTCAGCCGTCTCTTCCCACAGATCCCGAAAGATCATCCTGCTTTAGGACAGATCATTCTTAACTTCTCCGCCAATATGCTGGGGCTGGGTAATGCAGCCACCCCGATGGGATTAAAGGCCATGCAAAGTATGCAGGAACTGAATGAGGACAAGGAAAGAGCATCCAATTCACAGATCATGTTTCTGGTTATCAATACGGCCGGATTTGCATTGATCCCGGTAAGTATTATGGTTTACCGCGCTAAGTTTCATGCGGCTAATCCTTCGGATGTTTTTATCCCTATTCTGCTTGCCACCCTTTTCTCCACCTTTGCCGGCGTGCTCATGGTTGGCATTCGCCAACGGATTAAATTATGGGATCCGGTATTATTACTCTGGACACTTGCAATAGGAACTGTTATAGGCGGGGTCATTTATGCCGCTTCCCATCTCACCATGGCTCAGCTTTCAGCTGCTTCCTCTTTTGCAAGCAGTTTTATCCTGTTTGGTATCATGATAGCATTCATCAGTCTCGGAGCCTATAAAAAAATAGATGTTTACAGCACGTTTATCGAAGGCGCCAAGGAAGGATTCTTAACCGTCATCAAACTCATTCCATATATCGTTGCCATGCTTGTAGGGGTAGCTGTGTTTAATGCCGCCGGTTGCATGGAATATGTACAAAAAGGGTTGACCAGCATTCTTGTATTTATAGGATGTCCTACCGATATGGTACCTGCAATACCCACTGCCTTCATAAGACCGCTGAGCAGTTCAGGAGCAAGCGCTATGACAGTTGATATTATCAATCACAGCGGAGTGGATTCATTTCCTGCACGTCTGTCAAGTATTATTCAGGGATCATCCGATACCACCTTTTATATTATAGCCCTCTATTTCGGATCGGTCGGGATCAAAAAAACACGTTATGCCATTACCTTCGGATTGCTTACCGACCTCTGCGGATTTATTGCCGCTATCTTCATGGCCTATCTTTTCTTTAAGCATTAATACGGCTCCTAAGCCCTTCCTGCCTTTTTATTCTTCTTTATTATTCCGACTTCCAGGATCTAAAAAATAAAAGAACGGAATGGTTTGTATATAAACTGTATTTTGCCGGTCTATGTCACCATAGCATTTCCGTGACATTAAGTAATGCCATAATATCAAAAATAAAAGATGGATCTGTAAGATTTGTGCGCAAATCGTTGTAACCCTGAGACGGGGTAAACGTACAAGAAGTAGCTTACCGCCGAAATTGAATTGCCCATGAAGAGAAGCTACCCCAATCCCCGACATATATTCGTTCTGATTCTGATAACCCTAGGGTTTCTTCGTCAGACCAATGCGCAAAGCGGAACCGATTTCTGGTTTGCCCCTCCTTTTGTTACCCACGTGCATAATGCACCGGGTGGCGTTCCCATTTACCTACTGCTTTCTTCCATGGGAGCCTCATCCACCGTAACTGTTTCCCAACCCGCTAATGCAGGTTTTACTCCTATAGTAGTTACCATTCCAGCCAGCAAATCAAAACGAATTGATATTTCGGCATTTCAGTCCCAGCTTGAAACACACCCTACCAATACTGTATTAAATACCGGTTTACGTATTCAGGCTACCACTGCTATTACTGCCAATTACGAAGAAGATAATACCAATAACCCGGAAGACTTTGCCTTAAAAGGAGCGAATGCACTCGGAACGGATTTTTATATTCCTATAACAAACTGGGTACCTTTTGCCAACCACAACTTTGGTGTGGCGGGACAAGAAGCTATAGCGTCCTTTGATATTGTAGCCATTCAGAATAATACGGTTGTCACCATTTATCCTCCTGTGCAGGTAGATGGTCATGGAGCTCTTACTCAGTTCAGTGTAACCCTGAATGCAGGTCAAACTTATTCCTGTGGCTGGACCGGCGCCAACTATACCGTACCTTCCAATCACCCGGGAGGAGCAGCGGTCCATTCCTCTGCACCGGTTGCCATCACTGTTAAAGACGACTCTGACACCAACCCTTCCGGCGGATGCTATGACCTGATTGGTGACCAGATTGTACCTACGGCTATCCTTGGAACAGACTATGTAGCCGTAAAAGGTTTTTTGAATAACGGAGGTAATGAAGGATTGTTTATCACCGCCACACAAAGCAATACCAATATTTATATTGATGGCAATGCGACTCCTATACGTACCATGTTTGCCGGTGAAACCTATCGCGTGGATATGGATTCCATCACAACAGCTGCCGACAACAGCGTATATGTACATTCTTCTCTTCCTGTATATGCCACTCACGTAACCGGTTTCGGATGCGAAATGGGATCGGCATTGCTTCCTCCCCTCAACTGTGCAGGATCTCACCAGGTAAATTTTGTACGATCTACCAACGAAGCATTTTATCTGACCATATTAGTACATACAGCGGCTATTAATAATTTCACGATCACAGGCCCTGGTACAGCAACCATAAGTCCGGCCTCTTTTGTATCCGTGCCCGGTACGGGAGGTTTGTGGATGGCGGGTCGTCTTCAATTTACCACCACTCAGATACCGGTCGATTCCGGTTTTAGTGTTACCAACAGCGCCGATGTATTTGCATTGGGCATCATCAATGGTGGCGCTGCTACCGGTTGCCGCTATGGTTATTTCTCCGAATTCGTTGCTCCCATTGTTGTCAATGCAGGTCCCGATCAGGTAATCTGTGCAAATGATACGGCCCAACTGGCTGCAAGCATTACGGGTGGTTCCACTACGGGAATATGGACGAGTACGGGGAGTGGTTCTTTTTTACCAAGCACCACTACCATCAATGCTAAATACGCTCCCAGTGCCGCCGATATAGCGGCTGGACATGTGACACTCACACTCAGTTCAACAAGTATCTGTTTTCCTCAGCAGGATCAGGTGCTGATTACGTTTACTCCGGCGCCTACCGTAAATGCAGGTTCTAACCAAACGGTTTGTAAAAACAATCCTGCCGTTACACTGAATGGATCTGTAACGGTTGCAACAGGAGGATTATGGTCTGGCGGTGCAGGAACATACAATCCCAACAACACAACGCTTAATGCGGTTTATACCCCTACTGCTGCTGAAATAGCCGCAGGAACACTGGCCTTGACTCTTACATCAACCGGAAACGGAACATGTCACGCCGCATCAAACAGTACCATCATTACATTCTCTGCTTCACCGGTTGTAAATGCAGGTCCTACACAAACCGTATGTAGCAACAACGCATCCGTAACACTTAACGGAACCGTAACCGGTGCAACGGGAGGTATCTGGAGTGGAGGAACAGGAAGTTATTCTCCGAGTGCCACAGCCTTAAATGCAGTTTATTCTCCTTCCGTAACGGAAATCTCTTCGGGAAGTGTAACACTAACACTCACCACTACGGGATATGGAAATTGTAATGCCGTATCAAGCAATGTGGTCATTAACTTCTCCCTGTCACCTACTGTCAATGCAGGACCGGATCAGAATATTTGTAAAAACAATCCGGCAGTAAGTCTGAGCGGAGCTGTTACTGTGGCCACAGGAGGTATCTGGAGCGGAGGACTTGGAACCTACGCCCCTTCGAGCACCGCACTCAACGCAACATATACCCCTACTGCAGGCGAAATTGCATCGGGTAGTCTCACCCTTACACTTACATCAACCGGTAATGGTAATTGTACAGCCGTATCGGATCAGATGGTGATCACCTTTACCACTGCACCAACAGTAAATGCAGGTACTAACCAAACCGTATGTGCCAACAATCCGATGGTTACCTTAAATGGAAGTATTACATTGGCTACAGGAGGTATATGGTCGGGCGGAACAGGGACTTATAATCCGAACAACACTACGCTCAATGCCACCTATACTCCTTCTGCTGCAGAAATTACTGCCGGCATCGCAACACTTACCCTTACTACTACAGGTAATGCCAACTGCTCGGCAGTAAACAAATCAATGACCATTACCATTACTCCGGCGCCTGTTGTAAATGCAGGTCCCGATCAAACCCTTTGTAAAAACAATCCGAATGCAACCCTGGCAGGATCGGTAACGGTAGCCGGTGGTGGTGTATGGTCCGGGGGTAGCGGAAGTTTCTCACCTACTAATACTACGCTGAATGCGGTGTATTCTCCAACTGTTGCCGAAATAGCTTCGGGTAGTGTTACTCTTACTTTAACTTCCACAGCAAACGGAACTTGTACGGCAGTGAGCGATCAGGTGCTGCTTACATTCAGCGCTACTCCTACAGCAAATGCAGGTGTCGATCAAACGGTATGTGCCAATAATGCGGCCGTACATTTAAGCGGAAGTGTTACAGTAGCAACCGGAGGACAATGGAGCGGCGGTCTTGGAACATTCTCTCCAAACAACAATACGCTGAACGCAGTTTATACACCAACGGTTGGTGAAATCGCTTCCGGCAACATAACCCTTACCTTAACGACATCCGGCAATGGAAACTGTAATTCCGTAACCGATCAGATGGTCATCACCTTTACTCCGGCTCCTACTGTCAATGCCGGACCGGATCAAACGACCTGCAAAAACAATCCTGCTGTTACACTTAACGGATCTGTTACCACTGCCACCGGTGGCTTGTGGTCTGGAGGAAGCGGAACCTATGCTCCAAACAACACCACCCTGAATGCAGTCTATACACCCAGCGGAGCAGAAATTACAGCCGGAACAGTTACACTTACTTTAACAACCACCGGAAACGGAACCTGTCTGGCTGTTAGCGATCAGATGGTTATTACCCTTACCCCAAAGCCGGTGGTAAATGCAGGACCGGATCAGACACTTTGCAGTAACAATCCCAATGCAACACTCAGCGGTTCGGTAACAGTTGCCGGAGGCGGTGTATGGTCGGGAGGCGCGGGAAGTTTCTCGCCCAGCAATACTGCTATGAATGCTATTTATACTCCTACGGCGGGTGAAATAACTTCCGGAAGTGTTACACTTACCCTTACCTCTACCACCAATGGAACCTGTATAGCGGTAACCGACCAGGTGGTACTTACTTATAGCGCAACCCCAACTGTTAACGCAGGCGTCGATCAAACAGTATGTGCCAACAATGCGGCAGTACATTTGAGCGGTACTGTTACCGTAGCATCGGGAGGAGTATGGAGCGGAGGACTGGGAACATATGCTCCTAACAATGCTGCACTCAATGCGGTTTATACACCTACCGTTGGTGAGATTGCTTCGGGCAATATAACCCTTACGCTTACCAGTTCCGGTAATGGAAACTGTAATGCAGTAACGGATCAGATGCACATCTTCGTTACTACTGCTCCTACTGTGAGTGCAGGAGGAGATCAAACCACCTGTAAGAATAATGCCGCGGTAACACTCAACGGATCTGTTACCATTGCCTCCGGCGGTATCTGGAGTGGTGGTACCGGAACTTATGCTCCCAACAACACAACACTAAATGCAGTTTACACACCAAGCTTAGCAGAACTTACTGCCGGAACGGTGACATTGACACTCACCACTACCGGCAACGGAACCTGTACCGCAATGAGCGATCAGATGACTATTACACTTACACCCACCCCGGTGGTAAATGCAGGTCCTGATCAGACGCTTTGCGGTAACAACCCCGATGCAACACTCAGCGGATCGGTAACAGTAGCCGGAGGTGGTGTATGGTCGGGAGGTGCGGGAAGTTTCTCTCCCAGCAATACTGCCATGAATGCTATCTATACGCCAACAGCCGGTGAAATATCCTCAGGCAGTGTAACACTTACCCTTACCTCTACGGCCAACGGAACTTGTACCGCGGTAACCGATCAGATGGTTATTCACTTCACCCTGCCTCCAACAGCCAATGCAGGATTGGATCGTATCGTATGTGCCAATAATGCGGCGGTTACATTGAACGGAACCGTTACTGTTGCAAGCGGAGGACAGTGGAGCGGAGGGCTCGGAACATTCTCTCCTAACAGTAGTACGCTGAATGCTGTGTATACTCCTACAGCAGGAGAAACAGCTTCGGGAAGTGTTACGCTTACGCTTACCACAACCGGCAACGGTACTTGTAATGCAGTAACCGATCAGATGACCATTACCTTCACTCCGGCTCCTACTGTAAGCGCAGGAATAAACCAGACTGTTTGTGCAAACAATTCAGCGGTAACACTCGCAGGCAGTTTCACCGGTGCTTCAGGTATTCTCTGGTCGGGCGGAACCGGTACTTACAATCCAAACAATACAACCCCTACAGCCATATACACCCCTTCTGCCGCTGAAAAAACAGCCGGTACGGTAACACTTACTATCACTACTACCGGAAACGGAACCTGTCTCCCCGTTACCGATAATATGACCATCACCATTACACCGGCCCCACTTGCTAATGCCGGTGCCGATATAGCAGCTTGTGCCAACAAATCGTCTGTAACACTGAATGGAAATGTAACCAACGCAGTAGGCGGAATATGGAGTGGTGGTGCCGGATCGTTTGCTCCAAGCAATACTGCCCTCAATGCCGTGTATACACCTACTGCGGGCGAAATAACAGCAGGCAGCGTGAGCCTTACACTTACTACAACCGGTAACGGATCCTGTAATCCTGCCACCGACCAGATGAATATTACATTCGGTCCTTCACCAATCGTGAATGCAGGAGTTGATCAAACACTTTGCGGTAACAATGCAACAGTTAGTCTGGCAGGATCGGTGAGCAATGCTTCAGGCGCGTCCTGGTCTGGCGGAGCTGGTGTATTCTCTCCTTCTGCTTCGTCGCTCAATGCTACTTATGTGCCGAGTCAGACAGAAATAAACAGCGGACTGATGAAACTGTTCCTTACCAGCACCGGTAACGGAAGTTGTAATGCAGTAACCGATACTATTGCCCTGCACTTCACTCCTGCTCCAACGGTAAATGCAGGTGCCAGTCTGACATCGTGCGCCAATAATCCTTCTGTTACGTTGAGCGGATCTCATACCGTATCCACCGGAGCTATCTGGTCTGGTGGACTCGGAACCTTCAACCCAAACAACACAACCATGAATGCTACTTATACGCCAACGGCGGCTGAGATAGCTTCTGGAACTGTAGTCTTACGTCTTACCACCACCGGCAACGGAACCTGTCTGTCGGTATACGACAGCACCATCATCACCATTGTTCCAAAACCACTGGTGAATGCCGGCACTGACCTAACCGTTTGTGTTACCAATATGCATGTACAACTTAGCGGCAGTGTATCGGGATCATCCAATACCGGTCAGTGGAGCACGCTAGGCACAGGAACTTTTGTTCCCAATAACCAGGCGTTGAATGCTATCTATGATTGTGGCAGACAGGACTCCATCAATGGTTTTGTAAAACTTATTCTTACTTCAACCAATAACGGAACCTGCTTGCCTGTAACGGATACCATGAAAATAAATATCCTTCCTGCCGGTGGTGCCAATGCCGGAAGTTCTGTAACGGTATGTGGTAACAATGCAACCGTAACACTTAACGGAACCATTACAGGCGGTGCCAGCTCCGGTGTATGGAGCACCAATGGAACAGGTATCTTCAGCCCTAATGCTAATACCTTAAATGCACAATATATAGCAAGTCCCGGTGATCAGGCATCCGGATCGGTAACACTGACACTTACTGCCAACAGTTGTAATCCGGCTTCCGACAATATAACCATCACCATTACTCCTGCTCCGTCGGTTAATGCAGGTGTGGATCAAACCGTATGCTCCTCCATCCATTCTATCCTCCTCAATGGAAGTGTAAGTGGTGGCACAAGCACCGGTTTGTGGACAAGCACAGGTACCGGTACGTTTGTTCCTAACAACACCACGCTGAATGCCACCTATCAGACTACCCCGGCCGATTCAGCGGCTCAGGTTATTTATCTTGTTCTTCATTCTACAAATAATGGCTCTTGCGTAGCAGTAACAGATACGCTAAGGCTAAATATTTATCCATCCACCACCGTTAATGCCGGTCCTAATCAAACGGTTTGTGGCAACAATGCAATTGTTACACTAAGCGGATCGGTGAGTAACGCAGGACCTGGCTTATGGACCACTTCCGGATCGGGTGTATTCAATCCCAACGCTACGGATATGAATGCCACATATACCCCAAGTGCAAGCGATATAACAGCCGGTTCTGTAAATCTGATTCTCACCGCCACCAGCAGTTGTAACAATGCAGTAAGCTTTATGACGGTGACGATGACACCTCCTCCGGTAGTAAGTGCCGGTCCTGACCAGTCTGTTTGCGGAAGCAATCCGAATGTAACTCTTGCCGGCAGCCTTGCAAATGCAGGTGGTATTCAATGGTCGGGAGGAAGCGGAACATTCAGTCCTAACAGCACCACGCTCAATGCAACCTATACACCTACCCATGCTGAAATCGTTTCAGGTACCGTTACACTTACCATTACAACTACCGGAAATGGTAATTGTAATGCGGTAAGCGATCAGATCGTGATAACGTTTACTTCTTCCATCGTAGCCAACGCAGGTCTTGATCAGCAGGTATGCCGCAGTGCGGGCACTTCCCAGCTGCAGGGTATTGTAAGTAACGGAAGCACCACCGGTATATGGAGTACACTTGGATCGGGGGCGTTTGTGCCAAACGACAGTACGCTGAATGCACAATATCATTTCAGCTCTGCCGATACAGCTGCCGGTTCTGTTCTTTTAATACTTAACTCCACACACAACGGCTCCTGTGCAGCAGCAACAGACACCATGAAACTGATATTCGGTCCCGGTGCTTTTGCATCGGCCGGTGTTGACCAGATAACCTGTTCAAACAATACACTGATCAATCTGAATGGATTTGTATCAGGTGGTACTACTACGGGTCAGTGGTCAACTCTTGGCAACGGAACATTCAGCCCGAATCCTCAAACGCTCAACGCGGCCTATACACTTAGTACAAGCGACTTGTCAAGTGGTGGCGTAAAACTGGTACTGACCACAACCAACAACGGAGGATGTCTGGCAGGAACAGATACGATGAAGATTATCGTTAACAGTCCTGCTATTGTAAATGCCGGTATTGATCAGCAGGTTTGTGCCGATGCCGTTTCTGTAACCTTAAACGGTACGGTAACAGGCAGCTCCACCACAGGACAATGGACGTCTTCCGGCTCAGGTACTTTTAGCCCTAATGCACAGGCTCTGAATGCCACCTATGCCTTCGGCCCTTCCGACATTACCCTGGGTCATGTAACACTGGTGCTCAGCTCTACGAACAATGCAGCATGTACTGTGGTTCATGATACCATGAAGATTACCTTACAGCAACCTACCACGGTACAAGCCGGTTCGGATGAAACGGTATGCGCTTCCAGTCCTGCTGTAACCCTTAACGGTATTATAAGCGGTGGAACCATCACCGGAGTATGGACAAGCTTAGGCAGCGGAAGTTTCACACCCAACTCACAAGCTCTGAATGCTGTGTTTACTCCCGGCCCTTCTGATCTGGCACTTGGTAAAGTAACATTGGTTCTTACCTCTACCAATACTGGTCTCTGCAGTACAAAAACAGACACCCTGGTGATCACGTATCATGCAACGCCGGTGGCGAATGCAGGACTTGATCAGGTATTATGCAGTACTACAGGCGGATCGCTTACATTGAATGGCACTGTAACAGGTAGTACCACCACCGGTCAATGGACAACATTGGGTAGCGGAACATTCAGTCCGAATGCACAAACATTACACGCTATCTATACACCCAGTGCATCGGACATCACCAACGGACATGTATTGCTCATCCTGCAGACCACCAATAACGGGGTGTGCGGAATGTCTGCCGATACCATGCAGATTACCTTTGGCACCAAACCGCTTGCAGCCTTTACATCCACCATTAACGGATTGACGGCTACCTTCTCCGATCAGTCTACCGGAGCATCGGCGTGGTTATGGGATTTCGGTAACAGCAGCGGACAATCCACACAACAGAATCCGATTGAACAATACAATACAGGCGGAACCTATACCGTATCACTGATTGTAACCAGCAGTATGGGTTGTACAGATACCACATACGCATTGGTCATCCTCAACGATGCCACCGTGGTTCATCCTGTTGCAGTACCAAGCGGATTCACACCCAATGGCGACCATATCAATGATGAGGTCATGATTCTGGGTGGCCCCTTTGTAGAAGTAGATCTGAAGATTTACAATCAGTGGGGTAATATGGTCTTCAGCTCCAGCGATCCGACTGCAGGCTGGGATGGCAAATACAAAGGAATTGATCAGCCCGCTGGTGTGTATATATATACAGCCAAGGGTAAAACGATAGATGGCAAGACGTTTAATTTTTCAGGAGATGTAACGCTTATCCGGTAATAAAAAAAACGGACTATGAGAAAGACACTTATACTTGGCATTGCCGCATTGATTGTTCTACCGGGAGCTTTTATAAAGCTGTACGCTCAGGACTATCACCTGTCTCAGTTCGACATGGCGCCCCTTTATATTAATCCTGCACTGGCCGGTATTTATCCCGGAGAGAAGGGCGACTTCCGCCTCATGGCCGACTATCGCTCACAGTGGCAGAAACTGCAGAGCAAACCCTACACCACCTCCTCCGTTGCTTTTGATATGCCCGTCAATAAACGTTTTGGTGTGGGAGGATATGTAATCGATAACCTGGCCGGTGTAAGCAACTACAATACGCTGGGGTTTATGGTGGGAGCCGCTTATCGTATTACCAGTCCGGAAAGTAAATATCATTTTCTTTCGGTAGGTATGCAGCTTGGTCTCATGGAACGGAATTACACAAACGATTTGTTATTTTCTACACAATACAATTCAACACAAGGATTGGATGGCAATCTTCCGACAGGTGAAAATCTGGCCAAGCTGACGATGGTGAAACTGGATGCCAATATGGGGATCTATTACAAATACAAAAATGAGTTTAAACAATTCAATCCTTTTGCGGGCTTCTCAATTGATCACCTCACCAAACCTGATCAGAGCACAACCGGTATCCCCTATCGCCTTCCCATGCGTTTTAATCTCGAAGGAGGGACAGACATATACATCAACTCGCTTATTAATTTACAACCTATCCTGTTGTGTATGTATCAGGGAGGCGCTACCGAAATCAATCTGGGTATACTCGAATACTATCATGTGAATGCCAACTACCAACTTATTTCCGGTATCAGCTACCGGTTTCAGGATGCGTTGGTATTGCAGGTGGGTATCAAACAAGGTGGCAGCACATTCCGCATGAGCTACGATGTGATCACCAGCCCGCTTAAAGAATATGCAGGAGTACGTGGCGCCATAGAAATGGGCGTTATCTATACCGGTAACAAGAAATAAACTGCGTTAGTTTACCAGCAGTTTTTGTGTGGCTATCTCCGCTCCGCATTGAATCCTGACCATATAAATTCCCTTGGCCAATGCAGCCGTTGGCAATTGTTCGGTGTAGCTACCCGACAACAGCATTCCCTTTTCGGATGTCATCACTTCCTGCCCAAGCGCATTAAGCAATGTTATACTCGCTGCTCCCCCTTCTTTCAACGTAAAGTGTACTTCAGCCGACCCGTTGGAAACAGGATTTGGAAACACCTGCATCCCGATAGAAAGCGTATGTTCCAGAATCCCCGCAACAGGTGTGTAGTTCAGCCCTGCGGCCTTGCTTTTATAAAGCTGTGAAGGATTGGAAGAAGGGTAGGTAGAAAAATACTGCAGATAAAAAACAGGCTTGTTTTGGGTATTCACATACCAGTAATAGGTAACTGTGGTATAATGAAAGCCGGTAAAACCTATGATGGAATCCACATAGGTCTCCGTTGTTTTAACACGAAGTGCATTGGGGTATGTAGTTCCTCCGGGAACTTTAAGGGTGCCCCATGCATCGGATGATACAGTATTTGTGCCTATGATGGAATCGGGCAAACCGGCTCCAATAGTATGTCCACGGAAATTATCACTGAAAGTATTCGCATAGGTAAATGGAAATGACATGAGCTGTTCATTGTCACTATAACTCACCCCTCCGGTAGATGTTTTACTCCCCAGCAGATTATAAGACGTACCGGTAACGGCATAATACACAAACCCTGTTCCACTGGCTACGGCTACTGTAGCCGAAGGAAAGGAAGAGGCATAGGTAGTGCCGGTAGCTGATATATACGTTGTAGAGCTGTGTGAGGTATCAATAGCAAATGTGGAATAATCCCAGCTTACCGAAGCCCCGGAAGGGCCGGTGGTGATACCCGTAGTATCAATTGCTTCAAAAGCCCATACCGATCCCGGAGCAGGAGCATTGGCCGATGTAAGTGTTATTTGGGCAAATGCCGAAGAGGCAATGCAGGAAAACAGAAATAGGTAAATGTGTTTCATGGTAGCTGGTTTAGCACTACCAAAAATAGAGAGAGCTTGTTTAGGAAGGGAGCTATTATTCAGGAATCATTGGAAGTCGAAAAGAGCTAGTCCGAGTAAAAATCAGTGCTTTTTCTTTCCTTTCAGATAAAGAATATCACCTGGCCGTGGCTCAGAGCCCTTGGTCATATTATTTCTGCGGTAAAGAAATTTGAGTTTGATGCAATAATCCTGGGAAATGGAATACATGGTTTCACCCGACTTTACTGTATGAAGAGCTACAGAACCATGACGGCGTTTAGGACCCAGGTATACTTTCTGACCGGCTGTTATTGGAGCATTTTTATCAAGCTCATTATAACGTGGCAGTTCCCACTCCCCTTTTTCATATTCTTTCGCCAGACTGCTAAACGAATCTCCTGCACGTGCAATAACAAAGGGCCGTTCGCTGATATACTGTATACCTCTTTTATCAGGAGGTGGTTTTATTTTAAGCTTCTCCGTTAAATCGGGCTGAGGCTGCAACGCAGGCATAGGAATGTCTTTGTCGTATTCATACAGCTTATTCCTTTCAATGATTTCAAGCAAGCGTTCGGTATAATGGGGATCGGTAGCATAGCCTGTTTCTTTGAGTCCTCTGGCCCAGCCTTGATAGTCGTTGGTCTTCAATTCAAAAAGTGGAGAATACCGTTGTCTTGTTTTCAGAAAACGCGAATGATCACTATATGATTCAAGTACCGTAGGATATTTTCGGAAGCATTCGTCTTTGGTATCGTCATCTTTAACAAAACTGGGACCTGTCCAGTCCTCATGACATTTAATACCGAAATGGTTATTGGCATATACAGCCAGATCGCTGTTGCCATTATCGCTTTCCAGCATGCCCTGTGCGAGGGTAACGCTGGCGGGGATACCGAACATCAGCATTTCCTTGATGGCGTCATCCTTGTGGCTTTCTACATATTCGTGGGGACTGAGCTTCCGTTCGGAAGGCTGAGCCGACAAATGCATATCCGGTAAGGATACCAGCAGGAGTGCCCCAAGACTTATAACAAATAAAGAAGGATGTGCTGAGAAAGCGCGCATGGTACAAAAATAAGAGAAGAGGCAGCACTTTTCGGGCCCTTATTCCCCAATTTCCAACAACTCTTTGTTAATAGCGAATCCTTCATTACCCTGAATACCACCACTATGAACAGCCAGGATACGGGAGCCTTGTTTAAAAAGACCTTTTCCCGCCAGGTCATAAATACCATACATCATCTTCCCGTTATAGATATAATCAAGTTGAATATCATGCTTTTCCTTAAAAAAGCTGACAAAGTCGATCAACTCCTTCGTCACCTTTCCATATCCCCCGAAATGATAGTCGTTTACAAAATTAATTTCAGATGCAATCGTCTTCCCTACCCAGCCCTCAGCAGCGTTTTTCAGAAAGTCCGCCCCTTTCAAAGCCGGAAAGGCCCATACTTTGTTTCTGCCTTTTGACGACCCTGCAATACCCGCTACTGTAATTCCCGTGCCGGAAGCGCAGCATATGCAATCGGGACTTTCTTCTACGGTATTCAATATTTCCATACAACCCATCAGCCCCCATGCGTTGGAGCCTCCTTCCGGAATCCAGAAACTATCTCCTCCGAAATGGCTTGCTGCCAGTTCCTGTACCTTGAATTTGTCGCGATAGGTAGTCCGGTCGGCATAAACAAACTGCATCCCCAGCTCTGCTGCTTTGGCAAGGGTTGGATTAAGTGGTGTATGCTCTTCCCCTCTTATCACTGCACCGGTTGAAAAACCGTACAACTTACCGGCTGCCGCAAGGGCTGCGATATGGTTTGAAAAGGGACCTCCGCAACTTACCAGCATCTTTTTATCTTCCCGCTCACATGCCTCCAGATTATATTTAAGCTTATACCATTTATTACCGTTTACTTCCGCATGTATTTCATCCAGCCGGAGCATACTCAGTTCCAGACCCAGATCGGAAAACAATTTTTCCTTTATTTTCGTAATCAATGGTTTCTTTATCTCTGTTGGCATTTCTTAACTTTGCGGTAAGCAACTGTTGATTACCAAAGTTAAATAAATAGGTGGTGATGGGAGAGTACGAAAATCCAAAAAAACTGGAACCTGAAGATTTTTATTACAGCGAAGAGGGGTATATTGTATTTACAGAAAAATACCACCTCAAACGCGGTCATTGCTGCCAAAGCGGTTGCAGACATTGCCCTTATGGATTTAACAAGAAAACAGGAAAAATAGATCCGAAGAAAAAAGAATAATAACTCATTACTCATCTTTGATATGACTCTTACCCAATTCCGCCAGCTGATCAAACAGGGAATTCCTTCTAAACTTCCTCATCCGCTACCATTCGATACAGCACTCAATCATGCTCCGAAAAGAAAGGATATCCTGAACAAGGAAGAAAAGAAACTGGCAATCCGTAATGCACTTCGCTACTTCGATAAAAAACATCATACCATCCTTTCCAAAGAATTTGCCGAGGAGCTGAAAACATACGGACGTATATATATGTATCGCTTCCGTCCTGAATATAAAATTTATGCCCGCCCCATTGGCGACTATCCCGCCAAATCAAAACAGGCAGCCGCCATTATGCATATGCTGAGCAATAACCTCGACTATGCCGTGGCACAACATCCTCACGAACTGATTACCTACGGAGGCAACGGAGCCGTATTTCAAAACTGGGCCCAGTATCTCGTTTGTATGCAATACCTGAGTGAGATGACCGAAGAACAAACTCTTGTTCTTTACTCCGGTCACCCGCTTGGTTTGTTTCCTTCTCATAAAGATGCTCCCCGCGTAGTGGTGACCAATGGAATGATGATTCCCAACTACAGCAAACCCGACGACTGGGAACGTTTCAATGCATTGGGTGTAACCCAGTACGGACAAATGACGGCCGGTTCGTTTATGTATATAGGTCCTCAGGGCATTGTGCATGGCACCACACTTACGGTATTAAATGCGGGGCGTAAATTTTCCAAATCGGCTTCTGCGGGATTACCGGGACAAGTATTTGTTTCTTCCGGTTTGGGGGGAATGAGCGGCGCTCAGCCTAAAGCGGCAAAGATTGCCGGTGCCATCGGGGTGATTGCCGAAGTAAATCCAAAAGCTACCCGCACGCGTCACACTCAGGGATGGGTGGATGAAGTATATGACAACCTGGATCAGCTTATTGAGCGGATAGAAAAAGCACGTAAGGCAAAAGAGGCGGTATCATTGGCCTATCAGGGCAATGCGGTAGATCTGTGGGAAAAACTGGCTGCGGAAAAAATAAAAGTGGAGCTGGGATCGGATCAGACATCGCTTCATAATCCATGGGCCGGTGGATATTATCCTGTTGGTTTCACGTATGAAGAATCAAATAAGATGATGGCTGCCGAACCGGAACGCTTTCGTAAAGAAGTGAAGCAATCCCTCATACGACAAATCAAGGCCATCAATACCTTGACGGCACAGGGCATGTATTTCTTCGATTATGGTAATGCCTTTCTGCTGGAAGCCGGCAGAGCAGGTGCCGATGTATGGAAATCGGAAGGCGTGTTTCGTTACCCTTCTTATGTACAGGATATCCTCGGGCCACAATGTTTTGATTATGGCTTCGGACCCTTTCGTTGGGTATGTACCAGCGCCGATCCGAAAGATCTGGAACGCACCGATAAGATTGCATTACAGGTATTGCAAAAGATTTACAAAACCGCCCCCAAAGAAATAAAACAACAGCTCGCCGATAATATCCTGTGGATACAGGAAGCACAAAAAAACAAACTCGTGGTAGGTTCCCAGGCCCGTATCCTATATGCCGATGCCGAAGGAAGAATAAAAATTGCCGAAGCGTTTAACAAAGCAATTCAGTCCGGTAAGATTACAGCGCCTGTTGTATTGGGTCGCGATCATCATGATGTATCCGGCACCGATTCTCCTTATCGGGAAACATCAAATATTTATGACGGCTCCCGTTTCACCGCGGATATGGCGGTACAGAATTTTGCCGGTGATGCCTTTCGCGGTGCCACCTGGATATCACTTCACAACGGAGGCGGTGTAGGATGGGGAGAAGTGATAAACGGAGGATTCGGTTTGGTATTGGACGGAAGCAAAGATGCGGACCGCCGCCTTAAATCCATGCTCTTCTGGGATGTAAACAACGGTATTGCACGCCGTGGCTGGGCCCGTAATCAGGAAGCCCTCTTTGCCATTAAACGGGAAATGAAACGCAGCAACAAACTGAAAGTAACATTGCCCAATCTGGTTGATGATGGAATTATAGAGGGGTTGTTTTAAACGAGTGTTAGCCACCACACCATCAGATTCTTCACCCTCATCCGCTTGTCCCGCCCTTCTGTTCAGAATGACAAAGGAAAGGTACACCGATTGATACAAAAGGTACGCAGATACCACCTCCATCTTCACCGATACCAACTCCTTGTGTGCCGATACATCCCCCAGGGATACAAATCCTATCTCCAAGTACACAAATCCTATCTTCAACTACACCGATCCGTACTGAATCTTCACCGATACCACCTCCATTGTTAGGAAAACGAACATTTCCTTCACCGATTCGATCTTCAACTTCACGAATTGTATCTCCACTTTTAGCTGCACACTCTTTTCCTTTAGATAAATAGTCTCCTCCTTTAGCTGTAGTACCTCTTCGTGAGAGCCTACATGCTCTATTCGTGAATTTTGATCAGATTTTCGGACAGATTGACAGTATTCGTGAACCTTTAGATACAATCGGCGAAGGAAATGTTCGTCTTCTTTTACCGGGAGATGCTCTTCGTGTACCGAAAGGACAAATTCCTGAATAAATTGTCAGGATTTGTGACAACTTAGACACTTTCTCTTTAAGAGGAGATACAATCGGTGAAGGAAAAGACACTCCACCTAAAGGTAAAGACTATTTTCCTTTAGATGGAGAGTGTATCGGTGAAGATACAGCACCTGTTTTGAAGTTTCAGAATAAAATTTGCTGACAAATTGTCTTCATAACCAGTGGCTGAGCGAAGTCGAAGCCACGATATTGATGGTTTCGACTCCGCTCAACCACCGGAAGGAGATAATCTCAAAGAATAATCTTCTTATATGATATATAAGTTATCTCCATTTAGCGAAAATGTATTTAAATCCGGGAACCTCCGCAATTGGAGTACCTTGCGATAGAATGTTCCTGTGTACTAAGCTATTCTTTATTATATAATCCCCGATGTTTTTAAAACGTATATACATTCTGTTTCTCACGTTTTGTGTGCCCTTGCTTTTTCAACGATGTGCCGGTGTTTTTATAAACAGTACAACACAATCCCCCAATTTAATTACAAAAGATCAGCGACATGCCAATTTATATTTAGGAGCAGATCATGAGGAAGTACAGGCGGCCTGGTCGCCCAACGAACATATCGGATTTATGATGAGCTCCTATTTATGTTCTCCTTTTGTTTCCAGTGGTCACGATTATAATTCATGGGGCACTGTGCAGGGGGATCTTGCCATGGGATTTTATCATGCCTTCCACACCGATACCGCACGACCCAGTAAATGGTTTTATGATGTATACCTGGGTGGAGGACTAGGGCAACGTAAATTTGATGGAGATCTTGGATATGCTCCCGGGCATACCGTACTTAAAGATGGATATACTGTTTATTCATCCGATGAAAAATCATTTCTTCAGAGTTCTGTTTTTTACAAGAAAAACAATACGGAAGTGTCGCTTACCGTTCAGGGTGCAGTTTATTTTCTGAACAGCTTTAATTTATACATGACACGTTATGAATTGCAGCCCTTACCTACGCCCATACTGGTGACCGAATTTCATAATGAGTCGTTCTACAACCTGAATACTGCTTTTACGGTGAAACAGAAAACCGGCTTAATTACATTGGTAGGACAGCTGGCCTGGAACCACGCATTGAGCTATCCCTCCGGGTGGAAAGCCCCCTATTATACCGATAACGGAATACTACCCTGGACAGCCAGGGTAGTAGAAATAAATTTCGGTGTTCAGTTTAAGTTTTAGGGAATGATCCGATTCGTTTAAGAAGAGAGTCTTTATTGTCTGATCGTCGCACCCAGTTTATCGGCATACGTCTTCATCATCTTTTCCATGATCTTTTCAATCTGCTTATCCTGTAAGGTGGCTTCGTCATCCTGAAAAAGAAAGGAGATGGCATAGGATTTATGTTCCCTGCCTATTTTATCTCCTTCATACACATCAAAAAGACTGAGTTCTTTCAGATATTGTTTTTCTACCTGATACGCGAGCTGCTCCACTTCGGCAAATCGAATTTTCTTATCCAGTATCAATGCCAGATCACGTTTTACGGCAGGGAATTTAGGTACTTCTTTATATTGAATATCTTTTTCAGGAATCAGGCTGATCATGGCATCCCAATCCAGATCGGCATAATAAACCGCCACGCCTACATCGGTTTGTTTGAGCACTGTTTTCTTAATCATACCAACCGTGCCAATCTTTTTCTTGCCACACTGTAGTTGTAAAGCAGAGGAATACAATTCATCCGAAAATTCCTTGACCGAACTAACCGTAATTCCCAAACGGGTCAGCAAAGCCATCACATACCCTTTCAACACATAAAAACCGGAATTGCCAAAAGGGTGATTTTTATTTTCTGCTTTCTCACCGCTCAAAAACAGAGCCAGGTGCTCCTGTTCAAAATACCCATTGGCTGATTTCAGATAGGTCTTTCCGAATTCATAAATACACAGATTGTTTTGCTTGCGGTTTTGATTGTAAGCGATTACTTCCAGTCCGCCATATAAAAGCGACTGGCGCATCACATTCAGATCGGCGCTTAAGGGATTCAGCAGCACCACACTTTGTTCCGCTTTAAAAAATTCATTCTGCTCGTAATAGGCTCCTTTGGTAAGCGAGTTACAAATGATTTCGGAAAAGCCTTTGTCGCTCAACAGAGAAGAAGCGGTATCTTTTATTTTTACTTTATCCGGTTTGGATGTATACGAAACAGAAGCATGCAGGCTGCCCGGAACTTCCACTTCATTATAACCGTATATCCTCAGAATTTCTTCCACTACATCACATTCACGGGTTACATCCACTTTACGCGGAGGAACCTGGAGCAGCAAGGTATCCTTGCTTTCCGATTCGATGGTGATATCAAGCGACACGAGGATGTCGCGTATTATTTCACGCTCTATTTTTTTGCCGATGAGGCGATCACCGTTTTCATACGCAAAGGGAACCACAAACGGCAATACTGGTGTTGGATAAATATCGATGAGATCGGATGAAACCGTTCCTCCGGCTACTTCCTGTATCAGTAATGCTGCTCTTTTTAAAGCATAAACCGTAATATCAGGATCGGTGCCCCGTTCAAAACGGAACGAAGCATCTGTTTTCAGTTCATGACGTTTGGATGTCTTGCGTATACTTACCGGGCTGAAACAAGCACTTTCCAGAAACAAACTGGTTGTTTCATTCGTTACACCTGAACCAATTCCACCAAACACCCCCGCAATACACATGGGTTCCGATATATTACAAATCATCAGATCGTCGGATGATAATTCACGAGTCTGTCCGTCCAGGGTTACAAAAGGAGTTTTATCGGGGCAGGTTTTAACCAGCACCGTTGCGCCTTTGATGTGTCCAGCATCAAAGGCATGCAGAGGCTGACCGCATTCATGCAAAACAAAATTGGTTACATCCACCACATTATTGATAGGACGAAGACCAATAGATTCCAGTCTCTGTTTAAGCCATACAGGGCTTTCCTGAACCTTGATACCTTTAATCGTAACACCCGAATAGCGGATACAAGCCTGAGTGGCTTCTACCTTAACAGCAATAGGCAAGGAATGATCATCCACTTTAAAAGCATCAACCGATGGCAATACCAAACGGCCCGATCCTTTTTTACGGCAGTTGACAAGTGCTACCAGATCGCGGGCCACACCGGTATGGGAAGCGGCATCTGCCCTGTTGGGGGTAAGCCCTATTTCCATCACCTCATCGGCTTCCAGCTTAAAATATTCTTTGGCCGGCATACCTATCCTGGCATCCTGATCCAGCACCATAATCCCATCATGCGACGCCCCCAGACCTATCTCATCTTCGGCACAAATCATTCCTTCCGATGCCTGTCCCCGTATTTTTGATTTTTTAATGACAAAAGGCTCCCCTGTTGTGGGGTATAATTTAGCCCCTTCCACGGCCACCACCACTTTCTGGCCGGCGGCCACATTGGCTGCCCCGCATACAATCTGTAAAATGGCAGGACCGCCTACATCCACAGTACAGATACTTAACCGGTCTGCGTCAGGGTGCTTTTCCCTTGTTTTAACCTCCCCTACCACCAATCCTTCCAGTCCACCGGGTATACGCTCCTGTTTTTCTATATGTTCCACCTCCAGCCCTCCGCCGGTAAGCAATGCAGCCGCTTCAGCCACGGGAAGCCCGCTATCAAAATAATTCTTAAGCCAGTTATAAGATATTTTCATCGGTTTCGTTTATACCTTTCGTATCGGACAATGCCCTGTTATGAACCCTCCGCCTGTGAAAAAGGAGGTTAAAACTATGAATTTTTTCGTTTACGGCTGCCCTTCGGATTCCGACTAACCTTATTATCTTTGAACCTTCCTTAAAATACAGGATAACTATTATGGCAGCTTACAAAAAACTGAATATCATTATTGGATGGATTGTTTTCGGCATAGCCGCATTCACCTACCTGAGCACAATAGAACCCACAGCCAGCTTCTGGGATTGCGGTGAATATATTGCCACCTCCTATAAACTGGAAGTAGGACACCCTCCCGGTGCTCCCCTGTTTAACATGATAGCCCGGTTCTTTACCCTTTTCGGGGATAAGTATCATGCTGCCATGCTGGTCAACTCCATGTCGGCCCTATGCAGTGCCGCCACCATCCTGTTTCTGTTCTGGAGCATTACCATGCTGGCTAAAAAGCTGTATCCTAAAAATAAAGAACTGAGCACCGGAGAAATCTGGGCCATTATGGGTGCCGGAGCTGTAGGAGCGCTGGCCTATACCTTTACCGATTCGTTCTGGTTCTCGGCTGTAGAAGGCGAAGTATATGCCATGTCATCCATGTTTACGGCAGCGGTATTCTGGTGTATGCTGCGCTGGGAACAGGTGGCTGACGAGCCCCGTGCCGACCGCTGGCTCATCCTTGCATTCTATCTTATCGGTCTTTCCATAGGAGTACACTTGCTCAGTCTGCTCACCATCCCATCCATGGTTTTTATCTATTACTTCAAACGATTCAAAGTAACCCGCAAAAGTTTTATCATCACCACCATTGTCTCCGTATTCCTGCTCGGTTTTGTTCAATCCTTTCTTATTCCCTGGATCGTTAAGCTGGCCGGCACCTTTGAACTCTTTTTTGTGAATGTGGTACATCTGCCTTTCAACTCCGGAACCATCGCATATTTTGCCCTGCTCGTTGGAGGTATTGTATGGGGTATACGGTATACAAAGGCAAAGAATTTTGCTTTTGCCAATACAGCCATCATCAGTTTCGCCTGTCTGGTACTCGGTTATTCTTCCTTTATGGTTTTGATCATCCGGGCCAATGCCAACACCCCGATGAATCAGAACAGACCTACTGATGCTATCGGTTTGCTTTCATACCTCAACCGGGATCAGTACGGAGACTGGCCTTTGCTGTACGGACCCTATTATACAGCCAAACTGGATCCCGTACATCCTTATCTGGATGGATCACCTTTGTATGCTAAAGATGAAAAAGCCGGAAAATATGTGATTGTAGATCAGCGCGACAAGACAAAGCCTAACTACGACGAACGTTACTGTACTATTTTTCCGCGTATGTACGACGGCTCAGAGCCAAGCAAAGTAGCTGCCTACAAACGCTGGGGACATATCAAAGACCGGAAATATCTGATCGACAGAGGTGGGGGACAATATGATTCCATTGAAAAACCCACCTTCGGTGACAACATGACCTATTTCTGGAACTACCAGATATGGCATATGTATGCCCGTTACTTTATGTGGAACTTTGTAGGAAAACAAAATGATGCAGAAGGTTTCGGCAATAAAGTGGATGGCAACTGGCTCAGCGGCATAGGTCCTATCGATGATATGCGATTGGGTGATCAGAACCGTGTGCCCAAAGTGATGAAGGAAAACAAAGCCCGGAACGAAATGTATTTCCTGCCCCTCATACTGGGATTACTGGGATTATGGTACCACTACAAGAAAAGCAAGGAAGATATGTGGGTGATTCTGCTACTCTTTTTCTTTACCGGTTTAGCCATCATATTATTCCTGAATCAAAAACCGATCGAGCCGCGTGAACGGGATTATGCTTATGTAGGCTCGTTTTATGCATTTGCTATCTGGATAGGATTGGGTGTCCTGGCTATTTTCGATTTCCTTCGCAAGAAGACAGACGATAAGAAAGGTGCCGTCATAGCCACTGTAGTATGTCTGCTGGCAGTGCCTTGCATTATGGCCAAAGCGGAATGGAATGATCACGATCGATCCAACCGGCGAACAGCCCTGGCGCTGGCCAAGAATTATCTGAACTCCTGCGCCCCTAATGCCATCCTCTTTACCCATGGCGATAACGATACCTTCCCGCTCTGGTATGCCCAGGAAGTGGAAGGTGTACGTACCGATGTGCGGGTAATTGTACTCAGCTATTTCAATATTGACTGGTATATAGATCAGATGAAGCACAAGGAATATGAAAGTGAACCTGTGCCCATCAAAATACCATCGGAAAAATACAGAGGCGGAACACGTGATTACCTGCCTATCGTGGACAAAGGCATGAAAGGCTATTTCCCGATAAGTGAAGTGGTAACCTTCATGACCAATGATGATGATGCCAGCAAACTGGAAATGGGTAACGGCAAAATGATGAACTACGTGCCTACCCGTAAAATCAGTATTCCAGTAAACAAAGAAGCGGTACTCCGCAACGGAACGGTGCCGGCTAATATGGCCGACCGGATAGAGCCTGTGATTCTTTGGGATCTGACCGGCAACTACATCACCAAGAGCTCTCTGATGATTATGGATATCATTGCCAATAATAACTGGGAACGTCCTATTTACTTCGGATCAACAGGAGGCAGTGAAGCCTATCTGAATCTGAATCCATACTTCCAGCAGGAAGGCTATGCCTACCGTCTTGTTCCGATAAAGAACAAACAGCAGGAAATGGCCATAGCTCCGGCACGGGTCAACACCACGATCATGTACGACAACGTCATGAATAAATTCGACTGGGGCAATATGGATCGTCATGATGTGTATATCGATAATTACATTGCCAACCAGGTAGGTGCTAATGAACGTATGGCTATTGCATCTCTGAGCCAGGCCCTTATCAACGAAAACAAAAAGGATTCGGCCATTGCCGTGCTCGACAAAGGCATGAAAATGGTTCCGGCCTGGAACGTACCGCTCGATGACCGGATTACGTTTACACTTTGTGTTGAATACTATCAGGCAGGAGCCATAGACAAAGGAAATGCGTTGGCCAAACAGCTCTTCGATTTATATGAAGACCGGCTCCGCTATTTCCGCACCTTCCATGGAGACGATGTAGATGATATGCTTCGCAGCGAAATACAGATTTCGGAACGTATCCTGAAAGGACTTGTAGAGATGAGTGCCGAATATAAACAGGATGCCCTGAGACAGAATTTTGAACCACGGTTCAGGAATCTGGGGATAGAGTAGCAGGAGGCAGGAGGCAGCGGCAGGAGGCAGGAGGCAAATAATTATAAATGACAAACACTAAACTTTAAATGTTTAAGTTAAAAAACTTGAGCATTTAGAGTTTAGTGTTTTTAGTTTAGAGTTTCTGAGGGGTTAGCTTAGACAGGCGCACCCGCTTTGTTTAAAATACGGTTCGCCTTTGCGAGTTTCTTTTTGAAGAGAATTGTTGTACTAAGCAAATCCAGCTTTTTATCAATCACTACTACGCCAGAGCGCTTTTGTGAGACACTCTTTTTTCGAGTTTTTTTAAGTTTTGACGTTTTCATTTCAATACAATTTACAAAATTTACTGCTTCTTTCTGACCAAAAAAGCTTCATAGTTTTGATTTCTTTCAAATTCAACCCACTTTCCACTCTTTAGACCATATACAATCAATTGCCTTTGAATTTCTTCCAAATTATTGGATATTCCTATTTGATATAGTCTGGTTCTGCTCTTTGTAGCTCCAACTGCAAAAACTCTGGCCAAATGATAATGTTCAAAAAAACGAAGAACAGTTCCTGCTACGGTAGCTAATACTTTATGACTATCACCATTATCTGAAATAACCGAATCTAATATTGCTCCTGTTTTTACATCCAAATCGCCGTAGCCAATATTATACACGCCTGGCATTTCGGTTGGACTATATTGCACTACTTTAATAATCAATCCCTTCTTTCCAGAACTTATAAATTTATATTCCATTAAGGAGGAAGAAGCCTTAATCTCATAACTTTCCAAATTCATAACAGGGCAATCAAGTCTTAATTCTTGATAAAAAAAGCACGCTATATTGCCCCAATAATTGTATCAAATATAATACATGAAAAATGAATTGTCAAATGCGTGTTGAAATGATTGATTTGAAAATCTAAGGAGGCAGGAGGCAGGAGGCAAAAAAGGGAAACCAATACCGCTGTCATTCTGAACAGACGCGTGGGAAAGTGAATGAGGGTGAAGAATCTGCAAGTGCGTTGGCTCGCTTACGCACCTGCAGATCCTTCGCCCTTCGTGTAAGCCCCCCTTCGCTCAGGATGACAACGCCAACTTGAACGTCTAGAGTTTAGAGTTTAGAGTTTAGCGTTTATAATTTAGTGTTGAAACATTGGTGGGTGCCAGAAAGGAAAGGAAAGAATCCGGAAATGTTTTTTTGCAGCCTGTTTCTGCCTCCTGCCGCTTTTTCTTCCTGCCGCTGATTAACTAATCCGGCTCCAATTAGCCTGAAATTTCTCCACCTCGGTAAGGTGCTGTTTCATCAGCTGATGTTCAGGTTTTTCAAGATGTACATCTTCATTTAGGATTTCACCTGCTGCATTGCGCGCATATTGCAGTATCTGCGCATCCTGTGCCAGATCGGCTATCTTAAGATTAAGCAAACCGCTTTGCTGTGTACCCGAAATATCGCCAGGTCCACGCAAACGAAGATCGGTATCGGCTATTTCAAATCCATCGTTGGTCTTTACCATGGTGCTCATCCGAAGCTTGGCATCGCTGCTGAGTTTATAGGAGCTGAGCAAAATACAATAACTCTGATCGGCTCCCCGCCCTACCCTACCTCTTAACTGATGCAACTGAGACAAGCCGAAACGTTCGGCACTTTCAATCACCATCACCGAAGCATTGGGAACATTTACCCCTACCTCAATCACTGTTGTGGCTACCATAATATTGGTTTCGCCTTTTACAAAGCGTTGCATTTCAAAATCCTTGGCTTCGGTTTTCATCTGCCCATGTACGATACTTACTTTGTATTCCGGCAATGGAAATGCTCTGCAGATACTTTCATACCCGTCTTCCAGATCTTTATAATCCATCTTCTCCGATTCTTTGATAAGCGGATAAACAATATAGATCTGACGGCCCAGCTTTATCTGTTCTTTCATAAAACCAAAAACCTCCAGACGATGTGAATCAAACTTGTGCATGGTCTTGATAGACTTTCGGCCCGGAGGCATTTCATCAATCACCGACACATCCAGATCGCCGTATAAAGTCATGGCCAGAGTTCTGGGGATGGGTGTGGCGGTCATCACCAACACATGTGGAGGCTGGGTGTTTTTAGACCAGAGCTTAGCCCTTTGTTCCACCCCAAAACGATGCTGTTCATCAATCACCACCATGCCCAGATTTTTAAACTTCACCCCTTCTTCAATCAACGCATGTGTTCCGATCAGGATATCCATTTCTCCGCTTTCCAGCATGCGGTGTAATTCCCTGCGCTGTGCGGTCTTTACAGAGCCGGTGAGCAATCCTACTTTCAGATTCATCCCGTCCAGCATCGCGCTGATGGTTTGGTAATGCTGATTGGCAAGGATTTCGGTAGGAGCCATCATGCCGGCCTGAAAACCATTGTCGAGGGCGATAAGCATGGTCATCAGGGCCACCAATGTTTTACCACTGCCTACATCCCCTTGTAAAAGACGATTCATCTGTTTGCCTGAACCGGTATCATGACGAATTTCCTTGATCACCCTTTTCTGGGCATTGGTAAGCGGAAAGGGAAGATAGTTTTTATAGAATTCATTGAACCGGTCGCCCACCGTTGAAAAAACAAAACCTTTGAATTGTTCCTGACGGAAGGCTTTTGTCTTGAGCAAACGCAGCTGCAGAAAAAAGAGCTCTTCGAATTTAAGACGAAACTGGGCCCGCTGCAGCGATTCGGCAGACGAAGGAAAGTGTATCTGATATAAGGCCTGTTCCCGGTTCATCATCTTCATACGGCTGATGAGGGCTTCGGGCAATATTTCGGGAATCTTTCCCTGGATAAGTATAGCCAGCGGTTTGATGATACGGGCAATGCCTTTGGAATCGAGAAATTTACCCTTCATCTTTTCCGTACTGGGGTACACCGGTTGCAAAGGATTTGCCAAACGGGTATTGGCTTCTGTCACCTCCTCCACTTCCGGATGAGCGATATTCCATTTGCCGTTATACATCTGAGGCTTGCCGTAGACAATGTATTCCCGGTCGGTCTTGAACTTGCCGGTAATCCATTTGATGCCCTGAAACCATACCAGCTCTATATCTCCTGTTGCATCGCGAAATATAGCGCTCAGCCTTTTGGCTCTTTTCTCGCCAATCATTTTTAGTCCCACAAATTTTCCCCTCAGCTGTACGGTATACAGTTCAGGTGTAATGTCTTTGATGTTGTGGAATTTGGTACGGTCTTCATACCGGAACGGATATAAGGTGAGTAGTTCACCAAAGGTAAAGATGCCCATTTCCTTCTGAAGAGTCTCGGCCCGTTGAGGTCCAACTCCTTTCAGGTATTCAACCGGTGTCTGAAGGAAGGTGTTTGACATGTCAGACAAAGAAAAGAAAAAAGGATGAGAAGCGGTCTACTTCGGATCGACGTGCTTGATAGAGCTATGGGGATATACCCGCTTCAGATTGATCTCCCTCGGAGGGGTAATCACCAACGGCACTTTCTCCACTTTTACAGAACTGGTATCGAGTCCGAATGCTTTCTCTTCGGAAATGCTGAATTCTTTCAGGATAAAATAACCTTTGAGAATCATTTTTTCATAGATCGGCAAATCATTATCGGCGCTCAGGAATTTCTCCATCACCACAAACATAAAGTCGCCGATTACATTACTCTTATTGAGCGATTCATAACGGCTGGTGATATCCACTTCCTTATTGGTCACCATATCCTGTACTACTTTACGGAAAAGCAGATTGATACGCGGAGCCACCCGGAAGCCCAGTCTGAAATCAACACGGATCACATCGTTCTCTATAATCTCCTGCACCACATAATCCATGCGATATGGTTCATCCACTACATCCACATGCACCAGCCAGTATATATCCGCGCGTTTGGGTTGTTTCTGCAGAATGGAATAAATAACCTTGGCTTCTATCTCATCTTTTTTGTCGGCGCTGGTAAGATATACCAGGTGTGTGGCATATTTAGGCACGGCAAGATCCTTGCTGAGATCGGTGATGAGCTGCAAATAATCTTTCATCTCCACAAATTCCACATACCGGTTTTTGATTCTTCTGGCCTCGTACCATACCCACATAACCGTTACCAATCCGGTAGCGATCATGAGTGTTACCCAACCACCGTCTTTGAATTTGTGCATATTGGCAATCAGGAAACAAGTTTCGATAGTCACATATACGATGAGACAAGAAAAGATAAACACCTTTGAATACCGCTTCAGGATCATGAAATAGGTAAGCAGAGAAGTAGTCATAAGCATGGTAAGTACAATAGCCAGACCATAAGCTGCCGCCATCTTACTCGACTCTTTAAAGTAAAGCACAATGGCCACACAACCAGCACACAGCAACCAGTTAACCGAAGGGATATACAACTGTCCTTTGATATTGGTAGGATAAACGATTTTTACCTTGGGCCAGAAGTTAAGACGTATTGCTTCGTTGATAAGCGTAAACGATCCGCTGATAAGAGCCTGGCTGGCTACGATAGCGGCGCTTGTGGCAATGCCGATGGCTACAGGAAGAAACTTGGGGTCGATGATGGCATAGAAGGGAGTCATGGTACCCATCTTTTCTCCGTCGTGGGCTATCAGCCAGGCGGCCTGACCCAGGTAGTTAAGCACGAGACAAGTCTTTACAAAGATCCAGCTTACCCGGATATTGCTTTTTCCACAATGACCCAGATCCGAATAGAGAGCCTCTGCACCGGTGGTACACAGGAAGACAGCGCCCAGCAATAAAAACCCACCGGGGTGATGCGCCAGCAGATCATATGCATAATAAGGATTAAGAGCCGAAATGATACCGATATTGCCGGCCGTAAAAATCTGGGAAGAACCCAATACCCCAAGCATCACAAACCAGAGCAACATAATAGGGCCGAATAATTTTCCGATGGTAGAAGTACCGAACTGTTGTATAAAAAACAAACCCACCAGGATGCCAATTACAATAGGAGTAGTTTGAAGATCGGTTACGTTGCGCAATCCTTCAATGGAAGAGGCAACAGAAATAGGAGGTGTGATGATACCATCGGCCAGCAGCGTACTGCCACCTATAATAGCAGGAAACAGGAGCCATTTTTTTTTCGTTCTTCTGACAAGTGCATACAACGAAAAAATACCACCTTCTCCTTTATTATCGGCACGAAGGGTAAGCACTACATATTTGAGGGTTGTTTGAAGCGTAAGGGTCCAGAATATACAGGACACCACTCCTTTGATAATATCTTTTTTTATGGGGCCATTGCCCACTACTTCGCTCAGTACATACAAGGGGGAAGTACCGATATCTCCAAAAATGATTCCGAGGGTAACGAGCAGACCTGCGGCGGTAACTTTACTTAGATGATTATGCTCCTTGGCGTGTAATTGATATTGAGACACAGGTCTGTGTAATTAGCGGACAAAAATACGATTTATAGGGCGCGCCGTTGGAAAAAGGGTGGAAATAATTTATCCTCCCCCGGAAAACCGAAAGAGGATAAATCTATTGCAAAACCGTTGATATTAAATAGAGGATGCCCCCAACAGCAATACGGGATGTTCGAGGTATTCCTTGAATGATAAAAGGAAGGCCGATCCGGTAGCACCGTCTACCACCCGGTGATCACAGGAAAGAGTTACTTTCATGAGGTTGCCGGGAACGATCTGTCCGTTTTTAACTACCGGAGTCTGACGTATGCCTCCGATAGCCAAAATGCAGGCATCAGGCGGATTTATGATAGCCGTAAATTCATCAATACCGAACATACCCAGGTTGGAGATAGTAAATGTATTACCTTCCCAATCGGCGGGTTGTAATTTTTTGTCTTTGGCTTTCTGTACAAAGGTTTTTACTTCTCCTGATATCTGACTCAGTGTTTTGCCATCGGCAAAACGAATAACAGGTACCAGCAGTCCATCTTCCACAGCTACCGCAACACCGATATGGATATGATCATTATACCGGATCTTATCTCCGAGCCAGGACGAGTTTACTTTTGGATTTTTGCGTAAAGAAGCCGCGACGGCTTTGATCACCAGATCATTGAATGATATCTTAACAGGGGCTACCGTATTGATTGATTCACGGGCGCGGATCGCTTCTTCCATGTCTATTTCCATGGTGAGATAGAAATGCGGAGCCGAGAATTTACTTTCTGCCAGACGGCGTGCAATCGTTTTACGCATCTGTGAAACAGCTTCCTCATGGAAGCTTTCCACACCTACAAAAGCCGGTGCTAATCCACCTCCTCCTTTATAATTCTCCACATCACGTTTCACAATCCTACCGAAATCTCCGCTTCCGCGAACAGACTGAATATTGATCCCTTTCTCTGTAGCCAGCTTTTTCGCCAGCGGCGACGCCTTCATACGGTGATCTCCGTTTCCATTGGATACCGTTTGTAGCGGTGCCGATACAACAGTCTTCTGCATCACCGGTTCCGGTTTGGCTTCCGGCTTGGGTGTTTCTTTTTTCTCCGGTGCTTTTTCTTCAACAGGTGCAGCTACCGGTTTGGATGCTTCGGCCAGCAAAGCAGTAATATCTTCCCCTTCTTTACCCAGTATAGCCAGTACGGAATCAACCGGGGCTCCTTTGCCCGCAGCTACTCCCTGATACAGCAATACACCATCCTGAAATGATTCGAACTCCATGGTGGCTTTGTCGGTTTCAATATCGGCAAGCAGCTCCCCGTTTTTTACTTTATCCCCAACTTTCTTGTGCCATTTAGCTACCACCCCTTCGGTCATGGTATCGCTTAGTTTGGGCATTCTGACAATTTCGGCCATGTGGTATTTTTACACTATAAAGGTTATAAAAAAAGAAAAGGATTAATCCGTGATATATGGATAATCCTCCTGTGAATAGACATCTTTAAACAACTCGTCGACGGTAGGGAAAGGGGATTCTTCGGCAAACTTCACACACTCATCCACCAACGCCTTTACCTTTTCTTCCATCGCTTCCACCTCTTTATCGGTGATCCATTTCTTACTGCGCATCACCGTCAGCACTTCTTCTATCGGATCTTTGGCTTTATACGATTCCACTTCCTCCTTACTTCTATAGGTGGCAGGATCGGACATGGAGTGACCGCGATAGCGGTATGTTTTCATCTCGAGCAAGGTAGGACCATCTCCTTTTCTGGCACGTTCGGCTGCAGAAGCTATTGCTTCATGCACCGTTTCGCACAGCATGCCGTTGATCTGAAACGATGGCATATCATACGCCAGTCCCAGCTTATACAAATCATGCACATTGGAGGTCCGTTCAACGGAGGTACCCATGGCATAATTATTATTTTCAATGATAAAGATTACGGGCAGCTTCCAAAGCATAGCCATGTTAAATGCTTCATGCAATGCACCCTGACGCACGGCACCATCACCCATATAACACAAGGTAACATTGTCATTGCCGGCATACTGATCGGCAAATGCAATTCCGGCACCGAGAGGAATCTGTCCGCCTACAATACCATGACCACCGAAGAAATTATGTTCTTTGGAAAACATGTGCATCGATCCACCTTTGCCTTTGGAGCAACCGGTAGCTTTTGCAAACAGCTCGGCCATAATAAATTTAGGATGTACACCCCGTCCGATAGGATGTGCATGATCGCGGTAAGCGGTAATCATACGATCTCCTTTACGGATAGCCGATTCGGCACCGGCTACCAGCGCTTCCTGCCCGATGTAGAGGTGGCAGAAGCCTCTTATTTTTTGCTGAATATAAAGCTGGCCCGTACGTTCTTCGAAACGTCGCATCGTCAGCATCAGTTCATACCAGTTATAATAGGTTTCACGGGAGAAGTTTTCCTTTTTAGAAATATCCCCTTTTTTGTTTGTCGTCACGACCTTTTCCATTTATCTGTTGCCTAGTGATGAAGACCCAAATTTAAGGAATTATTTTTTCTTAGGTTTGTAAAGGTCAAAATGACCCCTTTTCACGTCCCGAAACCCGATGAATACCGATATCCAGCCTCTTCTGCAAGCATTTCCGGGTATCACCCTGTCTCAGATGGAGAAACTAAGCCTTCAAAACAGGACAGATACCAAATTTATGCTTCCGGAAGGGTATTTACCCCTGCTTTTGGAAAAGCTGTCGGCAGATTACGATATTCTGGATGTGGATGGGATGCGGATCAACCGGTATGAGACCTATTATCTGGATACCCCCTCTTTCCGTTTTTACTTTGATCACCACAACGGGAAACTGAACCGTTATAAGATACGGTTCAGAAAATATCCCGACAACGATCTTTGTTTTTTGGAGATCAAAGAAAAAAACAACAAAGGGAGAACCCTTAAAACACGTATATCTGTTGAAAAGGAATCTGATTTTGTGACCGGCGATGCTGCTTTCTTTTTGCAGGAACATACACCGCTGAAAGCGGCGGATCTGAAATACAACGTAAGCATTTTCTTTCGTCGTATCACGCTCATCAGCAGGCAAAGTCAGGAAAGACTTACTTTTGACACCGGCATGGAATTCCAAAAAGGCCCGGAACGCTTTGTTCCTCCTCCTATGCTCATTGCCGAACTGAAACAGGAAAAGGCCGGCCCCAGTGATTTCACCAGACTGATGAAACGTATGCATATCCGGGAAAGCTCGCTTAGTAAGTATTGTTATGCCATGTTGTGTCTTTTCCCGGAACTGAAACATAATAATTTCAAACCCGCTCTTTTACAAAT
>JABDCB010000030.1 GCA_013288325.1 Bacteroidota bacterium
ACAGGCTGTTTACAATTTCTAAACTCTTTTAACAATTTTAACCATGATTCTTCAACGCCCACGTCGTCTTCGCACCAACCCAATCGTTCGTGAAATGATTGCTGAAACAAGACTCAGCAAGGATATGTTTATCTATCCTTATTTTATAGTCAACGGAACCAATATCTCCCATCAAATTGATGCCATGCCAGGAATCAATCATTTTTCGATTGATCGTCTTATTTCCGATGTTGCGATAGGTTTGAAACTTGGAATTAACAAAGTTTTGCTTTTCGGTGTTGGGGAAGAAAAAACATCGGATGGTAGCTCTTCACATCAGCCAGATACTATTGTGGCCAGAGCTGTACGCGAACTGAAAAAACATTTCGGCAATGAACTTTACGTCATTACCGATGTTTGCGTTTGTGCATATACCACACACGGACATTGCGGAGTACTGCATGATCATTATGTAGACAATGATAAGAGCCTTACCGTACTTTCAAAAATGGCACTCAGTCATGCAGAAGCAGGTGCTGATATGGTAGCTCCTTCAGATATGATGGATGGCAGAGTTGGTTCCATTCGAAAACTCCTGGATGACAACGGTTTTACAAAAACAGCCCTCATGTCATACGCGGTCAAATTTGCATCCGCTTATTATGGCCCATTTCGTTCTGCTGCCGACTCCTCTCCTCAGGAAGGGGATCGTAAATCATATCAAATGGATTTTCGAAATGGTCGGGAAGCCATGAAAGAAGCTTTGCTGGATGAGCAAGAGGGTGCCGATATTCTCATGGTGAAACCCGCACTTGCCTATCTTGATGTAATTGCCTCCCTTCGTAACCAAACCAATTTACCGGTTGCTTGTTACAACGTCTCAGGAGAATATTCCATGGTGAAAGCTGCTGCAAAATTGGGGTTGATAGACGAGCAGAAAATAGTGATGGAGAATATGTATGCTTTTTCCCGTGCCGGTGCTGATATCATCATCACTTATCACGCCCGCGATATCGTTTCGCAATTATGGCTTTAATCGATTCTCAACAAATTCAGGAAGATATACATAGAAAACACTTCCTTTATTTTTTTCGGTCTCAAAATGGATCCTGCCTCCAAAGGTCTCTACAATACTTTTTACCATGGCCAGGCCAAGTCCCATTCCTCCTGTCTTGGTTGTAAAGTTTGGAACAAATATCTTGTCTATTAATTCAGGGGGGATTCCGGTTCCATTGTCCTTTACTGCAATAACAAGCATTCCATCCTTACTTCCCAGCTCCACATTGATGACTCCTTTCCTGTCTTCAGGAATAGCCTGAACTGCATTTTTAAGCAAGTTATTGAGCACACGCAAGAGCTGCTCCTTATCTGCATAAACAAAATACTCTTCTCTTTTTTCGTCACATGTAAAGAAGATATTCACACCCGGAGATTCTTTGAACAAATCGAGCGAAAATGGAATAAGTTGCTTGAGGTCTGTTCGCTCGCTGATCGCCTTAGGCATTTTAGCAAAACTAGAAAATTCACTTGCGATTGATGACAGGGTATCAATTTGCTCTATTAATGTCTGTGAAAGATTTCTAACCCTTTTTTCAAGGTCGGGGGATTTATCATCAATTAGCCTTTGCATATGCTGAATACTCAGCTTCATCGGTGTTAATGGATTTTTGATCTCGTGTGCTACTTGTTTAGCCATTTCCCGCCAGGCACTTTCACGTTCTGAACGTGCCAGCAGGTCCGCGCTACGAGCCAACTCCTCAATCATTCTGTTGTACTCCTTAATTAAGCTTCCTATTTCGTCCTGCTGTTTCCACTCTATCAGCTCGTTTGCTTCCCCCAGTTTTACTTTACTCATTTTATCCTGAATCAGTTTTAACGGGCGGGTGAGATAATTCGAGATGATAACCGCTACAATAATTGACATGGCAAAAAGCAGTACGTAAATATTAATGAGAGCAACAAGAAAGGTTGCTATTTCCTTTTCCAGTTCACTCTGTTTTGCGAAATAGGGCAAATTAAGAAAGGCTATTTCCTTTCCGTTTTTATTCTTGAAAGGTACATAGGCGGATAAATAGTTAAGGTTCCCAATATTTTCATCGTGAACAAATTCTGATTTTTTCTTGAGACCCATCTGATAAAATGCTTCCGGATTCATTTTCTTTGAAACAAGCCCTTCATCAAACACCTCCGGCCGGGAAGAGACATACAGGTTACCACTGGCATCATACAAATTAATGTCCGTGAAAAATATATTAGACAACTTTTTCAAAATAAAGGCTGAGTATTCGCGATAGTTTCGGTCCAGTTCATCTACTTCAAAGCGCGCATCTACCTCCGCCAAAACGGATTGTAATTTCTCTGTTATATTTTCTGTGTTTTTAGCTTCGTACTGAGCTCGTATATAAAATACAGTGCCAAAACCAAATAATGCCAGCGAAGTCAAAACTATAAATACAAGAATTGATTGTATCCTTGCCTTAAAGGAAAGTCCTGAAACATTAAACCCTGTAGTGGCAATTTGTCTCAAAAACAAAAGGAGTAGTAACTGAAGGCTGTAAAAAGCAAAAAGGTAGGAGAACGTAGTTACTTCACCAAGCAAGCCGGCATCTGGTTTGCTTATCAGGATGAGCGTTGTTGAATCAGGTCTGTAGATCAGGTGATTATAACCATCGGTTACTATAAATGAAAACGGTTCCCGAAATGACTCATAAGCTGCAGAAATTATCGGATAGTGATATTTTCCATATTGATTTATCAGCTTCCCATTTTTATATTTTGCATATGAGTAGTTAGCTATCTGTTGTGTAATACCCAAATCTCTGTCGAGTAATAGTTCCGGGAACCCAACCTCCTCTGAAATAAATTTCGATTCGAATACAAGTATTAAATGAGCCGGAGTAGGATCATTCGGGTAGCTAGGAATAGGTACCCTGGCCAGATAACTGATTTTTCCAGAAAGATTTTGCAAATAATACAAGTTGGGGGTGTATGTCTCCTGGCCTGATTTTGCAATAAGGTCATCAAAGTAAGATATGTTATCAGAGCTCTGGCGATTGGGTTTAATCAAAACGTTACATGCACTGTCAAAGTATGTGATGCGGATGTCATACTTTTCCCAATACCCGCTAAAGTATCGTTGTGTCAGGCGCTTTTGAAATGCATCATATGTTCTGGGAGATTGCAAATCACGAAGAAGAATTGAGTCCGCAAGTATTTGTGGTTCTACCTCAGGATACAAATGTTCAGCTATAGGATCCTGCTCTGTAGCAAGCTTCTCTGCATAAACTTTTCGATTGTCATTCTCCTTTAACTCCGTATGCTTTAAAAAAGTATGCACGGAGTACATACTTAAAATCATTACCAGCAAAATAGAGCTTGAAAAAGAATATGCATTTTGTTTTTGAGCCTTTATTCCCGCTAAAATAATAATGACTGTTATTGCCCACAAAAATGTCACCGGGTCCAATAATCCTGCAAACTGGCAAACGCATACATAGAGAACGGCCGATGCAATAAATATGCTTATACGGGTAAGCACTGACAATCCGGATGTGTTGATTATGTTCAGAATAAGATCGGAAAACAAAAACAAACAGAAAAGTAAGAACCCGACAATAACAACACCTAACAGGGAGTATGTATTCAGACTGAATAATTCATTGACACTAAATGTGATTTCTGAATTATGGATAAGTCCTTTAAAAAGGGTGTCGATGAGCCAGAAAATCCATAATAAAGAAAGGGAGAGGAGGGCCGCCAGCAGAAACCTTATCCACTTTCTCTCAGTGCTTGTCTGGATATTTATTTTTAGATTTCTCGATAAATAGTATGCCAGATAAAAAAGTAGTAATGTATTTAACAGCAAGTCACCTAAAGAAGACAGCCAAAGGGATCTTGCGTCACCATAATACTGAGGGCCGAATAATGTACTTTGATAAAACGAAGAAGGAAGGCTCCATAAAATACTAAGAAACCGGCAGGTGATAAGAATAACGGCATAGAGCAAAACAACTCCATTGCGACCAATCCGTGATTGCAGTGACTCACAACTTATCCGGATAAATATCAATAATAATATTATTCCTAATGAATTCAGAACTACCTGAAAGCCGGGAATAGTTTTATCTTCTGCCAAAGGCAGGGAGGCTTGATGAATGGAGAAAAGATATTCCCCTTTCAGGTTCCTGATTGCCGGGTACTGATTAGCATTTTCATTGACTACTAATTTCGTATTGGCTGCAACCGAAAAATCCTTTTGGAATTTATTGTTGAGGTAATGATTTTGATATGGATATTCACTCTTTATATGAATAAGTCCGACAGCCGTCCTGGAAGAAGATAATGGCTGTTTAACCACTTCGAACCAGCCATTTTTTAATTTGGCCATTCGATCATCCAAGCAAACCTCCTTCATATAATTTTCTACTGCAACCGAATTATCCGACCAGAATTTCAACGTGTCGTTTTCATATATAAGAAGTACCAGGCCATCGGACTTAAAAATCGTATTATAATACTCCGGGCGCTGGGAAAACAACTGATTGTAGCTTTGAACAGAGGCTTTGCTACTCAAAAGCGTCAATTCGGATGTAATACGTTCTTCCTTTCGGTGCAAAACGGCGGTAATGTCGGCGGCCTCCTGTGCCGGATTTCCTTTATGTACAGAATGAAAAAGCTGCCCCAACCCAAGGAACAACAGGGAGGAAACAATTAAAAAGAAGCGATTTTGGAAAAGTGATTTCACAATAGCAGAATACGATACCAGAATAATCTATAGACGTGTCCTTAACAAATTTAGCAATAAATTACCGGGAGGTTGGTTCTTTGATCATTGAAAAAGGATTAAAAATCCTATTTTTGTTTCAAATCATTACATGGCCAAAGCACCCACTAAACCAACTGCGCGAAAATCTCCTGCTCTGGAACTGGAGAGGACATCCGTTTTCCCGTTTGACGGTTTCCGCAAACAGCTATTCCTTCTCCTTATCATTGGATTTGTTTTCTACGCCAATTCACTTGTTAATGGGTATGCATTGGATGACGGCCCGATGATCAAGGAAAACAATTCCGTTCTGGCAGGAACAAAAGGCCTGAAAGAAATATTCGGCAAGCATTCTATGTATGCCTTTTATAAGAAATACAATGCTGCTGATGAGTTTCAGGGTGGTCGTTACAGGCCTTTATCCATTGCCACTTTTGCAATCGAACAGCAATTTTTCGGTATGAAACCCGGCGATGAGGTAGTAGCCGAAGATCATACAGGTCAATTTCATCAGGCAAAAATTACCGGACTTGATGCTTTTTATGTAGATGTGGAATATCCCGGAGGAGATGGGAATCCTGTTAAAGACAAGGTCTTTGGTTCTCAGATAAGTACCTTTCATTCCGAAACCATTCCACGCCATTTAGACAACCTGCTTATTTATTTGCTTACCATTGGCTTTGTATTATATCTGATGCGTGAACAGGTTTTCAAAAACAACCCCGATCTCGGCTTTTTCTGTGCCCTGGTTTTTGCCATACATCCAATCCATACTGAAGTAGTTGATAATATAAAAAGCCGGGACGAGTTGATGGCTTTGCTTTTTGCCGTCATGACACTTGTTTTTGCTTTCAGTTACTCCGAGAAGAAAAAGCTTAGGTATTTATTTATGGGTATGCTATCTCTGTTTTGTGCCTTGCTTTCTAAAGAGTATGGAGTTGTCATGTTTGCTCTGCTACCGCTTTTCTTTTACCTCATTCTCAAAAAAAGTGCCGGAGGCAGTATGTTGGCTTCTCTCCCCTATTTTGCCATTATGCTGGTATTCTATATTATCCGGATGATCATTATTCCTCCTGGTCAGGCTTCTCACTATCATGCTACAGAGGTACTCAACAACCAATATATTGCTGCATCCGGCTTCGCCGAAAAATTCTGCACCAAAACATATATGCTTACCCGTTATCTCTGGATGCAATTGTTTCCCAAAAATCTTTGTGTTGACTATTCTTTTAAACAAATTCCGTTTATCACCTTTAGCGACTGGCATTTCTGGCTGTCGCTTGTTATTCATATCGGCATTGTGTCGGCGACCATATTACTAACTATCCGTCGGCATATTCTTGCATTTTTTCTTTGGTTCTATCTTGCCCACCTGTTTATTATCTCTAACCTGCTGATGGAGATAGGAACTACGTTAAGTGAACGTTTGATTTATTCCCCATCTTTTGCCTTTTGTATCCTGGCTGGTTATGGCTTGTATTATGCTTTACAAAAACTGCCCGATGTTTCTAAACAAAAAACGGCCCTTCTGGGAGTATCTCTAATACTCGTATTGGTTTGCGGAGGGCGTGTCATGAGCCGGAATGCAGATTGGAAAAATGATGCCAGTCTGTTCACTCACGATCTTAGCATCTCTCCCAACAGTGTTCTTGTGTGCGGCAATGCAGCAAAAGGATATCTGGATATGAGTGGTTTGCCTGAAAACAAAGCGATTGAAAAAGAGTTAATAGAAAAAGCCATTCCTCCTCTTCGTAATGCGTTACGGCTTCATCCAAAGTATCTGAATGGTTATACCAATCTTGCCTTTGCCTATTTCAAAATGGATATGCTGGATAGCACCTATGCCAATCTCTTAAAGGGCAAGCAAATAAACCAATACAACCCACTTATTCGTCAATATGGTGGACTTTTTCTCCAAAAAGGGCTGGATGCAGCACGAAAGAAGGATATTCCGACAGCCATTATGTTGTTCAATAAGGCTGTTGCTCTTGATCAAAACAATGCTGAAATCTGGGCTAATCTGGGTGGAGCCTACTTTACTGTCCTGGATTACAACAATGCCCGTATTGCCTGGGAAAATGCTTTAAAGATTGACCCCAATCATGTGGAAGCCACGAGAGGATATCAACAGTTGATGCGGATGGGAGTGATTCCAACCCCAAAACAATAGGGGATTAAAAACAGCACGTTGTTAGGCTACAGGTGTACTTTGTGAAGGGGGCTGGATTTCCGATTCTGTTTTTGCAAGAGGAGCTTGTTCTTTTTTCTCTGTTCCAAAAAATTTCTTTTGAAACAGGATCACAATAATAACACCTATTGTAATGGATGAATCTGCCAGATTAAATACCGGGCGGAAAAATATAAACTCTTCCCCTCCCCATAATGGGAACCAGGCTGGAAAATGGCCTTCCATAATCGGGAAGTAAAACATATCGACTACCTTCCCGTGAAGAAAACCAGCATAACCTCCGCCTGAAGGCATAAACTGGGCAATATTAGCATCATATTGATTGCTTTCTCCGAACAACATCCCGTAAAAGGCACTATCAATAATATTTCCAACAGCGCCGGCAATGATTAAAGAAATTGCGATAATCACAATGTTTTCCTGTTTTTTACGAATAACATTAAAGAGAATATAACAAAGACCACCTACTGCCAGGATACGAAACAAACTCAATGCCAGTTTACCATAACCACCCGGCAAAGACATTCCAAACGCCATACCCTCGTTTTCCACAAAATGGATAATGGCCCAATGACCTGCCAGGTGATATTCCTGACCAATATACATATGTGTCTTTATCCAGATCTTAATGAACTGATCGATCAGCAGAACGAATAAAATGATGATGCCGGCTTTTTTCACGGGGGTAAAGATAGGGGAAATCCCTTTGTAGGATATAAAAGAGAAGACACAAGAATCAAGACTTTTTAAATTCGTCTTGTCTCTTGTGTCCTGTTTCTTGTTTCTGTTTTTATCGGTTCTGTTCTAATTTCGCATCAATGCTCAATGTTGCATGAGGAACACTTCTCAGACGCTCTTTAGGAATGAGGCGGCCTGTAACACGGCAAATACCATATGTTTTGTTCTCAATACGAATCAGTGCATTTTTAAGGTTCTGAATATATTTTTCCTGACGAGACGCCAAATGAGCTGTCTCTTCTTTGGAAAGAACGTCTGATCCATCTTCCAGCAATTTGAAGGTTGGTGAAGTATCATCTGTTCCATGATCATCTTTGTGAGAAAGGGTGTTTTTCAGCAATTCATAATCACGGGTTGCCTCTTCCAGTTTTTTATTGATCAGATCCTTGAATTCCATCAATTCCTTGTCAGAATAACGGGAACGGGGATCTCCTTTATCAAGCTTCATCAAAGGTTTAGCTATGGTTACTTCTTTTCTGGGCTCATAAGGTCTCTCGATCTTTACCTCCACTTTAACAGGGATCTTATTAACCATCGGTTTTTTAACTTCCGGTGCCTTACCGTTTGAAACCGGTTTTTTGGCAATCTTCTGTACTGGGGCTTTAGCGGCTACTTTAGCAACCGGTTTAGACGTTGCTTTTTTAGCAGCCTTCGGTGCTGTTTTCTTTACTGCTTTAGGTCCTGCCTTTTTACTTGCAAGTGACTTTTGAGCTGCTCCTTTTACAGGTTTTGCTGCTTTTTTAGCTTTTCCGGTAACGGATTTAGCTGGCTTTTTTTGAACTTTTTTAGCCATTGTGAAGGGGGTTAATTAAACTTTGCTATGCTTATTAATGTCTGAATCTCGCTATCCACCTCTACCAACACCGCTTGCTCTGAACTGAGCTCTTTCACCAACTCCAAGGAAGATGCGAGAGTTTCGGCGCAAATATACTGTAAATTATTGTTTACGGAGGCGTCTAAGGCATTATTTGACTTGATTTTGACCGAAATACGGTCCGTTACTTCGAAATCTCTGTCCTTTCTTAAATTTTGAATCCTGTTTACCAATTCCCGAGCCAATCCTTCTTCCTTCAATGCTGGACTAATCATTACATCCAAAGCTACGGTCAATGGGCCATCATTGGCCACTTTCCAGCCTGGTATATCCACGGGTATAATTTCAACATCTTCCGGATCAAGCACATAGCTACTTAATTCGAGGTTTACACGCGCATGACCCGTTTTCTCCATTTCAGTGATTATAGCAGCTCCGTTAGCCTGGGCATAGGTTTGCATAGCCTTCATATCTTTCCCGCACTTCTTACCCAATGTCTTAAAGTTCAGCTTTAGGTTTTTTACGATTTGGGTATGCGATTCATCCACAAAGTCTATTTCTTTCACATTCACTTCTGAAAGAATCAGATCCTTAACAGCCTCTATTCTTTTAAGGAATGTTTCATCCAAAACAGGTATTTGAATTTTCTGTAAAGGCTGCCGAACTCTGATATTCTCTTTTTTACGGATACTAAGAATCATGGAAGAAACTTTCTGAGCCAGCTCCATACGCTCTTCCAGATCTTTATCAATGTGCGCCTGCTCATAAAGTGGCATGTCAGACAAATGCACCGACTCTGCAACCTGTCTGCCTGTAACTTTATTCAGATCGTTATAAAGCCTGTCCATGAAAAACGGTGCTATCGGAGATCCGATTTGTGCAATCACTTCCATACAGGTATATAGTGTCTGATAGGCCGCAATCTTATCGAATGAATAATCTCCTTTCCAAAAACGTCTCCGGCAAAGTCTTACATACCAATTGCTAAGATGTTCATCCAGGAAATATTCTATGGCCCTACCAGCTCTTGTAGGCTCATAATCAGCATATGCTTCATCAACCGTTTTAATAAGCGAATTCAGCTCCGATAAAATCCAACGATCTATTTCAGGCCTTTTTTCTACCGGTATTTTCTCTTCTTTCCAGCAAAATCCATCAATATTGGCATAAAGCACAAAAAATGAGTAGGTATTGTAAAGTGTCCCGAAAAATTTTCGTTGAACTTCTGCAATTCCTTCCAGGTCGAATTTCAAATTTTCCCAGGGTGCTGCATTTGTTATCATATACCAACGAGTGGCATCTGGTCCGTATTTTTCTATCGTTTCAAAAGGATTCACGGCATTACCCAGCCTTTTGCTCATCTTGTTTCCGTTTTTATCAAGAACAAGACCGTTTGAAACAACATTTTTATATGCTACAGTATCAAAACACATGGTCGCAATAGCGTGCAACGTATAAAACCAACCCCGGGTCTGATCCACCCCTTCGGCTATGAAATCAGCGGGAAAGTATGTTCTCTGATCAATCTGCTCCTTGTTTTGAAAAGGGTAATGCAGTTGAGCATATGGCATTGAACCACTGTCAAACCAAACATCTATCAGATCACTTTCCCGCATCATTTTCTTCCCTCCGGCAGAAATCAGGATAATGCTGTCTACATAAGGTTTGTGCAAATCGAAAACCTGATAATTGTCCTTTGAGAAATCATTTGGGGTGAATTTCTCCAAAGGATTCGAATTCATGAACCCTGCCTTTAATGACTTTTCAATTTCCTTTTTCAGCTCTTCCATCGAGCCAATGCAGAGCTCTTCACTACCATCTTCGGTTCTCCATATCGGTAAGGGAATTCCCCAAAATCGGGAACGGGAAAGGTTCCAGTCATTTGCTGTTTCCAGCCAGTTTCCGAAACGCCCGGTACCGGTAGATTCCGGTTTCCAGTTTATTGTTTTATTCAATTCAACCATTCTGTCTTTCTTCGCAGTCACTTTGATAAACCACGAATCCAGCGGATAATACAATACCGGCTTATCCGTACGCCAGCAATGAGGATAATTGTGTTCGTATACTTCCTTTTTGAAAAGCAGTCCCTCTTTCTCCAGTTTCAGCGCAATACGTTTATCCACATTCAGATACTCCAGCTTGCTGGTATCCTTAATGATGCCTTTTAGTTTTTCTTTCTGAATATCCAGTTCAGCTGCTTTTTCCTTGTCGTCCAGATACGCTTCTTTCACAAACTCTCCTGCAAATCCGAACACCTGATCTTTCATTTCAGGTCTGAAACGCCCTCTCAGATCAACGAGTGGAACGCCTTTCCCGTTTTCATCCGCCACCAGCATTGGAGGCACTCCGGCAGCTTTCGCTACCCGCATATCATCCGCTCCAAAAGTTGGTGCAATATGTACAATACCTGTCCCGTCTTCTGTGGTTACAAAATCCCCAAGTATTACACGAAATGCCTGATCTGCACTTTCAAACGGTTGTGCATAGGGAAGTAGTTGCTCATAACGCAATCCTTCCAGCTCGCTTCCCACAAATTCAGCAATCACCTTGTAAGGAACATTCTTATCCCCTGGTTTATAATCTTCAAATGCCAGCTCTTTGTTTTTTTCAGGAAAGTATTTCCCAAACAATTCCTTGGCAAGAATCAGTTGAACCGGTGCATGGGTATAATTGTTGATTGTTTCAACCAAAACATAAGCAATGTTTTTCCCAACGGCTAATGCTGTATTGGAAGATAGGGTCCAGGGAGTCGTTGTCCAGGCCAATAAATAGGTTCCCGTAAGATCTCTGCCTTTGGGTTTTACACTGTTGCCTTCTTTGATCCTGAATTGGGCAATCAATGTATGGTCTTTGACATTTCTGTAACAGCCAGGCTGATTGAGCTCATGCGAGCTAAGCCCTGTTCCGGCGGCTGGTGAATACGGTTGAATTGTATACCCTTTATAGAGCAGGTTTTTCTTATACAAATCATTCAGCAACCACCAAACACTTTCAATATACGTATTTTCAAACGTGACATAAGGGCTCTTCATATCCACCCAGTATCCCATAATACGGGTAAGCTCCTCCCATTTATCCGTATACTTCATTACCTCCTTGCGGCAGGCTAGGTTGTATTCTTCTACGGTTATTTTTTTACCTATATCCTCTTTGGTAATGCCTAATGTTTTTTCTACTGCCAGTTCAATGGGAAGTCCATGCGTATCCCATCCTGCTTTTCTTTTTACTTGTTTTCCTTTTAATGTCTGATAGCGACAGAAAATATCTTTTATGGTTCGCGCCATGACATGGTGAATGCCGGGCATGCCATTTGCACTGGGCGGACCTTCGTAAAACACGTAAGGGGTTTTTCCTTCTCTGGTGCTGATACTCTTTTCGAATATGCTGTTCTGCTCCCAAAAGGAGAGTACATCTTTAGCTGTCTGACTAAGGTCGAGGTGTTTGTATTCCGGGTATTTTTTCATAAATACTAGTCGATCGTAGCGATCACTTTCAGTTCAATGGCAATAGGAGTTGGCAGGCAGTTTATTTCCAGTGTGGTTCTGCAGGGAAGGTTATCTTTAAAATATTCGGCCCACAATTTATTATATATCGGAAAGTCATCTTTCATATTGGTGAGATAAACAGTCACATCAATAATTTTATCCCAACTGCTGCCCGCATCTTCCAGAATGTATTTAACATTGCGGAAAACGCTGCGACATTGTGCTTCGATGTTATAAGATACAATCTGATTTTTTTTGTCGAGCTCTACTCCGGGTATTGTTTTGCTCCCTTTTTCCCTTGGGCCTACTCCCGATAAAAATAGCAGATTACCTACCCTTCTTGCATGAGGATAGAGTCCTACCGGGTCCGGAGCCTTGGAAGAATTGATTTTGCCGTCCATCGTGTCTTTTTAAAGGACAGCGAATTTAGGTCTTTTAGAGGACTTTAGCAAAAACCCCCTTACTAACAGTATGCTCTAAAACACCGGTGCTCTGGCTAATGACAGCTTCCGGCCTTGAATTTTAGTGGCAGTCACTTATTTCTCGTAAAAATGCATTTCCCGGAGGTATTCATAGGCCGCAAACGGAATAAAAAAGCGGATGTCTTTCTTCTCTTTCAACCCCTCTCGTATAAAAGTTGAAGATACATCCATATAAGGAGCCTTAGTCCATTTGACTTTGGGATGGTTTTTCAGCACTCCTCCATCGGCTTCCGGACGGGGATAGATGTATAGTTCATACTCTGACAGGATGTGTTCAAAATTTTTCCATTTGGGAAAGGATTCCAGGTTATCGGATCCCAGGATCAGCACAAACTGATGCTGGGGATATTTCTCCTTCAAATGTGCCAGTGTTACCACTGTATAAGAAGGCTGAGGCAATTTGAATTCAATATTACTGGCTTTGTATTTATTGCAGTCTCCTATCGCGAGTCGTACGAGTTGCAAACGATGATGATCGGCCAGTAAGCTGCTTTTCTTCTTGAGTGGATTATGCGGTGATACAATAAACCATACCTGATTGAGATCGGTAAACTCTGCCATATAATTGGCAATAGCCATATGTCCGATGTGTACAGGGTTAAAGGAGCCGAAGAATAAACCGATCTTCATTTTTTATGCTTATCGGAAACAGGATCCAGAAATTCGTGGGTGATTTTTTCCGCTTCAGCAAAAGCATGTTCCAGGCTATCGTTCAGGATAATACGGTCAAATGCTACGGATTTATCAATTTCCATCGATGCCTTGGCCATCCGTCTCTTTATACTTTCCGGCGTTTCTGTTTCACGCTTTTTCAACCGATCCTCCAGACTTTGAATAGATGGTGGCATCACAAATACAGCCATCGCCTTTTCTCTGAAAATGTTTTTCAGATTAAGTCCTCCATTCACATCCACATCAAATATGACATGCTTTCCTTTACGCCATATTCTTTCTATTTCAATTTTAAGTGTTCCGTAAAAATGGTTGGTATACACCTCTTCCCATTCAACAAATTCATCCATGCCAATGCGGTGTTTGAATTCTTCAACAGAAAGGAAGTAATAGTCCACTCCTTCTGTCTCCTCTTTTCTCCTTTCCCGGCTGCATGCTGAAACAGAAAATTCCAGCCAGTCAGGAAAGGTATCCAACAAATGATGTACAATTGTTGTCTTACCGGCACCCGAAGGGGCAGAAAATATGATGAGTTTCCCGTTAGAGGACATTATTTACCTGTTCTTTTATCTTTTCCAATTCATCTTTCATCTGTACTACCGTCTTTTGAATTCCGGCATCATTTGCTTTAGACCCGATTGTATTGATCTCCCTCCCTATTTCTTGTGTAATAAATCCAAGTTTTCTGCCGCTGCTATCTTCACTCATGGTCTTCAGAAAATAATCACAGTGGGTTTTAAGTCTTATTTTCTCTTCTGTAATGTCTATCTTTTCAATATAGTAGACCAGTTCCTGCTCAAAACGGTTTTGATCTATTTTCTCCTTTTCCACAAATTCATTGATGTTTCTCCGTATCCGTTCCCTTACTGCATCTACCCGCTTTGTATCGGCTTCTTCAACAATGGAAAGAAGAGATGTTATCAATCCGATACGTTTCACAAAATCATCCGACAGCGATTTACCCTCATCCTCTCTGAAACGCTGGAATTCCATCTGTGCCTGATCAATAGCGGCTTTAAGTTGTTTCCATTCTTTTTCATCCGGTTCCTGACGCTCAGGGCGCATAACCTCCGGCATTTTCATAGTCAGAGATAGCAGATCACAACCCTGTTCCTGCAATTCAGCAGCCAAAGACTTCAGTTCTTTGTAATACCCTTTCGCCAATGTCTTATTGATCACCGGGGAAGCGGCATCTCCTGTATACTCATAAAAAATGCTGAAATCGATTTTTCCCCGCTCCAGTTGCTTCGACAGATCCGATCTGATCTCCGCCTCTTTGTCGCGATATAAAGATGGGATTCTTAAATTTAAATCCAACTGTTTACTATTGAGAGAGCGGATCTCAACCGTTACTTTCTTTTCCGAAAGTTCACAAATGGCTTTCCCGTAACCGGTCATAGAACGAATCATAGAGCAATTGAATTTTTACAAAAGTACGAAAAGGCCTGAATTCTGTTTCATTTTAAAGTGCCTGCCCTTCACTATCTTCTCTGTTAATAAGGATCCCATTATCCTTCAAAACCGGCTGGTCTCTCTTTCTGTGACTTACCATAAAAACACCACCGAAAATCATCGCGGCAGAAACCACTTTAAGCAAGTCCAGGTGATCACTACCCATCCACAATGCAATTATAGTAGTTAACAATGGCTGAAGGTAGATATAAGCACTCACTACCGATGGGCTTAATGCCTTAAGGGCATATATATTCAGGAGATATGCCACATATGTGGTCGCAATGATTACAAACAAAACATTGAAAACATCCGATTGCTTCATCCCGCTCCATTGCACCTCTTTTAACTGCCCCAGGCCAAACGGAATAACCATGATTAACCCAAACAGAAATACCCAGCGCAGGATCGTTACCGTATTATACTTGAACATGAGCGGTTTAACCAGTACCAGATAGGCTCCCCAGGAAAGTGCATTGATAAATACACATAAATCTCCGGTCATGCTGTCGCCTCTTACTGTCTGATGTGTTTTCCCCATCATGAGCATAACCGCACCTCCAAAACCTAAAATAATACCGGCAGATTTTATAAACGTGATTCGCTCCCGAATAACAATAGCGGCAATTATTAATACAAGAATCGGGCTGGTAATCATCATGATGGACGCATTGATCGGAGAGGTAAGATCAAGGCCTTTCAGAAACATCATTTGGTTTAAGGCAACTCCGAAAAATGCGAGCATAATAAATCGGGGAATATCCTTTCGGTCTGTCTTTTCCTTAACCAACAAAAAATCCGTCAACCAGAAAAGGATAACCGCCCCGCTTGCTCTTAAAATAACCAGTGCAAACGGATGAACAGGACCTCCGGTCACTTTTTTGGCAATAGTAAAACTAGCTGCATAAATCAGATTAGCAACGAAAAGCGACAGATGGGCGCGTACACTGCTCTTCATTTAAAGGGCTGTTTTGGCAGCTGCAATTGTACTCTTTGAATTGCCTACGAAGATCTGCTTCCCAATCAATATGACCGGTCTTTTCAGAAAAGTATATTCTTCCAGAATGTATTTCTTATACCCGGCTTCGTTCAGCTTCATTTTATCAAGACCTAATTGCCTGTATTTTAAGGCCACGCGACTGAAAAGGGACTCATAACTCCCCGATAACTGCTTCATTTCTTCTAACTGAGCAGAAGTGATTTTTTCGGTTTTGATATCCTGCATGATAAAATCCTTCGGTGTAATTCCTAAGTCTTTTATGATGCGTGAACAAGTGGAGCAGGAACTGAGATAGTAGATCTTATTCATGTGTTTCTTTGAGTTTTCCGGATCAAAATTATTAATATTACCGCATGAAACGGCTTTGTTTTAACTGTCCTGTCATTACAGCTATCTTCGTTCTTGGACTTTTTTGCCGGTGTTCTCAGCCGTCAGCTCCTGTTTTTAATGAAAAAATGCTGGAAGGCGACTGGATTCCGGTTGATACCACGCGTTATCATAAACTCCCGGGAATGTTTTATATGGCTATTAATCTTTATAACAACAAGGGTGGATTTCCGGATACCCTTTATAAAGTGAAAAACGATTCTCTGTTTGTAAGAACCTATTCGGATCAGCAGCATTTACACGCCCACCACAAAGACAAATGGAAATTCTGGCATCGTATTCTAGCTGTACGAAACGATTCTCTGTTCCTCTATAAACGGCGTCCCGATAGTCTTGCCATATTCCTGAATGCGATTGTGCATAGCAATAAAAAACTGAGATTGAAAACGCTTTCATATGCTCCTCAGGACTTAAATAATGCCAAAAACGATGAAGAGTGCAGAATTGAATTGCAAAACGATTCCGTATTTGTTGGATTTGCACAAAAGGATAATAACGAAAACAAGACGCTCACGGTGCGTTATGCTGTGTCCGGTTCCCGTTTATTTGACTATTTCGTGGATCTGGTTCAAAAAGTGGATTGGCACCGGATGGATACGTATGTCCCTGATCCTTCCACACCTGGTCCTTATTTAAATCTGAGTCTGTCTACTAATGAAGGACCCAAAAGCTATTGTTGTATTCAAGGCTACCGCGACCCTGTTTTCAACCTCCTGATTCATGAACTCAATACCCTCCCAACAATTCTCACGCTGGAACCATTAAAGACTCCGCACCGTTTTTTTCAGGATCAGAAGCCCTGAAACCTTGATCTTATTTTGTAAATTTCGCCCAACTAGTTGAAACTCTATCTATGAAATTCGGAACGAAAGCCATTCATGCAGGCCAAGAGCCTGATCCTACCACCGGAGCGGTGATGACACCTATATACCAAACATCTACCTATTGGCAGGCATCTCCCGGTAAACACCAGGGGTATGCTTATGCAAGAGGCAAAAATCCAACCCGCAGTGCGCTTGAAAAATGTCTTGCCGAACTGGAAGGTACCCGTTACGGACTCTGTTTTTCAAGTGGTATGGGAGCCACCGATGCGGTTGTTAAATTACTTCGCCCGGGCGATGAAGTGATCACCGGCGATGATTTGTATGGTGGCACGTATCGTATGTTTACAAAGGTTTTTGAACCTTTTGGTCTGAAATTTCACTTTGTCGATATGAAAGATCCTGCTGTTATTCGCAAGCATGTCAATTCCAAAACAAAGCTGATCTGGTTGGAAACACCTACCAACCCAACGATGCAAATTATCGATATAGAAGCCTGTGCAAAAATTGCAAAGGAGTTTAAACTGATACTAGCCGTTGATAACACTTTTGCATCCCCGTTTCTTCAAAACCCGACTAACCTTGGGGCCGATATCGTCATGCATTCTGTAACCAAATACATCAGCGGACATAGTGATGTAATCATGGGAGCCCTTTGTGTAAACGACGAAAAACTATATACTGATCTTGCTTTTATTCACAACTCCTGCGGTGCCACTCCCGGCCCAATGGATAGCTTCCTCGTTTTGCGCGGTGTAAAAACCCTTCATATCCGGATGGAAAGACACTGCTTTAACGGACGGAAAGTTGCTGAATTTCTTAAAACACATCCCAAAATCGACAAGCTCTACTGGCCCGGATTTCCTGACCATCCAAACCATGACATTGCAAAAAAACAAATGAAAGACTTTGGCGGGATGATCTCCTTTTCACTAAAGGGAAACAGCCAGGAAGAAGCCTTCCGTATCGCATCTTCATTCAAAGTCTTTACCCTCGCAGAGTCACTTGGCGGGGTGGAGTCGCTTGTCAATCATCCTGCTACCATGACCCATGCCTCTATTCCAAAAGCGGAAAGAGAACGTGCAGGGATTGTAGACTCTATGCTTCGTTTGAGTGTAGGAATTGAAGATATTGATGATCTGCTGATTGATCTTAAGCAGGCCCTTGCCTGAAGAAGTCCATTCCTGAAGATTCCTTATTTGGATATTCGCCAGGCGATACTTAACTTTAATATTCATAGGTATACCAAATGAATTTCTACTATATCACCGGGACAAGCCGCGGGCTGGGCAAAGCCCTCGCAGAGTATTACCTGACCGAAGCACCGAATAATATCGTTATTGGTATATCCAGAAACCAGACTGTTTTTCATAAAAACTACGAGCACTTCAATGTCGATCTGGGGGATCCTTCTCAGGTAAAAACATTGCACTTTCCTCCTCATCACGATGCAAAAAAAATCGTACTGATTAATAATGCCGGGGTGGTAGGAATGATAAAACCGATGGGGCAACTGACATCAGAGGCTATCATTCATAATTTTCAGGTTAATCTGGTAGCTCCTGCTGTTCTCTCCAATCAGTTTATGAAGGCCTATCATGATTCCAATGCCGATAAAATGATCGTCAATATCAGTTCCGGCGCCGGCAAAACACCTATTGCTGGCTGGGCCCCTTATTGCGCATCCAAAGCAGGGATAAATATGCTGAGCAAGGTGGTGGATGAAGAACAGAAAAATGCTTTCGGCTACAAATTCAGAATCTATTCCATTGAGCCGGGGGTTATCGATACCCAAATGCAGGAGGAAATCCGCTCGGCTTCACCCGAAGATTTTGTACGGTTGACAGATTTCATCAATTACAAAATTGAAAATCAATTGGCAAAACCGACCTTGATCGCAGAAAAATTTGCACACATCATCCGCAATCCGGAACAGTTTAAAGATGTTTTGTTTTCTGTAAAAGATGTTGTGGTTGACTGATCAGAGTCCTTTGATCGTGAAATAATATTGCTTCCTAGAAAAACGCTCTTACCGTAGCTCCTCCTGTGTGTATCGTTTTGGTGTTTTCACTTTGACGTCCTTCATAGGTAATGTTTACCTGTATATTATTGGATAATGTACGCTGATACCCTACTGACCAGGTTGCGTTCTTGCCTGGATGCAACCCATCCAGCATTTCATATGCCACCGGGCTATTATCCGATCCGTTGTAACGCATGTCGATATAATTCAATTTCATATTAATACTTCCTTTATTCACAATATTGTATTTGCCCTCCAGTCCCAGATTATTTGAAAAAACCGTTTCGCCTCCAAAATCAGGGGTGTTTTTCTTTTCGGTGTAAGCATAGTCAACAGCTATACGGAAACGGTTATTGGGCTGATAGGTAAGTTTAGGATCGGTTGTTATATACGTTAAGTCATAATCTCTGGAGGCAAAAAACTGGGAGGCATTGGTTTTATCTCCTTCCTTTCCTGTAACGAGCAACCCTAATACTTTATTGAGGTTCCACCGTATTCTCATTTCATAAAAATCGTTCAGACGGGTCTCAAAACCATCTGTTAACAAAGACTTTCCACGTACATCCTGATAATTGAGGTCGGCACCGAAAACAGGATTGTTTTGATTAAAAAAGATAGAATTCCGGAAAGAGGAATTGAGGGTAACCAGTGATGTATCTATTATAGATTTTAAAAAAGGATTATATGCTTCCAGCGGATCCTGGTCTGTCGTTTTCCGGTCTATGCGATAGGTGGCCTGTTCTACAAAATGGGATAACCCTTTCCGGATACCCTTTTTTGTGGCCCATCGCGACCCTGGTTTAATAAGAAGATTCTGACTGAACTGATTTGTATAGGCCTTAATATAATCGTCGGTAGGTGTGAATACCCTTATATAGGTAGCCTGATCCGGATAGAGAGCTATTTCAAATTCGTTCAACTGTTTAATGCCATCTCCGTTATAATCTATCCAGGTATATTGACCCTGCCCTGCCGGTACCAAGATATAAGAGTATTCCTTTTTTTGTTCCAGCCCCGAACCGGCTTCATAAAATGTGTTTGCCGTTACCAGACCCTGCCATAGCCTCAGGTTATATTCCACTCTTCCTAGCAGCGAGTTTTCGGGCTTTTGCGTGGTCAGATTCGGATTCAGAATTTGCAACTCACGGTAGGTAATATTGGTCTTGAATTCGCTGGCTTTGTTTTTCATCAATGCCATAGAGAACGACATATCCTGTGCATCCGAAAGCGCGCTCAAATGATCCTGAATTGGGGAATAATCCTGCCGGTGTTTATAGCTCAGCTTATATTTATTTTTCGACGTGTCAGCATTCTGCACATAAGCCTGCCATTCAAAAAAGTTGAAACTGGTTGGTAACAATGTATCTGCTCCCGGTGCACGCATGATGTTTTTTTCCTGCTGCTCGGCAACTCCGATTGTAATGCGCCGAAATTTTTTCGACAAATCTGCGTTATGACGCAGGAAAAGGGAATTGCTTTGCGTACCTCCTGTATTCAGTAAGCTGACATTGGCTTTCAGTACATAACCGTAATGACTGAAACTACCCGACAAGTCATTCTTCAGACCATTGTATTCCGATCCTTCCAGAAAGCTGCTCAGCGAGTAGGTCAGATTTCCATATCGGTTTCGGGTTAACGAAAAGCCTCCTGTTGTATAATGCTGATCCGCTACAGAAGGAAGAAAACTGACATTCCAGTCACGCTCAAACTCCGCACTCCGGTATCGTTCAATCGCCGTAAAATTTTGTTGCGTATATTCATAACTGAGGCTCTTCGCAAAAATCCATTTGCTCGTTTGCGCAGGATCATTGATATTAATAATCGTTGGCTGTCGTGCGGCCTGAGACCTTACTGACACGCTATCCAAACTATCTTTCATACTCCTTACTTTTGGCTTGCGTATCTGGTGGGTTGTATCCGGAGCAACATATCCGGAACCGGTTTTATTATCCAAATGAAAACGGAATGCATATCCCGTATTATTCTGATCATCATAAGGTGAAAAGGTATTCTGGTCATAATTACTCAATGCCCCTTCCACACCCAGAGTGGTATGTTTATTTAAAATAAATTCACCCCCGGCAGTAACCATTTGTTTCTTTTTGGGAGTCACCAGCTGAATAACAGGGGCATAACTTCCCTGATGCACCCCAGCTACCGGGGCCACCCATTGAAAAACCCTGCCATTGGCACTCGATGGAATATTGATATAATCCCCATTACCGACACCCACATCGCTGAAGCTTAATTGAAAATGCGAAACGGTTGGATCATTGGAATAAACATACACCCCGGATGTGTAATGAATACCACCCACCACCGTATCTCCTCCAACAGGGATACGATAAAGCACCAGACTGTTGGACCATGCCACCGTATCAATAGCCGGATAAACAGCCTTTGATATATTATTGCCGATATCATGCATCAGTTGTTTTTCCTGGTCATTCAGCGACTGTTGTACCGGCTGATTCTTGTTATCCTGCTCCGAATAGGCCTGAAAATATAGCTTCATATTTTTCTGCGTGTATTCATCACTGAAATTAAGCAGAGACCGTGCATAGTTTTTATCCGAGTATTCATATTCAACAATAATGCGTCGGTCTTTGGTAATCAGATTTTTTGCAGTGAATGTGACCTGTGATGTGTTGTAATCAATAATATAGTCGTACTCCTGTCCCCGTTTCATCAACTGTCCGTCTATATACACTTTCTCACTTCCCGAAAGGATAATGATAAACGGTTCGTTTTCATTTCCTCTCAGAATATAAGGGCCCTGGTTGCCCTCTTCTCCTTCTATCACCATACGACCGTATTTTCCTTTTGCAACTGCTACGCTTGCCGAAACTCTCATATGGCCCTGGCCGGTGGTATCCTTGGGGTTTGTTGACATGCCAATAAGCGTTGAAAAACCAAGGCCTTGTACTTTTTTATTGTAGTTAAGAAAATACCCGGTAGGTTTGGCAACAACAAAGTCTCCGGCAATCAGCTTGGATGTCTTGTTTGACAGCTGTATAAATACCTTATCAAACTCTTGTAGATTTTGTGTGTTTCCCTGAGGTTGTATCGGTATATTCTGATCGGATGCCGCCAATAATATATCTACGTCGTTGGAAAGTTTTCCCGACAGCTGCAGATTAAGACTCGAGTTTAATGCCAGATCCTGATTATTTCCAAAACTAAGTCCACGTGAAAGGCTTCCGCTTTTTGTAAGTCCTTCCATTTTAAAAATATCATTGTTTCCCGGCGGAGCCCTGTAAACATATGGATTGATAAATCCTTTGTTGTCGGGTCGGAGCAAATCCGGATTCTTGTGCCGGTGTTCTTCGGTAAACAAATATGGAAATACTTTATAATGTATTACCAGCGTATCTGTCGGATGATGCCTAAAATAGATTCTTGATTCGCTGTAATTGATATGATACGAAGCGGTATCAAGTGTTTGTCCAAGAGCGGAAAGATGGCAGGCTCCGGGTACCATACTGAGTGTATCAAGTACCAGCGTATCGGAGCGGAGTACTAGTTTTTTGGTACGGACATTACTTTCTCCCTGCGCCTGTGTAATGGATGGCAGAGAAAGAACAAACAGGCCCAGAAATATGTATCTGATAATACCCAACAACGTTAAAGCGGGATCTGAAATTATTTAAATATACAAAATAGCTCCGGAAGGCCCCTGGTTTTAAAATCAGGAGGTTCTGCTTTAGCTAATCACTATCTTTGACTTCCATTCGAATTCCGGCTGATAAAAGATTACAATATATACGTAATTATATGGCAAAAATTATCTCTTACAACGTAAATGGTATCCGTTCTGCAATTACCAAAGGATGGCTGGACTGGTTAAAAGCTGCCGATCCCGATATTGTCTGTCTTCAGGAAATAAAGGCCAATTCGGAACAGTTGGATCTGTCTCTTTTCGAAGCTGCAGGCTATCATCATTACTGGCATTCGGCTGAAAAAAAGGGGTATAGTGGGGTAGCTATTCTTTCTAAAAAGAAGCCCGATAAGATCGTCGTTGGCTGTGGTATGAAGATTTACGATAGCGAAGGACGTGTTTTAAGGGCTGATTTCGGGGATGTTTCGGTCATGAGCGTATATATGCCCTCCGGATCCAGTGGTGATGAACGGCAAGCATTTAAGATGAAATGGCTTTCCGACTTTCATCAATACATCGAAAAACTTAAAAAAGAGCGTCCTAACCTTATTATTTCAGGGGATTATAATATTTGTCATAAACACATTGATATTCACAACCCGGTAAGCAATGCCAATTCCTCCGGATTTTTGCCCGAAGAAAGGGAGTGGATAGATGGATTTATGAAGAGTGGTTTTATTGATTCATTCCGTCTTTTTAATCAGGATCCTCATCATTATACCTGGTGGACTTTCAGGGCCAATGCCCGGGTCAAAAATCTGGGTTGGCGCATTGATTATCACCTGGTAAGTGAGCCATTAAGAGCTAAAATCCGGAAGGCCAATATTCTTCCTCAAGCCAAACATTCGGATCATTGCCCGTTGACTGTGGAAATCGATTTTTGAGCCTCTTTTTCTCTATAAAAACCCTTTTTTCGGTGATTAATAGCTAGTCTGGTTTCAATATCCAATATTTTCGTACTTTAGGCACTTAAAAGCGAAACATTTCATTTTTTATTACTTTGTTCTGATATTCCTGTATTATATGTTAATATGAATCAAGGATGTCCCCATCCGATTATATTATAGGAGTTATCAGCATTCAAAACCAATTCTATGTCGATGAAAAAGATTAGCCTTTATTTCCTAGCAGCATCTTTCCTGATTTCCTGTGGAAATGATGACCATAATGGGAAAAAAGAGCGTAAAGCAATGGGGCCGGTTCATGTAGGAGGTGTGTTCCGAATGAATGAAGTGGATGATTTTAAAAACCTTTATCCTCTTAATGTCCAGGAAGAATATTCTTACCACGTTGCCAGCCAGGTATATGAAGGATTGGTAAAGCTGGATCAGAAAACGCTTAACGTACTTCCTTGTCTTGCCGACAAATACGAGATCAATGAAGATGCCACCAAATTCACTTTTCATATCCGCGATAAAGTCCGGTTTCATGACGACCCTTGTTTTGCCGATGGCAAAGGAAGGGAAGTAAAAGCAGCAGACTTTAAATGGTGTTTTGATAAACTTTGTGAATACAGTTCAAACAACCAGATGTTTCCGATCACCTTCAAGGGAAGAGTAGTTGGAGCAGACGAATATTTTCAGTCCACCGTGGACAAAAAACCTCTGGCAGGTGGTGTTTCCGGTGTACGTGTTGTTGACGAACATACGATTGAAATCACCCTTAAACAATCTTTTGCCGGATTCCTCAATATCCTGATTACTCCCGGATGCTGGCTCTATCCAAAAGAAGCCCTGGACAAATACAAAGAAGACATGAGTTTTCAGTGTGTTGGTACCGGACCATTTCATGCTAAAAGCATTAAAAGAGGAGAATATGCCATTCTGGAGCGCAATGAAAATTATTGGAATGTGGATGAATATGGCAATCACTTGCCTTATCTGGATGTCCTGCACTTTACATTCCTGAAAGATAAAAAAGCCGAACTGCTTAAATTCCGCAGTAAAGAGCTGGATATGATTTTCCGTATACCGGTAGAAATGATTCCGTCATTGATGGGCGAACTCAAAGATGCTAAAACAGGCGGAGCTGATTTTGAAATGCAAAGCGTACCTGCTCTTCGTCTTACCTATTACGGATTTCAGCATATGCTGCCTCCATTCGATAATAAAAAAGTTCGGGAGGCATTCAATTATGCTATTGACAGAGAGAATATTGTAAAATATACCTTGCAGGGTGAAGGAGAGCCTGGAGAATACGGTATTGTACCTCCTGCATTTACTAATTATGATACGGTCGGGTTCCGTGGATATCATTACAACAAAGAAAAGGCTCAGAAGCTGATGGCCGAAGCCGGATATCCGGATGGTAAAGGATTTCCTGTTATCAACCTCGAAATTAACGGTGCAGGGGGCGACAGAAACGAAAGCGTTGCAACTGTTATTGCTAAAATGCTGAAGGAAAATCTGAATGTGGAAGTGAAAATAGATCCTATGATGATGGCTCAACACATGGAAAATATGGAAACAGGCAAATCCAAATTCTTCCGTACCGGTTGGGTAGCCGATTATCCGGATCCCGAAACCTTCCTTGATTTGCTGTACAGCAAATACATTCCTGCTAAAATGGATGAACAGTCGTATGTAAATCTTTGCCGGTACAAAAGCACCCGCTTCGATTCTATATTCGATGCAGCCAAAAAAGAATTTGACCCGAAAAGAAGATTTGAGTTATATAAAAAGGCCGATCAGGTGGCCGCTGATGATGCTGCTATCATGCCTATCTACTATGAAGAGATAGACCGTCTGCTCCAGAAAAATGTGCGCAATTTTGATGCCAATGGCATGGAATACCGCGATCTGAGCAAAGTATGGCTGGAGCCCGACAAGGCCGGCAAGAAACAATAAGAAAATCAGAGAAATAAATAATGAGCCTCCGGAAAATCAAAAATTCCGGAGGCTCTTTTTTTAGGAGTGGCCCGCTTCCGTGTTAATCTTTCGCATAAGCAATCGCTTGGCTACAGGAAGAAATGTTTCATTAAAAGGAATAGTCATTGTTGTTTCTACGGCATAAACAGCTGGGTTGGGTAAGCGGAGGTTACCTCTTATCAAATCTGTTTTCATGGATACATAAGTATGAATAAAACTGCTTGAATACGTAGTTACATAGGAGATGTGCAAAGCCCTGTATTTATCATCCGGCTGCTCAAAAATGCTCACTTCATATTCATATACTTCTGTATTTGCACTTCGTCCCCCGCGTAAAAACAGATAGCCATAATCGGAATTTAATGGCACAAGCCCTATATGCTGGATATTGGTTTCTTTTTCAACCAGCTCATATATCTTCTTCCCGTCTTCCAAAGCCAGCGCAAAACGGGGAAGGGAAAAATCAAGGATGTTTTCCACTTCCGCCATCAAATGATCATCGGATGAAATTTTCTCGTACATCACTTTGAATTTTTCCATATCAAAGCCCTGTAGCTTTTGTTGAAAGGAATCGGACAAATGCTGTTTGCTCTCTTTTAAAGCCTTTGCGTTACGGTAGTGTTCTACCAGCTCCGAAAGAGGCGGATACAATCTTACCTGGTCAAATTGTTTGTCCACATCCTGCAGCCATGCCAGGAGTATATATTTCTTATACTCAAAATCAACATGTCTTTCTGTTATCCAGTCCGGACTCAGCTTTGTTGCCATCATGTGAATTGATTTGCTGAAAGCTTTTACGCATCTAGTTTTCGGAAGGTTTCCGCTATGTTAATAAATTTATGGAATGCCTCCGATCCGCAGCAGGTTCCTGTTGTAATTTTGATGCTTGTAAGCACCCCTTGCTTTCTGATAATCAAGCAGAAAACTAAAGTGGTACCCTTTTTGACATAACCTATAAAAATAGCCGATGAAACTACCCTTCTCCTCCCTTCTGCCTCGTTTCGTCCTGGGCTTTGGAATTAGTCTTTTCTTGTTTTCCTGTGTACCCCAGCGTCAGCTGGAAGAAGAACAGAAAAAAAGAAAAAGCTGTGAAACAGAACTCCAGACCACCAAGGCAAGTAAGCAGGCCATGGAAACAGAGCTCAATGAAACCAAAGCCAAATTGGTGGATATTGAAAAACGTGTTGCAGGTTTAAAAAACGATACGAATATTTTGGGAACATCATTGCGTCTTAAAACAGATCAGTATGGGCAGCTCATGTCCAACTATGAACTTTTGTTAAGACAAAACAAAGAGTTGAGAAACGGAATGGCTGACGAAAATTCCAAACTCAGCGGACAGCTTAACAATACCCAGGAAGAATTGCTTAAGAAACAGGATGAACTCAAAAAACTGGGAATTGAGCTGGATCAGAAACAGAAAGATCTGCTACAGAAACAAAAGGATATGGATGATCTGAGCACACAGCTGAAACTGCGTGAAGCAAAGGTGACAGAGCTGGAAAACACACTGAAACAGAAAGATCAGGCAGTAGCCGATCTGAAGAAAAAGATCACGGATGCGTTGCTGGGGTTTGAAGGAAAAGGACTCACGATTACCCAGAAGAACGGAAAAGTATATGTTTCCATGGATGAAAGTCTGCTCTTTGCTTCCGGAAGCACCAAAGTGGAAGCTAAAGGCGAAGAGGCCCTGAAAAATCTGGCCAAAGTACTGGAACAGAATAAAGACATCAATGTGCTGGTAGAAGGTCATACCGATGATGTACCGATGAAAGGGCATGGCGATATTAAAGACAACTGGGATCTGAGCACGATCCGGGCTACATCGATTGTCAAAATCCTTATCAAGAGTGCCGATGTGGATCCGAAACGTCTTACTGCAGCAGGACGGGGAGAATATTTTCCGCTCGATCCCGACAAAACAGCTGAAGCACGCAAAAAAAACCGCCGTACGGAAATTATCCTGACCCCCAAAATGGATGATCTTTTCAAAGCGTTGGAAACTAACTAAAGAAGAACATTAACATGCAGCAATTGTTGGCAGCAGGGCATTTTTATCATCGCTCCTCCCGCATTTTTTTTGTGCTTGCCTTTGTATTGTCATGTTCTTCATTCGTTGCCGCTCAGGAGCAAAAAAAACAAATTGTGGAAGTATCCGTTATCAGGTTTGATAACTATGCCAATGTCGGGGAGGAAAAAATATTTTTTCAGCGCTATCTGCAGGATAGTCTGAAAAGAGATGTTGCTCCTCTTTTTGATATTGCTTTTGCCATACAACATTTCAAATTTCCTCCGGCCAGTGATACCCTTTCAGGTGTTCTTGCACATAAAGCTGTTCCGGCATTTAAACCGGCCGAATACGATAGCCGTAAACGGTTAGTTCATTATTACCGCAGCCCGTTAGAACATTATATCTTTGAATATAACAGCGCCGGTAATCTGGCCGGTATTCAACGATGGGGGGTAAAACACAAAACTGCACAAATCACTTTTATCTATATCTATGAGCGATAAAACCATCACCCGCCTCATCTGGGCTTTTACCGTATTTGTCATTGTTGCCGTTGGCGTACTAAACAGAAAAGTGCTTCCGCTGCCGGGCAATACACCTGATTTCGTTTATCGTCTGCCCAAAGTCAATGCCGTGCTCAACGCAACCTGTAGCCTGCTGTTGCTGCTTTCTTTTTATTTTATCCGTCAAAAAAACATTGCTGCACACCGCAAACTGAATATAACGGCTCTCATTCTTTCCGCTATGTTTCTCTGTACCTATATCACCTATCACTGGCTGATCCCAGCAGAAGCCACATTTCCGAAAGATAACTCCCTGCGTCCTGTTTATCTGTTTATCCTCATAAGTCATATTACACTGGCCATGGTGGCATTACCCCTCGTCCTCATGTCTTTTCACCGGGGGTTAAAAATGGAGATCCCGGCTCATAAAAGGCTGGTACGCTGGGCCTATCCCATCTGGCTGTATGTAACTGTCAGCGGAGTGGTTGTGTATCTGATGATGGCCCCGTATTACCGGGTTTAATTCTTTGCCTTTCCCGCTGCTTTTCGTACTTTTGCTGCGTCATGAGCATACGGTCTAAACAGCTTTTCCTTTTCTTCGCTTTCTTGCTGGTATTGATGCTGGTAGCTCCTGCATTACAGGCGCAAGGCTGCTCTCAGTGCAAAATGATTCCTCAATCCGATCTTCAAAACGGTGGCAGTGTTGCCGGAGGAATCAATAAAGGCATCCTCTATATGATGGCCTTGCCTTATATCATTCTGTTCCTCCTCTTCCGTAAACAAATCATAGGTTTTTACCGTCAGCTCCGGGCAAGGAAGTAAGTGAACAATTCGCGTTGGCAGAACACAGGGTTGCAAATTGCCTGCTGAACATTGCAAACTGATTTTTGCCGTTTCCCGAAACCTCCTTATCTTTGTGTCTCGTTCTTTTATATCGCTTATCCGGAAAGGTGGAGGGATTACGCCCTATGAAACCTTGGCAACCCATTGGGTATTGAGGGTTTATGAATTATGATTTAAGATTTGACCTTTTAAGGGTTATAAATTGAAAATCTTAAATCATAAATCTTAAATCAATAAGAAGGTGCCAACTCGTTCGCAGCATATTGTTTGCGGAAGATAAGTCAGAAATTATTTGAAATGTTTCAACATGGATAATCTCTTCTGGCTGTACCGGGAGGGATTTTTTATTTATGAGAACGAGACAGACAAATAACTACACGATACCTATGCCCGACATCCGACAGGAATTAGAAAAACGGATTTTAGTAATCGATGGTGCTATGGGCACCATGATTCAGCCTTATAAGCTGAATGAAAAAGATTTTCGCGGTGAGCTTTTTAAAGACTGGCAAAGCGATCTGAAAGGTTTCAACGATTTGTTGTGTCTTACCCGTCCCGATGTCATCTCCACCATACACCGTGAATACCTGAAAGCAGGAGCCGATATCATTGAAACAAATACGTTCAATGCAAACCGTATTTCCATGTCCGATTATCACATGGATATACAGGATGTGGATATCAATCTGAGTGCTGCCCGCATTGCCCGTCAGTGTGCAGATGATTTTACCGCTGCCGATCCTTCCCGTCCCCGCTTCGTAGCAGGAGCGGTAGGCCCTACTACGCGTACGCTTTCCATCTCTCCGGATGTAAACGATCCCGGGTTTCGTACCGTTAACTGGGATCAGGTTCTGTTTGCCTATATGGAACAAATCAGAGCCCTTGTACAAGGAGGTGTTGATCTTATCCTGATCGAAACCATTTTTGATACCCTGAATGCTAAAGCGGCTCTTTTTGCCGCTCAGAATATTTTTGAAGAAACTGGGAAAACACTTCCTATCATGATTTCCGGCACCATCACAGATGCCAGCGGAAGGACCTTATCGGGACAAACGGTGGAAGCGTTTCTCAATTCCGTAAGTCATGCCGACCTGCTAAGCATTGGTCTCAACTGTGCGCTGGGTGCTCATGAAATGAGACCTTATCTGGAAGAGCTCTCGGCCAAAGCTCCTTTTTATATCAGCGCTTATCCCAACGCCGGTCTTCCCAATCAGTTTGGAGAGTATGACGAATCTCCCGAACATATGGGCAGCCAGATTCATGATTTTATCGACAGCGGATTTATCAATATCGTGGGTGGATGTTGTGGTACTACACCGGGACACATCAGCCATATTGCTGCACACGCTGCCAGAGCTAAACCGAGAAAAAGACCCGTTATAGAACCTTATCTGCGCTTAAGCGGACTGGAGCCAGTAACCTTACGTCCCGATTCCAATTTCATGAATATCGGAGAGCGGACCAATGTAACCGGCTCGCGTAAATTTGCGAAGCTGATTATCGACGGCAATTATGAGGCAGCCTTATCGATTGCCAAAGATCAGGTAGAAGGCGGTGCACAGGTGATCGATATTAATATGGATGAAGGTATGCTCGACGCAGTAGCGGCCATGACCCGATTCCTGAACTTGATTGGTGCCGAACCGGATATTTCAAAGGTTCCTATCATGATCGATTCTTCCAAATTTTTTGTGATAGAAGCCGGTCTCAAATGTATCCAGGGCAAAGGAATAGTCAACTCCATATCCTTGAAAGAGGGAGAAGCCCAGTTCATCGAACAGGCCCGTAAAGTAAAGCGTTACGGAGCCGCTGTTATTGTCATGGCTTTTGATGAGCACGGCCAGGCCGATTCATTGCCACGCAGGATAGAAATCTGTTCACGCGCTTATAAGATCCTGACCGAAGTGGTTTTATTTCCGCCTCAGGATATCATTTTTGATCCCAATATTTTTCCTGTTGCTACCGGCATGGAAGAGCACCGCTTAAATGCGCTCGACTTTTTTCAAGCCACCAAATGGATTAAAGAACACCTTCCGTACGCCAAAGTTAGCGGAGGGGTATCCAACGTCTCTTTTTCTTTCCGGGGCAATGATCACGTGAGAGAAGCTATCCATGCAGCATTTCTTTATCACGCTGTAAAAAATGGTATGGACATGGGTATTGTCAATCCGGGTCAGTTGCAGGTATATGACGAAATACCGAAAGATTTATTGGAACTGGTGGAAGATGTGCTGCTGAACCGCAGGGATGATGCCACCGAAAGACTGGTGAATCATGCAGAAACCATCAAAGGTGCCGGCAAACAAAAAGACGTAAAAGATGAAGAGTGGAGGAAAGCTCCTGTTGAAGAACGCCTGAGCCACGCATTGGTAAAAGGTATTGTTGATTTTATCGACGCCGATGTGGAAGAGTGCAGACAAAAGTCTTCCCGAACACTGGATGTTATAGAAGGTCCTCTGATGGCCGGAATGAATGTGGTGGGTGATCTTTTCGGAAGCGGTAAAATGTTTTTACCCCAGGTGGTTAAAAGCGCCAGGGTGATGAAAAAGGCTGTTGCCTATCTTCTTCCCTTCATGGAAGAAGAAAAAAAGAAAAGCGGATCGGTACAAAAAAATGCCGGAAAAATATTGATGGCCACCGTAAAAGGTGATGTGCACGATATTGGAAAAAATATTGTGGGTGTGGTGCTTGCCTGTAATAATTATGAGATCATCGACCTGGGTGTCATGGTATCGTGTGACAAGATTTTATCAGAAGCCCGTCTTCACAATGTAGATCTTATTGGTTTAAGCGGTCTCATCACCCCGTCTCTGGACGAGATGGTGCATGTAGCCAAAGAAATGGGCCGCACAGGGATGAATATTCCTTTGCTCATTGGAGGTGCCACCACATCAAAAGTTCATACAGCCGTGAAGATTGCTCCTCACTATTCATTTCCGGTGGTTCATGTGAATGATGCATCCAAATCGGTTCCTGTTGCCAGCAGTCTTATTTCCAAAGAGCTCCGGCCTGCGTTTATGAAAACAGTGGATGCCGATTATGAACGGCTACGCGATCAGAATAAAAATGCACAGGCTCAGAATAAATATATTGCCCTTACGGAAGCTCAGACCAATTCCTTTCCTACGGATTGGAATGCGTATGCTCCTGTTAAGCCTGCATTTATAGGCAATAAGGCATTCAACGATTATTCGTTGGCGGAAATTGCTGCGTATATAGACTGGACCCCATTCTTCCACAGCTGGGAAATGAAAGGCAGTTATCCTAAAATTTTTCAGGATCCGGAACGGGGAGTGGAAGCAAAAAAGCTGTTTGATGATGCACAAAAAATGCTTCAGCAGATTATCAGTGGAAAATAGCTGAAAGCCAATGCCGTTATTGGTATCTATCCTGCCAATCGCAAGGGAGATGATATTGAAGTGTATACCGACGAAACCCGGACCAAAGTCCGTACTGTTTTTCACAGCATACGTCAGCAAACAAAAAAACCTGCCGGACAGTATAACATGGCCTTGTCAGACTTTATTGCTCCTTCACCGATCCCTGATTATATCGGCTCCTTTGCTGTTACAGCCGGTATTGGGATTGACGAATGGGTTAAAAAGTTTGAAAAAGATCACGATGATTATTCTGCCATCATGCTCAAAGCTATTGCCGATAGGCTCGCAGAAGCTTTTACCGAGCTGCTGCACTTACGTCTGAGAAAGGAATTCTGGGGTTATGCCAAGGATGAACAATTGGATGAGAGCCAGCTTATCAAAGAAGAATACAAAGGAATCAGACCCGCTCCGGGATATCCTGCTCAACCCGATCATACGGAAAAACCTTTGATCTTTTCTTTGCTGGATGTAGAGAAAAATACGGGTATCACACTTACAGAAAGCATGGCCATGTTTCCTACAGCGGCTGTAAGCGGGTTGTATTTTGCACATCCAGAAGCACAGTATTTCGGTGTGGGTAAAATTCAGAAAGATCAAATAGCCGATTATGCTTCCCGAAAAGGAATGAATCTGGAAGAAACGGAACGTTGGCTTGGAACGGTGCTGGCATACTGATTACAGTATTTATAGCCTGTTTCATAAAGCTTAATACCGGGCTTCGGTTTTTTTCATAAATTTATTCCTCAGCCACCTTGTTTTTTATGGTCCGTAGTCTTCTGCTCTTTTTGTTGCTTCTGTCGGGGCCGCTTGAATATTCGGCTCAGGGCTGGACAGCGCTTGATTCCGGTATGGCTCCCAACTCCAGAGTCAGTGCACTCACTACTTATGAAGGGCATCTTTATGCCGCCGGGCAATTTGACAGCGCCGGCATGAGACCGGTAAATAATATAGCCCGTTGGAACGGAGCTTCCTGGGATTCTGTTTCCGGTTTAAACAGCTGGGTATATGCACTCTGTACGTATAACGGCAAACTCATTGCCGGAGGTCTTTTCAGTATAGCGGGTACTGATACCGTAAACGGAATTGCACAATGGAATGATACCACCTGGGCACCTCTGGGAGCAGGAGTGAATGGTGCTATTGCCGCACTTCAGGTATATAACGGATCATTGTATGCAGCCGGCAGTTTCAGTGTGGCAGGAACGGCCTTTGCAAATAATATTGCCAAATGGGATGGTACTACATGGACCGCCCTTGATTCCGGTTTTAATAATCCAGTTTTTACACTCGATACGTTTCAGGGCAATCTTTATGCCGGTGGTGCTTTTACCAAATCCGGAAGCCGTATGATACCGGCTGTTTCGAAATGGAATGGAACACAATGGCAGCCGCTTGGCAATGCCCCTGACACGCTTAATGTTGTTTATGCTTTACAGGCATTCAAAGGACGCCTCTATGCCGGAGGCCTCTTTGATTCTATCGGTGGTATCAGAGCCAATTATATTGCTGCCTGGAACGGAACCCTGTGGGATTCCCTGAAAGCAGGAACAGACAGTACTGTTCTTGCTCTTACAGTATTTGATTCTGTTCTTTATCTGGGTGGTCAGTTTGGAAAAGCCGGCAGTCTTCCTGCAGCGCACTTTTCGGCCTGGAACGACACCAGCTGGATATCTTCCTACGGAACACCGGGAATGAACGGTGATATTTCTGTCCTCGCAGTCAGCAACAACCTTCTTTATGCCGGCGGAGCGTTTACTACTGCCGGCAATGCCAGTGCATCCTATATTGCAGCCTGGACCGATATTACAGGAATAAAAGAATGGAAAAAAACCGTTTCCCTCAACGCCTTTCCAAACCCGTTTATGGATTACACAACCATACAGATCAAGGATGCTGAACAGGGTATCCCCTTAAGACTTGAAGTATGCGATGTGTTTGGTAACAATGTGGCTATAAGCTACAGCCGCTCTTCTATTTTTGAACTGAATAAGGCGCAGCTTGCTTCGGGAATTTATTTCTACCGGGTTTTTTCCGGAAATAATTGTCTGGGAACAGGTAAGGTTGTTGCACAATAAAAAAGCGGAAGATTCTGTTGATCCTCCGCTTGTACAATGTTTCAATCCTTATTACAAAGGAATATTCCCGTGTTTCTTTTTAGGCAGTTTGGCAACCTTGTTTTCCAGCATTTTGAATGAAGCAATCAGTTTGCTCCGGGTATCTTCCGGAAGTATCACCTCATCGATATATCCACGTTCTGCAGCACGGTAAGGGTTGGCAAAATGTTTGATGTATTCCTGTTCTTTCTCTTTCAGTTTGGCAGCAGGGTCTTTGGAAGCGCTGATTTCGTTTTTGAAAATTATCTCCGCTGCTCCTTTAGCTCCCATCACGGCAATTTCGGCCGATGGCCAGGCATAATTCATATCGGCTCCTATGTGTTTGGAGTTCATCACATCAT
>JABDCB010000031.1 GCA_013288325.1 Bacteroidota bacterium
GTTGTTCTCCAGGTCATATCCCATCCAATACGGTATCGTTTATTAACCGTAAAATAACATCCTATTTGAGCCGGAATAGCCATATCATAAAGGCTATAGCTTACCCCTTCTGTTTCTAAGGGTTGGAGGGCAACACCTCCGTCTAAAGTTTTGGGATTGTGGTGGAAGGCAGCAACTCCAAGTCCAATATAAGCCCTGAAATCATTTCGGTAACGGTAGGTATGTCCTAAATCGTTTATCTCATAAAAGAAGAACTGCGCAATGGCATTTGCTTCAAAAATATTGTTTTTAAAATTCAGATTACGATCGTGACGGGCAGGGTTGGTAGAAAGTGCATCATTCCCCTGGATATGACCATAGTCGATACCCATTTGAACTGAAAATTTAGGGTGTAATTTAAGACGAGCAAAGGCTCCACTTGCAATGCTTGATTCTCCCAATTTCATATCAGGAACAAAATTTCTGCGAGTGCCGGCACCGCCTCCTATATCACCAAGATAATTTGCTCCACCCAACTTAACACCAAAATCCCATTTGTACTGGGCGTTGGTGATATAAGGAAGAGCAATAATGGATGCGAGAAGTAGAATACGCTTCATGAAACAAATATACAATAAATTCAATAACAGCTCTTATTGTCACACATTTTTGAACTGACATCTTTTTGAGACCTTCATCTTAAAAAGTGAGGAGGTTTATCAGGCCCCAGGCCGGAAAAATTCTTACTTTTGACCCTCAAACACCAACACAGAGGATGGACCAACGGATAACGCAACTATTTAATATTCAGTATCCTATTATTCAGGCGGGAATGATTTGGTGTAGTGGATGGGAGCTGGCTTCCTCAGTCAGTAATGCAGGAGGATTGGGGCTTATTGGTTCCGGGTCTATGTATCCTGAAGTATTAAGAGATCATATACAGAAATGCAGAAAGGCAACAGACAAGCCTTTTGGCGTAAATCTTCCTCTCTTATATCCGGATATAGAAAAGCATATTCAAGTAATTCTGGATGAAGGAGTTAAAATAGTATTCACTTCTGCCGGTAACCCTAAAACCTGGACAAAAATATTAAAGGATAAAGGAATAACAGTGGTGCATGTGGTGGCGAATGTGAAATTTGCTGTTAAGTGTGTCGAAGCGGGAGTGGATGCTATTGTTGCGGAAGGGTTTGAAGCAGGCGGACATAACGGTAGGGAGGAAACCACCACCTTATGTCTGATTCCCCTTATAAGAGAAGCTGTTAGTATACCGCTTATTGCCGCAGGAGGTATTGGTTCTGGGCGTTCCATGTTTGCGGTTATGGCATTGGGAGCAGAAGGGGTTCAGATAGGATCCCGTTTCGTTGCTTCTGAAGAGTCATCGGCTCATATAAATTTCAAAAACAGCATTATTCAAGCATCTGATGGAGATACCAGGCTTACGATGAAACAATTAACACCTGTTCGTTTGCTTAAGAACCGTTTTTTTCAGGAAGTACAGAAAGCTGAAGAACGGGGCGCATCATTGGAAGAGTTGGAGATATTGTTGGGAAAAGGACGGGCAAAGAAAGGAATGTTTGAAGGGAACCTTGAAGAAGGAGAACTGGAAATAGGTCAGATAAGCGCCTCGCTGAAAGATATTAAATCTGCACGATTAATTATTGCTGAGTTGATAAAGGAATTTAATGAAGCACAAAATGAAATGAGTCAAATTCGTTTCTGACCGGATCCGGTCAATTAAAATTAGCATTTGTATATTCGTCCACATTTTGTTTAACCTGCTGTATGATACAATTCGAACGTTATACTCTTTCCAATGGACTTCGTGTCATTGTTCATATTGATAAATCAACGCCATTGGCTTGTATCAATATTCTCTATGATGTAGGCGCAAGAGATGAGGATTCGGAGCGAACTGGTTTTGCGCATCTTTTCGAACATCTCATGTTCGGCGGCTCTGTTAATATCCCCAGCTATGATGAACCTTTGCAAAGGGTAGGAGGGGAGAACAATGCATTTACAACCAACGACATTACCAACTATTATCTTACGCTTCCTGCTTCTAATCTGGAAACAGGATTTTGGCTGGAAAGCGATCGCATGCTGAGCCTTGCATTTTCAGAAAAAAGTCTGGAAGTTCAGCGAAATGTGGTAATAGAGGAATTTAAACAGCGTTATCTGAACCAACCCTATGGCGATGTATGGTTGTTGTTAAAACCGTTGGCATATAAGGTGCATCCATATCAGTGGTGTACGATCGGAAAAGAGATAAAACATATAGAAGAGGCCAGGATGGAGGATGTCAAAGCCTTTTTTAAACTACACTATACCCCCAATAATGCCATTCTGGTTGTGGCCGGTAATATTGAACCGTCTCAGGTAAAGCAACTGGCTGAAAAATGGTTTAGTCCCATTCCTTCCGGCCCGGCGCATAAACGAAACCTCCCTGAAGAGCCGGAACAGACTGCTTATCGCCAGCTCCGCGTTAAACGAGAAGTGCCTTCAAGCGCCCTTTATATGGCTTTTCATATGTGCGATCGCCGTAATGAAGCGTATCAGACCATGGATCTCATTTCCGATATGCTTTCCAGGGGAAATTCAGCAAGATTGTATAATGAATTGGTAAAAGAAAAAAAGCTGTTTTCCGAGATCAATGCATACCTGATGGGGGATCTGGATAAAGGACTTTTTGTGGTCTCCGGTAAATTGTCAGAAGGAGTCAGTTTTGAAGATGCAGAACTTGCTGTATTCAATGAGCTGGACAAATTATGCAAGACACAGGTAAGCGATTGGGAGCTGCAAAAAGTAAAAAATAAGATGGAAGCGACTGTCCTTTTCGGAGAATTGAATGTGCTGGATAAAGCAATGAATCTGGCATATTTTGAATTGCTCGGAGATGCAGGAGATATAGACCGGGAAGTAGGGAAATATCTTGCCGTTACTGCTATTCAGATACAACAAATGGCACAAAAAGTATTGAGAAAAGAAAATTGTTCTTCTCTTTTTTACGAGTCACAAAAATGATCTTGACCTGATATGAACTCTACTACAAGCCCAGACCGGAAATTGGCCCCCGGATATGGCATGCCCGACCAGGTAGCCATCACTGAAGCGTCAGATGCGAAGCTGGAGAATGGGATTCCTGTATTCAAAATTGATGCAGGTTCTCAGGAACTTGTAAGGATTGAAGTTGTTTTTCCTTCAGCCGGGGCTGCAGATCAGCCTGCTCCATTGATTGCCTCTTCTGTCAATGATATGCTGGAAGAGGGTACGGTTAATTATACCTCCTCTGCTTTTGCCGAGCAAATGGATTATTACGGAGCCTTTCTTCAAACGGAAACGACCCTCGATTTTTCTTCAGTTTGCTTGTTTTCGCTTAACAAACATCTTCCTCATACTCTTCCATTGCTGGAAGAGTTGATTAAGAACGCCACCTTTCCGGAAGAGGAATTTCAGACCTTTATACGCAATAGAAAACAAAAGTTTCTAACCGATGAAGCTAAGGTAGGAAATGTATCCAGGAAAAAGTTCGTGCAACTTCTTTTCGGTGATGAACACCCTTATGGGCATTACCAGTCGGCCACAGATTTTGAAGCGACTCGGCGCCCGATGCTGATTGATTTTCATTCTCGGTCATACAATGCCAAAGCCTGTCATATTGTTGTGTCCGGCAAAATCGATCCGACCCTTGATAATCTCCTGGGAAAACATTTCGGGAACAATTGGAAAAACAGTAGCATACAATTACCAATGGTTAATGCTCGTATGCATTCCGCCGAAGGAAGATTTCATTTTGTGGAAAAGAAAGATGCTGTTCAGAGTGCCATTCGTATAGGACGTGTACTCTTTAATAAAACACATCCTGATTACTTTGGAATGATGGTGCTTAATACTGTTCTTGGAGGTTATTTCGGTTCGCGACTCATGTCCAATATACGAGAAGATAAAGGGTATACCTATGGTATTGGTTCGGGTATGGTCTCGCTTAAGCAAGCGGGGTATTTCTTTATTTCAACCGAAGTGGGCGTAGATGTCTGCAAACTGGCTCTGGAAGAAATCTATAAAGAGATTGATCGTCTTCGGAACGAACCTATATCAGAGGAGGAATTAAACCTGGTGAGAAACTATATGCTTGGAACATTTCTGAGGAGTGCCGACGGACCTTTTGCGCTGGCAGATAAATTTAAGGGAATCTATGACTATGGTTTGGATTATTCCTATTACAAAAGATACGTAAGTACAATAAAAAACATTCGGGCGGAAGACCTGCAAAAACTTGCTAATAAATACCTCCGTGATGAAGATCTGGTCCAATTGGTGGTTGGAAAAATGTAATCCGTATTAATGATGGACATTACAAATGTCTGATCATATGGAATAATAGAGGAGGAGGAAACATGTCATTTGGTAAGACCAGTATTATTTTCCCTTTCTTCGTTATTGGGCGTCTCATTGTTTTTAAGCTCCTTTAAAGGCTCAGAGTTATGGACAAGGTTATCAGTTTTAACCTCTTTCTGATTTTCTTTTAAAATAAGTTCCATAGCCTCTTCCCAACCAATATTTTTGGATGCTTTTTCACTCAAATCCTCTTTTTTTCGCCTTTCGAGCCCCATATTGAATAGGTTTAATACGAATATAGCTTAAAATTAAGAGGCTTTTATAAGATTTTTGCTCTTTATTCGTTTAACAGACATCCGTAGTTATTCCTATTGCATTTATAGAAGGCTAATTTGGCATAATCCTCTGGATTTCATACATTTGTTAATTGAGGCAGAACATAATGCAGAAATATTTTACAAGCTTTCTGTTCATTCTGATGAGTTTGTATGCCCAATCCTCGATTCCTGACAGGAGAGGAATGGAATCACATTCCAATCAGGGTATTTCTATCAGCTCCGGTTCTGGAGCTGCTTTTCTGTTGCCAAATGCGAACCTCCCATCACCCAGCCTACGTTGTCTTGCTGTTCAGGCCAACGGAGATGTACAACTAAGCTGGGTATTGCCCGATACAGCCGGGAGCTCGTCACACACCTTTAATTGTTACGTTATTTCTTATTCCACAAACCCTTTTGGCCCTTTTACCAGGATTGACAGTGTTAATTCGTTCTATACCACAACATATCTGCATGCAGGTGCAGGAGGTAATAGTGCCTCCTGCTACTATTTTGTTCAGACGAAAAATCTAGGAGGAAATGTGTTATCCCCAGCTATTGATACTTTGCACAGCTTGTTCCTCCTGCTTAACAATCCCGGTAATGGTACTGCTGTGCTTAATTGGAGTCCTCTAAGCACCCCGCTGCCTCCTACTTCAAAAGGTTGGTATAAGATATGGCGTCAGTTTGGAGCTATTCCGTGGACATTAATTGATTCAACACGTACGCTGAGTTATATAGATACTATATCAATCTGTCATGCTTTTATCAATTACCGCATTGAACTGGCCGATTCATCCGGATGTACATCCATCTCCAATGTTGCAGGAGCTAATTTAAAAGACGTAATAGCTCCTACAGTAGTAGTCATGGATTCCGCTTCGGTAAATGGTGCCGGACATGCGCAGCTGGCGTGGTTTATTGATCCATCAAAGGATACTAAAGGTTATGTTATTTATGAGCTTGTTGGTGGAATCTGGACCGCAATCGATACTGTTCACGGAGCAGCTATTAACTCGTATACCTATATTGGTTCAACAGCTGGTAGCGGGGAGGAAACATACGGCGTTTCGGCTTTCGATAGCTGTGGTAACTTGTCTACATTAAGCCCCATACAGCATACCCTTTTTGTCACGGATAAAAAGGATGTTTGTTCACAGAGCCTTACCCTGAACTGGAACAATTTTATCCATCTTCCCGGTAATATAGGTACATATACCGTAATGATGAGTGTAAATGGAGGTGCTTATGCTTCCGAAGCTGTTTTAACATCTACGGATACCACCTATACGTTGACAGGGCTCACTCCGTTGTCCAATTACTGCTTTTACATTGTTGTGTCCAATACCCCGGACGTAATCAGTGCTCGATCCAACATTATTTGTTATACCGCAACCACGCCAAATGAAGCCAAGTATAATTATCTTCGGGTGGCTTCGGTACTGGGGACTTCATCTGTTAAAGTAAGTGCCTATGTGGATAATACAGCAATGGTAAAACAGTATAATTTTTACAGGGCTCTTTCCGCTACTGCTGTGCCGGTACTTATTGCCACCGTACCTGCTACCGGAGCATCTAATATATCCATTATAGATAATGGGGTAAATACCTCTCTTCAGAGTTATTATTATACCATGTATGTAGTTGACAGCTGTGGCAAAGAACAAAGCCAATCAAATGTTGATGAAACTATTTTTCTCACTGTTACAGCTGATGACGGACTCACTACAAATACCCTGTCCTGGAATGATTACAGTAGCTGGCTAGGAAATGTTCAATCATATGATGTATACCGTGCTATAGATGGAGTATGGCAACCGACACCGGTTGCCAATATACCCTATGCTGGTTCCGGACAGAATATCTATGCCGATAACGTTTCACCCTATTATACCAGCTCGGGTAAGTTTGAATATTTTGTGCAGGCATTAGAAGGCCCGGGTAACCCGTATGGTTTTACAGACAGCAGCAACTCCAATGTTACAAAGGCATTGCAAAATGCTGCACTTTATGTGCCGAATGCGTTTGTTCCTACGGGGGTAAATAACGAATTCAAGCCGGTTGGAAGCTTTGTGGATATTAATGATTATCATTTCTCCATTTATGACCGTTGGGGTCAGAAAATATTCGAAACCTCAGACAAAACTGCAGGATGGGATGGAAAGATAAATGGTCATTTATCAGAACTGGGTGCTTATGTCTATCTTATCAGTTATAAGACTTCTCATGGCGAATTCGTCGATCTCAAAGGGACTGTTACCCTGATTCGCTGATCTCTTTTTTATTTCCTTCCAAATTCGGCGTGCTTTACATATCTTTGCACGAATTTTAACGAATATTAAAATTCAATCTCCGTTCTTATGTCATTAGATCCCGAAAAGTTTTTGGGTGAAGGCCTCACCTACGATGATGTATTACTGGTACCAGCCTTTTCTGAAGTACTTCCCCGAGAAGTGGACCTGTCCACGAATTTTACCCGCAAAATAAGGCTCAATGCCCCTATCGTATCAGCTGCCATGGATACCGTTACAGAGTATCAATTGGCTATTGCTATTGCGCAGGAAGGCGGAATAGGGGTGTTGCACAAGAATATGACTATTCTGGAGCAAGCAGAGCATGTAAGAAAGGTGAAACGTTCAGAAAGCGGGATGATTCAGGATCCGGTAACTGTTGCAGCCAACTCTACTGTTGCAGAAGTCCTTGCCTTGATGAAGGAGCATAAAATAGGCGGCATTCCAGTAGTTGATTCCGAAAGACATTTGCTTGGTATTGTAACCAACAGAGATCTGCGTTTTGAAAAAAACATGAAACGGCTGGTTGCAGAAGTAATGACCAGTGAAAACCTCATCACTGCCAAACAAGGTACTGATCTGAAAAAGGCAGAGGTCATTCTCCAGGATAATAAAATAGAAAAATTGCCGGTGGTTGATAAGGAGAACCGTCTGGTAGGTTTAATAACTTACAAGGATATCATTAAAGTCAAGGTTCGTCCGATGGCTTGTAAAGATTCATTGGGCAGGTTGCGTGTAGCAGCAGCAGTTGGAATTACGGCTAATACAATGGAAAGGGCAGAAGCCCTTGTACATTCGGGAGTCGACGCCATTATTATTGATACAGCCCATGGACATTCTTCCATGGTAATAGAGATGCTTAAAAAAGTAAGAAAGGCATATCCTGATCTTCAGATTGTAGTTGGAAATATAGCTACTGCCGAAGCAGGAAAAGCCTTGGTAAAGGCAGGAGCCGATGCTGTTAAAGTAGGTATTGGGCCCGGTTCTATTTGTACTACCCGGATTATTGCAGGAGTTGGAGTGCCTCAGTTATATGCTGTTTATGAAGTGGCAAAAGCGTTGAAAGGAAGTGGAGTTCCCGTGATTGCTGATGGCGGTATTCGATTTACAGGAGATATTGTAAAAGCAATTGCTGCCGGAGCCAGTACAATTATGGCAGGATCACTCTTTGCAGGTGTTGAAGAATCTCCCGGAGATACAATCATTTATGAAGGCCGTAAATTCAAGTCATACCGTGGCATGGGCTCCATCGAAGCAATGCAGCAAGGATCCAAGGATCGTTATTTCCAGGATGCCGAAGATGACATCAAAAAGTTGGTTCCTGAAGGCATCTCTGGCCGGGTACCATTTAAAGGTGCATTATCTGAAATTGTATATCAGATGATTGGCGGATTAAGAGCAGGTATGGGGTATTGTGGTGCAAAAAATATTGAAGCGCTTCAGAAAGCCAAATTTATACGTATTACTCCTTCCGGAATGAAAGAAAGCCATCCGCATGATGTGGTAATCACCAGAGAAGCACCTAACTATTCTTCCCGTTAACTCATATTTTATCATTAATAGTCCGTTCGACTTCCAATAACGATTTTTTTTTGGACGTCGGAGCTGACTGTTTCTTGCTTAATTTTAAATGCAGAAACAGACTCAATCCCCTCTTTTGAGAAGCTATTAGGAATAGGGTAACGAAATCAACCGCTGTCTTAACGATGGACAAAACACGATCTATGGTAAAGCCAATCAAACTCTTGTTGATAGCTTTCTCATTTATATTTGGTTCTGTGTATTTGAATGCCCAGATACCAGGGGCATCTTGTACGACATGTAAGCAGCATGCATCCCAGCGGAGGGTTGGCCCTATTGCCCCATTGAACGGAAATGGTAGCCTTGGATTAAATTACACATCAACGGCCTGTGGCTTGAATTATGTTACAGGTTCTGTTGTTCTGGAACAAAGGACAATATCACTGGGTGTTGTTAATCCACCGCCTGGTGCTGTTCAACCTGCAACGATTCAGATTTCCGGAATCCCGGCCTGCGCTACTATTCTAAAAGCTTTTTTATATGCCGATGCCTCTGGAAACGGAGTAGCGGTTACTGCAACGGTAAAGAACCCTGTCGGAACTTCAGGTAATTATCCAATGACTATTATCGGGCAGGATATAGATAAATGCTGGTCTTCTGTTGGGTATTCCGGTACCTATTCCTACCGTGCCGATGTTACAGCAGCTATCAATGGAAACGGAAGCTACCTTATTTCTGGTATGCCTTCCATAGCCCCTGGGCCGAATGATGTGGACGGAGCCAGTCTGATTATTATCTATACCGATCCATCCGCTGCTTATACCGGTACTATTGCGATTGCCGACGGAGCACATGTGAGTACCGGTAATACACTGAATGATAATATAACAGGTTTTACTGCCTGTGCTGCATCAGCAACAGGCAGCACATTTTTGATTGTTGCCGATTTGCAACAACTCGCCGATCTTTCCGTAAATTTCAATAGCGCCACAACAAATTTCACTTATCCGGCTGCTTCGGATTCCTGGTGGGATCTGATATCTTCACCTACCACTGTTACAGCAGGTTTGTCAAATTATTCTCTTCAGACATCCAATTTCAGCGATTGTTATAATCTTGTTGCTTTCGGGCTTTATTTTCAAACAGGTTGCAATACCTGTACAGGTAGTGGAATTACCGTTTCCGCTACTTCTTCCTCTTCATGTGCCACTGGAAATTCTGCTACGGCAACCGTTACCGGAGGAACAGCTCCTTATACCTATTCCTGGTCTGGAACAGCCCAAACGACCCCGACAATTACTGGTGTACCCCCTGGAACATATACTGTTACTGTAAAAGACAATAGTGTTTGTAATTCCGGTACTGCTGTTGTTGTGATTCCTGCCGGAGTAGGAGTAAGTAGCACTTTCGCCAGTACCAACCCAACCTGTTTTGGCTTATCCAACGGAACGGGGACGGTGACAGCGACAGGAGGCATAGCTCCATATACTTATTCCTGGACCCCGGCTCCGGGAACAGGACAAGGCACATCGGCAGCAGGATCCATGCCTGCCGGAACCTATACTTGTTTGGTGACAGATAGTAGCGGATGTCAAGGCAAGGATATCATTACCCTTACGCAACCTACTGCCATTACGCTGACCTCCGGAGCAGTTGCCCCTATTTGTATAGGCCAGTCGCAAGTGCTTTCTGCAACCGGACATGGTGGCACTCCCGCCTATACTTATTCCTGGACCGATGCAGGAAATGCAGTTACTTCTCCTGTAAGCCCTGTGGTTACGACAACGTATACGGTAACCGTGACAGATTCAGGTGGGTGTGTTTCGACTCCTGTTACTGTTATAGTGACTGTAAAACCTGCACTGGCCGTAACTGCAAATGCTACCGCGGCTATCTGCATAGGTTCTTCTGTTCCCTTACTGTGTACCGCTACAGGAGGCAATGGTAATTATACATATACCTGGACTCCTGCTACCGGTTTAAGCAGTACTACCATTCCGAATCCCACTGCCACGCCGCCATTAACTACTACTTACACCGTTGTGGTATCGGATAATTGTGGTACGCCTGTTGCGAGTACTACAATTGTTGCAACATTGCTTCCGATTCCGGCTCCTGTCATTTCAGCCAATATAAAAAGCGGATGTGCCCCCCTTTGTGTTACTTTTTCTGATTCGGTTGTTCCAGGTTGTGCCACTGCTACCTGGAACTTCGGTGATGGAAATACAGGAATAGGCTGTGGCAACATTACCCATTGCTATACTGCAAGCGGAACGTACAATCTGACATTTAAAATGACGGATACAGCAGGTTGTAAGGCCACAAAGATAGATTCCAATTATATAACGGTATACCCGCAGCCTGTGCCCCAGTTCTCCGCATCACCTCAGCCAACAAGTATTTTTAATCCGTTAATTTATTTTACGGATCTTTCTGTGGGCGCTACAAGCTGGAACTGGAGTTTCGGAGATGTAACGCACGGAGGTTCTGTATTGCAAAACCCACAGTACACCTATGCTGATACAGGTTGTTATGATGTTCAGTTGGTTATAACCAATGTGAATGGATGTAAGGATTCAGTAATCCATCCTGTGTGTATCAATGCCGATTTTGAATTTTTCATGCCCGATGCCTTTACACCCAATAATGATGGAGTAAATGATTTACTACTTCCAAAGGGCATTGGAATTGTAGAAAAGGACTATGATTTTACCATTTTTGACAGGTGGGGAAATCTGATTTTCGAAACAAACGATTTAAATCAAGGCTGGAACGGACATGTAAACGGAGGAGCCTTATGTGCCCAGGTTGATACCTATGTCTGGAGGGTTCAACTGAAAGATTTCCATGGTCAGCGTCATTCATTTACTGGCGGGGTCCAACTCATTAAATAAGCTATTCGTTGGCATTTTTAATAAGTTCTTCCTGTAAAAAGAGCCTTTCGACTAAATTATTTTGAATCTAAAATTGGTTCAACTTCCAATCATTTTCTTGATTTTGATTTGAGATGATTCCACCTGAAGGAAATTCCATCCGCAAGATCGTAATGGAGTAATGTCCTACTTTTTAACCGAAACGGTTATAAATTCTATTCCACACGGAACGATAATTTGGTGATCCTTCACAATCACCTGACAGTTTACAGGAACAGCATGTACTTTTCTTACATTGCCATCCGGCATTGTAAATTCCATATCGGTGGTAATGGAAAGCGGACCCTCAAAAACAAATGGATCTTTATAATACTCGGCCAGGTCAACATCCTTGATATGGACCTTTTTTCCGAATAGTTTGGTGTACAAGGGTAATATGGCGCTGGTTATACGGATAATGATCTTATTGCTGTCCAGTGCATAGGTAATGGACACAGAGCCCTGTATGTCGGAATTATAGTTCATTGGGCCGGTTTGCACTGATACATTGGCTTTATAGCCTGCCGCGCCGTCAGTAAGCTCTATATGTGGGTTCTGCAAAGTCCAATGATATATCCCTTCCATAAAGAGCATCGAATACTTTCCGGATCCGTACACGGGACCGATAGCGTCAAATAATTTATTTAAACTCTGCTCCTGCAATATAACCTGGATGTCAGGTGTTTTTTCCTGAGCGAGCAGCCGGGTAGAAAGGATAAGCAAAAAAAGGCAGGAAATCAGGTTGCGCATTCGTAAATATACGATTTATGGATGCAAAGACCGGGGCCGGATAAGTGTTAAAGCAGAAGTGCCGCTAGTTTCCATATCCCTATAATCAGTAGAATAGAGCCGATAAGACGGTTCACAATAAGCAGGAAGTGAGGGTTTATATACTTCTTAATCTTATTGGCCATCATCACCTTAAGTATATCAGTTAATACGACTACTGAAAGGGTCGTGCTAAAGAAAATAATGATGTGGATACGGGTAAAGTTATGGGTGGAGCTGATTACTCCCAGCCAGGTAATCCAGAGTAGGATCACTACCGGATTAAGGATATTGAGCAGGTATCCTTTTACGATGGTTAAGGCAATATTAGGTGTCTTGATGCTTACTTCCCGTTCTTGCAGTGGAGTCATAGGCTTTTTCTGCATGAGAATATAGATTCCGAAAAGGATCAGGATAGTTCCTCCTACTAATCCGACAATCATTTTGTTTGCCGGATTAAGCATGAATTGGGATACGCCCAGATAGGCCAGTAACACGCAGGTTACATCACTCAAAAAAATACCAAATGCAAGTGCTACACCTGATCGTACGCCATTATGAAGACTGGTTTGGATCAGTGCGAAGAAAGACGGACCCACGCCAATGCAAAGGGCCAAACCCAATCCAATACCTTTGTATATGGCTTCTAATACAGGAGTCATACATTGTTTTGTTGTCGCTCTTTCAAAAACAGGTTCCAGTCTTCCAAACGTGAATTTTTAAGAACTCTTGGAAATTTGTTCTGACCACCTTCTTTCCCTTTGCGTTTCATCCAGTCGTAAAAGTAACGGGAAGGGAGTACCTCTACAAAAATATCTTTGAGAGCCGCAATACGTTCTACCCGATAGTCATCATTGATATTTTTGAGGTGATCGTCCAGTTTTTTCTTCAATACAGCAGCATCTACGGGATCGTCAGTTCCTATATACCATTGGTGGGCAAATAAAGTTTCATAATTAATACCGGCAACAGCAAATTCCTTGATATCAATTTTCATTTCTTCAGCCGTTTCCCGGATAGCCCGGTTCATATTATCCTGAGATAAATGCTCTCCACAAAGGCTTAGAAACTGTTTGGTACGTCCTGTAATGGCTATCTCACAGCGTTCCACATCGGTAAAACGGATGGTATCACCGATCAGATAACGCCATGCACCCGAACATGTACTCAGCAAAAGGGCGTATTCTTCTCCTTCTTTTACTTCATTAAGTGTAAAGGCCTGCGGTTTCTCAACCATCTCTCCTTCTGAATTAAAATTGTCAGAATTAAAAGGTACAAATTCGAAGAAAATACCAGTGTCCAGGGCAAGTTTCATTCCCAAGGCATTGGGCCGGGACTGAAAAGCGATGAATCCTTCCGAAGCAAGATATGTTTCCAGGTAGCTGATCGGTTTGCCAAGCAGTTTCTCAAATCCTTGTTTATATGGAAGAAAAGAAACGCCCCCATGAACATATATATTCAGATTGGGCCAGATATCATGTATGGTTTTAACCTTATAATGAGCGATGATTCGTTCGAAAAGAATTTGAACCCAAGCAGGTACTCCGGCAACTACTCCAATATCCCATGAGCTTGCATTACGGGTCATCTCATCCAATTTTGAGTTCCAGTCCCGTTCTCTCGAAATCCTGCTTCCCGGTTTATAGAAATGCTGAAACCAGAACGGCAGGTTGCCGGTTGTGATGCCACTCAGATCTCCTTCAAAATAGGTACCATTAAAGTTGAGGTGGGTACTGCCTCCTATCATAAGCATTCCTTTTCCGAAAAAGTTTTCATCCACATCATACTGTGCCATCGAGATCAATTGTTTGGCACTGGTGCGGCGAATTGTTTTTATCATCTCCTTGGTTACGGGAATATGTTTGCTGGACGATTCGGAAGTGCCCGAACTAAGTGCAAAATACTTGACTTCCTCTGGCCAGCAGACATACGATTCTCCATTAAGAGAACGATACCACCATTTTCTGAAAATGGAGTTGTAGTCATGAGTATCCACTGTTTGTTGAAATGCACTAACAATATCCTTTTCCGCCAGCAGTTTCGAAAAGCGATAATGTTCTCCGAAAGCAGTAAACTCTGCCTTACTGATAAGTTTTCGAAGGATACGTGCCTGGATAGCATAGGCATTTTTTCTGCGAATGCTGGGCAGAGTTTTTCCCAGTTTAATAGTTCGTTTAAGTATAGTTCCAAGTAAAGCCATAATGTTTTCCGCGCTGATTGCTGAATTGGGTCCGGACTATCCCTTTTGGGGATGGTAAGTTCCTGTCAGCTTCCGTTCGTAATCTTAGTTCTTAACCGGAGCACTTCTTCCGAAATACTCCTCACTTCTTCCTGGCTCAGGTGATTGGCATCGGCCGCTGATGTATACAATTTTCTGATTTTGATCAGATCAGCAACGATGGATTGGAACGGTTCTGTTTTGAAATCACTCAGCAAATTGATCAGATTTGTAAGATGTTTCTTTTGCTCCTGCAGCATGTTGTACAATTCAGTGTAGCTTCCGTTATTATCGTTTGTTCCGATTGTCTGGGTTGTAAGGTAAAGGCTTTCAATCCATCCTCCGGATACCACCAGCGCCGCCATTCCAATACGATCTTCCGATTTCAGACTCCTGTCAATTTCATTATAAGAATGATACATGATATTTTCAATGGTATCCTTATTGTTTTTGTTCTGGTCATAACGGTCCATTGTTTTTTCATCAAAAGCTGTAGGAACACCCAGTTCATCTGCCAGCTTCTTAATGGTACGGATGTAAGAGGCAAATTCTTTGAATTCGCCCATGGAAATAACATAGGTAAGATCCGCCCCATAAACACCCAGGTTGAGCGATTTGGAATTGCTTTGATTATACCTTGAAATGCTATTCACTGGATTCATGAATGCCGGCTTATAAGCCACATAGGAATTGGAAAGCCTTTGCAGTATTTCGAATGGGATAGGGATGTTGCTGATTAAAAGATTATATCTCTGTTTTACCGTATCAACAGGCTGAGTACCGGTATGTGAAATAGTATCTTTTTCGGTCTGCTGGGGCGTACCTTGTTTATTGTCGCAAGCTGTGAGAAGCAACAGAAGAAGAAAGGTATAATTTGTTTTCTGAAGCAGTTTCACGTATTCAGTTCAGGTAATTAAAATTGTGCTTGTTTTCCAGTTTACGTAATGTTTCAAATATAAGCCGGATTACTTCTTCCACATCTTTTTTCTGAACGGCTTCCACGGTCGTATGCATATATCGCAGAGGAAGTGATATCAGTACAGATGGAACCCCGTTGCGGGAATAGGCAAATGCATCCGTATCTGTTCCGGTAGAACGGGATACGGCTTCCCGTTGAAATGGAATATCTTTCTTTTGTGCCGTATCAATGACAAGGTCTAGCAGTTTATTATGTACAGCCGGCCCGTAAGTAAGCACAGGTCCTTTACCACAGGCAATATCCCCATTGGCTATTTTGCTCATCATGGGAGTTTGGGAGTCATGCAGCACATCTGTTACAATGGCGCAATCCGGCGCAATCCTGTTGGAAATCATTCTTGCTCCCTGTAGCCCCACCTCTTCCTGTACCGAATTTACGATATAGAGCCCGAAAGGAAGCTTTGTTTTTGTTTCATGAAGCATACGGGCCACTTCTGCAATAATGAATCCGCCCATACGATTATCCAACGCCCTTCCAACATAGTAGTTGTCGTTAAGAATCATAAATTCATCTTCATAGGTAACAACACATCCTACATGTACCCCCAGTTTTTCAACTTCAGCACTGGAGCTACAACCACAATCCAGAAATATATTTTTTGTGGAAGGCATTTCTTCCTTACCAGGTTCGCGTGTATGAATAGCGGGCCATCCGAAAATGGCTTTTACCATACCTTTTTTTGTATGAATATTGACCCTTTTGGAGGGGGCAATCTGATGATCGGAACCTCCGTTTTTACGAAGATAAATGAAGCCGTCTTTGGTGATATAATGGACAAACCAGGAAATCTCATCCGCATGGGCCTCAATCACTACTTTATAAGAAGCTTTAGGATTTATAACTCCTACAGCAGTTCCGTAGCTATCTACAAAGTGTTCGTCAATATAAGGCTTGAGATAATCCAGCCATAATTTCTGGCCTTTCCATTCGAAACCTGTAGGAGAAGCATTATTGATATAACGTTCCAAAAAGTTCAGGGAATCTTTGGAAACAAGGCTCTTTTTTTTTGACATACCCAAAAGTGTGTGATTCTTACAAAGATAAAATTATTATTGAAGATAAGGAGAAATCAGATAACCTGATTCTTGGGTTCCAGACAGGATTTTCTTATTTTTAAGCTTGCTAAACGGAATCACAGAAGTCGGTTTCTCTTACCTGGAATAAACCAATGATTTCACATTTCAAAAAAACACTTTTCGCTGCCCTTTATATCAACTGTTTCGGTGTGCAACTCATGGCTCAACCGGAAACAAGACTGCTGCCGGTTTCTTTCATAAGCGGGGAGGGGGTGCGACAGATTCCTTGCGTAAGCATGCCTTATACAGATATTGCGGCTTTGAAAATACAGGATGAGCTGGCTGACGCAGAAAAACTTCCCTATCGTTTCGGCTACAATCATGAAGTATCCTGTTCTCCGACAAATTCAGGGCTATGGATAACTTCTGTAGCCGGAGAAAGGATCTGGAGATTAAGGATCCACTCGCCAGAGGCACAAACCATTAATTTAGGATTCCGCTCTTTTCATCTGCAGACCGGCAGTCGTCTTTTTGTCTACAATATAGACCATTCAATCGTCTTAGGCCCTTATACGAAAGAGCAGAATTTTCCAGATGGAGAAATGGCTACTGATCTGATTGCATCCGATGAGGTGATCGTGGAACTTGACGAGCTATCTTCAAGTCCGCCATCTTCTTTTAGTATTTGCCGTGTTACACATGGATATCGCACACTGGAGTATGCACGATCCTTTGGTCAGGCTGGGGGCTGTATTCCAAATGTGAAATGCCCGGAAGGCGATACCTGGTCCAACCAGCGTCGGTCTGTCATATGCCTAGTAACAGGTGGGAATGCTTTTTGTTCAGCATGTTTGATCAATAATACCACTGATGACGGAACACCTTATGTGCTTACAGCTAATCATTGTGGTACCCCTTCAGGATCCTGGGTTTTTCGGTTTAACTGGGAATCTGCTTCCTGTACCAACCCGTCTGCATCACCTTCTTCTACCCAATCCATCAGTGGAGCTGTTCCAATTTCACATAACGCTAACTCCGATTTTGCGCTTTGCAAAATGAGCAGCATACCACCAGCTTCTTTTCAGGTGTTTTATGCAGGGTGGAACCGATCTTCCTTACCGGCTGATAGCGTATGTACGATTCATCATCCGTCGGGGGATATAAAAAAAATAAGTCTGTCTAAAAACCCCGTTACTGCAAGTACATGGGCCGGAGCTATGGTATGGCAAACAGGCACATGGACAGAAGGTTGTACAGAGTCAGGATCTTCGGGAGCTCCGCTCTTTGATCAGCAACGCAGGGTGGTGGGACAATTGTATAGCGGACCATCTGCATGCGGTATTGCTGTTAGCCAGGATTATGATTGTTTCGGCCGTTTTGATATTTCATGGAACGGTGATACCTCAGTACAAGGCCGTTTGAGCGACTGGTTGGATCCTGCTCATAGTGGAGCATTAACCAATGATGGATATGATCCCAACGGTTTAGGGATTACCGAAAAGAGTCCGGCTTTTTTTAAAGTGTTTCCCAATCCTTCATCGGGGAAAATCATGTTGTTGTTTCAGGATCCCGTACCGCAGGGAGCTGTTATGAAGTTCTATGACCTGCTCGGTAGGGAAGCACTCCCATCCGTTTGCTTGTCGGTTGGCAATAACGCCTGTGAGTATGATTTGTCGGCACTTAAGAAAGGGGTCTACCTCCTTCGTATTCAGGGTAGCGGGCGTGTCGGGAGTTGTAAATTAATATTAACCGAATAATCGTATCCGCGGCTTTTTTAATCCTTCGTTTTTTATATTTTTGGTATTACTTTAATCCGATAAAACCATGAAGCGTATTTTATTTTCGGGATTTATTTTTACGATCATGTCTTTTTCTGCCATGTGCCAGACAGACACCGTAAAAGCCAAAGTTGTAGATGAACAGGAAGCCGAAAAGTATTATAACATTGGCGTCGATAATCTGAATGCAAAACGGAATGCGGAAGCTCTCAGTGCATTTAACAAAGCCATTGAGTTAAAACCCGGATTTGAAAAAGCCTATTACAACCGGGGGCTCACCTTTCTGGATATGCTGCTTTTTAAACAAGCCCTTGAAGATTTCAATAAAGCGATTGTAATGAACCCGGCTAATGATAGTTATTATTTCAGCAAGGGGCAGGCCAATGCCTTTAACGGAGATAAGGATGCCGCCATGGAAGATTATAACAAGGCCATTGGTGTAAACCCCAAGAATGCTGAGGCTTGCTATTACAGAGGCGTACTTAAGTTTGAAAAAGAAAATTACAGCAGCGCTGTTGCCGATTTTAATATGGCAATAGAAGCAAAACCGGATTATGCTTATGCATATAATGACAGGGGAAGTGCCAAACGTATGCAAAATGATATGCCAGGTGCTATTGCCGATTATAGTAAAGCTATTCAGCTAAGTCCGGGCCTGGCGTTTGTATATAATAATCTGGGAAGTGCCAAGAAAAAGGCCAACGATCTGAAAGGAGCTGTTGATGCCTATACTACAGCTGTTACCATGAAAAGTGATTATTATGTTGCTTATAATAACCGAGGAATTGCAAAGTATGAATCAGGCGACTACAGCGGTGCTTTGGAGGATTTTAACAAAGCTATTCAGCTTAAAAACGATTATGCTTTTGCCTATAACAACCGTGCCGCTGCACGGTATAAGCAAAAGGATTATAAAGGAGCTGTGGAGGATTGCAATAAAGCCATTCAGCTTAATTCTTCTTATGGCTATGCTTATATGAACAGAGGCATTGCCGAAGAGATGCTGAGAGATGAGAAAGGCTGCTGCAGAGATATGAATAAGGCTGCCGGCCTGGGAGTGGATCAGGCAAAAAATTACCTGTCTGATTGTAATTAGAATTTCATGCGTGTAGATTATAAACCGATGAAGCTGAAAAAAATTATATGGGCTCTGACCCTCCTGATTATTTCAGGATACCTACCTGCTCAAACCAATGTGGAATTTGAAAAGGAAAATTTCAAAGACAGGAAGGATGAGCTGAAAGAGGCTAAAAGCAATCTTAAAAAGGGAGATGACTTATATGAACAAGGTATGTCCGATTACCAGGCTGGTATGGATAAGTTCATAAAAGAAAATCATTTTGTACCCAGCATCAACGATTTTTATGGGCGGGGCTCCGGAGCATTTACAGCCGCGGTCGATTTCTACAAAAAAGCACAGTTGTTCAACCCGAATAATGCAGATCTGAATTTTAAAATAGGTTTTTGTCTGTTATGGATGCCAGCCGGAAAGTTTGATGCATTGCCTTATCTGGAAAAAGCCTACAAGCTGAATTCAAATGTGAATCCGGATATTCAATACCTCCTGGGTCGAGGCTATCATCTGAATATGGAATGGGACAAGGCAATTAATGCCTATAAGGCTTATCTGCCGTTTCTGAATACAAAGGCAGTAGATAATAAGATAAAGATTGAAGATGTAAATAAGAAAATTCAGGAATGTATCGTAGGGCAAGACCTGATGAAATCGCCTGAGCGGGTTTTTATAGATAATCTGGGCTGTACGGTAAACTCCCGTTTTTCGGATTATGGTCCACTTATTTCAACGGATGAATCCATTATGATTTTCACTTCCCGCAGAGATAATACTACCGGAGGTGCTAAATCGGAATCGGGCGAATACATGGAAGATCTTTTTATCAGTACCTGTAAAGACGGAGTTTGGAGTCCGGCCAAGAATATGGGCCCCCCAATTAATACCGAAGATCATGATGCCACAGCGGGCCTTTCTCCGGATGGAACCACACTTTATATTTATCGTTTCACGATGAAGGATGGAGGTGATATCTGGGAGTGTCACCAATCCGGAGACAGCTGGACGAAGCCTGAGCGAATGAACAAGAACATTAATTCAACGGCGCACGAGTCTACAGTGAGTCTTTCCTATGATGGAAAGACCCTTTATTTTATAAGTGATCGTCCGGGAGGAATGGGAGGGAAGGATATTTACCTGTCACATCTGGATGAGAAAGGTAAATGGGGTCCTGCCGAAAATCTGGGTCCACCTATCAATACGATGTATTCGGAAGAAGCTGTATTTATCCACCCGGATGGAAAAACAATGTATTTCAGTTCTCAGGGTCATAAGACCATGGGTGGATATGATTTGTTTAAATCGACGCTCGTAGATGGTAAATGGACAGAGCCGGTAAACATGGGCTACCCGGTGAATGGCCCCGATGATGATGTGTTTTTTGTAATTTCGGGTAGCGGACGACATGGTTACTATGCCTCCAAAAAAAGTGATGGGTGCGGGGAGAAGGACATATATAAGATCACTTTCTTAGGCCCTGAAAAACCACTTGCCCTCAATTCAGAAGATAATCTCCTAGCCAGTGTTGCGGCACCCATCAAGACAAGGGTGGTGGCACCTCCTATGGAAATAAAGACAGCAGCGCTTACAATTTTAAAAGGGGTAATTACCGATGCTCTTACCGGTAAACCTTTGGAAGCTACCATCGAGCTGGTCGATAATCAGCGTAACGAAGTAATAGCCAGCTTTAAATCAAACAGTGTAAGCGGGAAATACCTGGTAACACTTCCCGGCGGCAAAAATTATGGTATTGCAGTAAAGGCTGATAATTACCTTTTCCATTCCGAAAATTTCGACATTCCGGCTTCTGCTGCCTTTCAGGAAGTAACGAAAGATATTGCACTGAACAACCTCGCGGTAGGTACCAAAATCGTGTTGAGAAATATCTTCTTTGATTTCGATAAATCAACCCTCAGGCCGGAATCTACCAACGAACTGGAAAGACTCACAAAGCTGTTACAGGATGTACCGACACTTAAAATTGAAATATCAGGACATACTGATAATAAGGGTGCGGCAGAATACAATCAGCGTTTATCTGAAAGCAGGGCGAAAGCAGTAGTGGATTATCTGGTATCCAAAGGAATAGCAGCCGATAGATTGCAATTTAAAGGATATGGACTTACACAACCGATGGCTCCGAATGATACGGATGAGGGCCGGCAGTTGAACCGTCGTACCGAGTTTAAAGTATTGAGTAAATAGACAAATTTGGTCGTTTAGTGCATAAAAAAAGGGCATGATTGCCCTTTTTTTATGCACTAACAACAAAAACAACTAAAATCTTACATATCCTTATTGGTAAGTCCTTTTGTGCTCTCCGTACTTACATTTTTTGCAGAATAATTCGTCAACACCGATTTTGGAGGGCTAGTATATACATTTGCCATCCTGCGCTCCGCACGAGGTAATTTATGCTCGTGATAATACCTTGAAACACCAAAGCTGAGACAATATAAAATCGCCCCTAGCAGAGCCAGCTTAACTTGTAGCGCACCTTTCATTTTTTCAGAGTAAAGTTACTTTCATTGACTGTAGTTGCCAGATTGCTTCCGGATAGCTCGAGTGAAGCAGAAAACAATCTGAAAATTCGTATCGTTTAATATTATTCTCTTTACGTGAAAGAATCTCCTGTGGTTTCGTTTGAAGCCTTTATTTTATCACAAAACTATCAGAAACACACAAATTTTGTTCAAATCTTACATCACCCAACAAAAGTAATCCAAAATCAATAAATGGAAATGTATTAAGCAGTTAAAAATGTAGCTGGTTCGTAAAAATAACTCAGGTTAAGAAACCGATCAAGAGATAAACCTTAAATCATTGGAAGTTGAAAATGTAAAATTGTCTTGTTTTGCTCATTTTTTTCCCTTTAATGGTATTAAAATAGCAGATCCGAAGGGTTTAGCTTCGGATCTGCTATTGATATAATTGTATTTCGAAATGGGAACAGCTGTTTACCAGGTCTAATTACTGGAACGAGGTTCAATAAAGTCGTTCAGTAATTTCTTGCTGTTTCTTGTTTTGAAAAAACTCATTGGGGAATAATTGATATCCTTATCCTTACCTCTGATCAGCATATGCAGGAACCAATCTTCATCCGTATAAGATCCGAAAGGTTTTGGAGTCATGGTAATCAGCTGGTATCCAAATTGCCCTGCAATCTGCGGGAAAAGATTGAAGTTCAGATCGTCAATATTGGACAACTCTTCAATGATGATGAATTTAACCCCTGGGCGGCTTCTGTCTTTTTGAATAACGGAAAGACGGCCGATACAAAGAAGCGCCAGAGCGGTATAAGCCTGTCCTCCGGAACCGGTGTATTTGATACCGGTATCATCAAACAAACCTACTTTCAATTCAAAATAGAATTTAGGATTTAGCAGGTCACTCAACTCACAGTTCTTTATGCTGCTGAATGTCTTGGCAATATTTACAATCAGTTTTTCCGGAGAGTTTTGTGATTTGTCAATATCTTCGATTTCAGTGAACAGATCGGCGCCGAATTTTTGAACCTTTGCTTTCTCCCTCATTTTCCGGATCCACTCGATGGTAATTTCTTTCTTTTCAAGAAATTCAATACGGAACTGGTAGTTATTACTGATTCTGTTTTCCTGGAAAAAGAAGTTAAGCTCTGTAATCAGCTTACGGAAATTCTGATACTGACGGGCTACCTGATCAAATACATTCAGGATAATGGTAAGCTGAAGATCACCGAATTTTTTCAGCTCTTCGTTCAGTTTCAATAGTTCAGGGCCTATGCCTTCGAGTCCCAGTTTACCGCAAAGTACATTTACCAGGGTCTGGAAATTGAATTTATCAGTTTCCAGTTCTTGATTTTTATTGTCTTTTGTTTCATCAAAGCTCTGTGCAATACGGGTAAACTCATTCTCGAAATTTCTGCGGTCGGTTACCGATTTTTCTGCCAGTTGAAGAATTCTGTTGTTGGTATAATCGCCCAAATGGGGCAGGTCTTCCCAACGCAGGTTTGTATCGCGCTCCAGATCGGTTCTTTTTTCATCAAAAACGAGCTGAGTTTTTTCCAGTTCAATTTTAAGCTGTGGTTCTTTCTCCTGGCAGGCTTTCACCACACCATCAATAGAAATCTGGTTTCTGACGGCAGCTTCTTTCTCGGGTAGCATTTCTTCCACCTTGCGCTCGAGCATCGATTTTTGCTTCACGATATCCTCAATCGCAATTTCTTCGAACTTGGGTTTATGCCATTCTACCTTATAAGGCAGCTCTTCCTTCAGCTTATTTATTTCGTATTTACATTTGTCATTATCATCCAGAATCTGTTCCAGCTTCAGTTTTGATTCTGTTTGTTGCTGGGCCAGGCGTAACGCTTCGCGGTTGGCATTCTGATACTGACGCTGAAGTTCATCAAACGATCCGAGTTGTTCTTCATTTTCCTGAAAAGCTTCCAGAATAGTTTTTGTAAGATCTTCATCAATTTCATAAGCCTCAATCTTTTTCCGCTCTTTATAAGCTTCAAACATATCGGCATTATAACCTATTTCCAGAAGTTCAATATTGAGTTTCCGGATCAGGGTCAGTTCTTCTTCCGCATCTTTCAGGTTCTGAAGAATTTCTTTCCGGTCCTTTTCCAGTACCGTTTTCAGCTTCTTGGCATCATCAAATTTCTGACGGGTAACACGGGGCACAGCTTCCCTTATTTCTCCAAGTACAAGCCATAGTTTACCGTCCGAGTCTTCCTCATATCCGGTAATCAATTTTTTAGGATTAACGGTATACCTTAATATATCGGCTTCTTTCCCGCTAGGTTTGTTAGTAGCAATATCTTTCAGGTGCATCAGCACCGATTCTTCTTCCAGACTCAACGGTTTTTTTTCATTCACGGCCCAATGAAACAGGGAATTTGCATTTCCTTTTTCATACAGTTCCAGCAAACCGCTCAGTTGTTCTATCGTACGTGGAAGTTCGGCTACTTTTTCAGGATAATTTTTTAATGCGCTTTTGAAATCACTGGCCCATTCCGATTTTTCGAACTCTGTATAGCTCTTTATAGATTGAAGCGCTTTGAGTTTCACTTTACGGTCCCTGTATTTTTCCTGTTCCCGCATTTTTTCCTGAGCAGCCTGAGCGCTCATATAGCGTTTGAAGATAGGGGCTAGTTTTTCCAGCTCATTTACCAGGATAAAGAGTTCATTGGCCTGATTACGTTTTTCCTCAATCTTACGGTCGCTCAGGGTAGGGATCAGATCTTCATAATATTTCTGAAGATGATTATTGACGGCATGCAGATCCTGATAAGATTTCAGGGTGCTTTCGGTAAGTGATTTTAGTTCTTTTTTGTTTTTGTCCAGATTACGTACCGCACTTTCATAGCGGGTTTTGTTTTCATTAAAGTGCCGCTGCGCTTCAATAAAAAAGTTGTAGGCATGGATGGTATCGGCAGTCAGAAATTCATCGCGGGAAGCAATGCTTTTGTCCAGCATCTTCTTAAGCTGAGTCAGTTTATTCTGCTTCATATCCAGCTCCTTAATCAGGTCGCGGCTGGAATTATACTGTTTGATATAGTTTTCAAGCTGATCTTTCTGCTCTTCAAAAAGCGTCTTGATCTCATCATTATCTTCAAAAAGGAAGTTTTGAAGCGAACGGGAATTGGTAACATCCAGTGTTTTGGCACGGGAGAAAGACTGAAGGATCTTGGCCAGGGCTTTCAGATTGGTTTCCTTGGTAAGATCTATCGGTATGATATGATTGGTAAAGAGGGTTTCATAGTAATTCATGATCTCCTCATGCTGGAAATAGTCATAGAGGTAGATGTTATGCTCAAGCGTCAGATAATTCTTCAGATCTTTCAGCTCCATCACTGTTTTGTTAGGCGCCAGAAAATCGGTGGCATGTAATGGCCTATGAAAACTTTCCAGTTCTTTTTTGGAGAAGTCCGCGCTTTTCTGAATGATGAAAGGACGTACCGGGTAGCGTGAATTTTTTGGGATATAAACCCCGATGGTTACGAATTTACCTTTTGCCCTTTCTATGTTAAAGAAAGCATAGGCATGCTCAATATATGTTTTATTGAGGGGGATCCCTTCAATACGTCTTTCGTTTTTATCCAGACCTTCTGTCCCCGGTTTCCACAGATCCCTTTTGGGTATGAGAATCAGCTGCATCAAATCGGCTACAATCGATTTGCCCAAACCGTTATCTCCGGTAAAGTCGGTTCGTACCGGGTGCAACAGATAATCACAATTATTATGCTGACGCACTCCGACGGTAGAAAGGGAATAAATCTTAGGATAGCTGCTCATGGATATAGTCTTCGGTAAGTTCAACTTCGTTAATTTCTCTTGAATACATTTTTGCCAGACGGTCTATACTTGGCATGATTTCGAAATGAAAGGCTTCCTGGTTTATCCAGTTTATCCATCCCATCCGTTCAAACTCATTCAGGGTACGTTCTATCTTGCGTTTCACCTCATCCTTTTCATTGGGGGTGTAGTTTCGTTTCAGCTCGCCATACAGCAGTCGTTGCCAGAGTTCTTTATGCTCCCCTTCTTCGGTAATCTGTTCCAGGTCATCCCAGGTCATTTCTTTGGCTTCAAAGAATTTTTCTTTGGATGAGTTCAGCAGCAGAATACCGAATACCACGTGTTTGTCGTCCAGTTCCCTGCACCTGTCGCGGGTAAAACGGCCATATCCTTCTTCCGGAAAATCCAGGTAGAAATAGATGTCGCGGTCGTTGCTTTCGCGACGCAGAAAGCAGTTGTACAGCAGCTCATAGTAATGTTCCAAGCGGGAATAATTATCATTGATATAATCCCAGATCTTGGTGTCATAGCCATAATTCTGTATGTGTTTACCCTGACTCAGGGCAAAGTTGGCTTCTGCAAAATACTTGATCGAACTTTCCTTGCTTAGGAATTCGAAGGCTGAATTTTCATTCTCCATATCGTTACATCATCATTAAGGTTAAACGTACGTTCTTGTTCCACGATCAGATCTGCATCGGGGTTTTTATTGTGTTGCTGGATAAGCCCGAAACAAACATCAATAGGCACTTCCAGGTTTTGCTCGGCGTCATAAATATCCTTGAACCAGTCTTCAAATTCAATGTGAACACCGGCTTTTATTTCCGTATTGATATTTTCCAGCCAGCGTGAAATATGTTCCTGACGAATCAGCACTTTCATATTTTCTGCTTCTTTCAGCATTCTCAGTTCTTCATCTTCGTGCATTTCCGGAACATCTTTCGGAATGACATCGTGGAAATTGAGTTTCGGAACAAAACGGAATTTGCGTTTAAAGAAAGGCACCGACTTGCGGCTGAATTCAGGCGGAAGAGTTATTTCCCCTTCCACCAGCTGTGCTGAGCGGATCAGGGAGATCAGGTATTTTTCAATTTTGAGTTTGTACATCTGCTTATAGCGCAGGGAATCGTACAAGGTCTTAAGACGGGAGGAGGAGGTCTGAATACGATCGTTGATAGACAGAACACGACTATCTACATTTTCAAAAAACTGCTCAATCTCTGCTCTTATTTTGAAATAGCGTTCCCAGCTTTCCTTGTCTTTAAGAAAGGTTGGTTCGGCTGTTTTAATTCTGTCCAGGGTATCCTGTTTAAAATTGAGGGTCTGGGTAAGACCTTCCGTTTGTTTACCGATATCGGTAAAAACCAGGATAAATTTATCAATCAGCCCTCTGGCATTATCGGCATCCGCTTTCAGAATGCTGCGCAATTCAAAAGTCTTTTTGTCTACATAACGCTGCAGGTTTTCAATATGTCCCAGAATCCGTTTTTTGGCGGGTCCATAATGGTTGTAGTACCAGTAATTCAGGTTCTGGATATTAAGCAGGTCTTCTTCCGTAAGGGGTAACGTACGACGAAAAGTATAGATCAGCGGAAGATCATCATACTGAGGTTGTATCTCGTTGATGATGGCGCTGACCAGGTCTTTTGCATATACGGTAAGCTGGTAGCGGTATTCGGTTCCGCGTTTTGCAGTGGTATAAAAATACTGGCTCAGTTTTTTCGAAATCGTTTCCTTCTGTATGCTTTTCTCCCGTCCCAGCATTTCGGCTACCTGGTCAACCGTCTTTTCAAAGTCCAGTTGTGAAAAAGCTTCATCAATTTCCCCCTTTTCAATCTTATCATTCAGCTGTACCAGCAGAATGATGGATTCCGGGTTGGAAGGCAACAATAATTCGTAATTTCGAAAAATGCTCCGGATCAATTCATTCTCCATTTCGAGTGATTATATCAGGCTAAAATAACGAATATCAAGGCCTTTTTCTGCACTGTTAAAAACTCCTGATATGTATACGAATAGCCCGCAGATAGTGCGTTGTAGCGTATTCTGATTGTTGGTAAATAATTGACGGGAATGGCAAAAGGAGCCTCATTTTTTTGTAAATAGAAAAGCATGAGCGACCAAGCCCCGCAACACTTACACCTCAAAGAGACCAGCGACGGTTCACATACCCTTTATAATTCGGTGCTCAACGAGCATTACCATTCTCATCATGGGGCTTTGCAGGAAAGCCGGCATGTGTTTATCCAGGCTGGGTTCAGCAAGGTCTTTACTGCCGGCAACACCATCCGGATTCTGGAAATTGGTTTCGGTACCGGTCTTAATGCCTTGCTTACCCTTATGGAGTCGGTACGTCTTTCCTGTCCGGTAGTGTATACCGCACTGGAACCTTTTCCTCTGTCTGCCGGAATCATCAGATCGCTTAATTATACCAGTTTGCCCGGATTGAGCGATTATACCTCTGTTTTTCAACAAATGCATTCCCTTGCCGAAGGCAAACAGCAGATCAATGCCTATTTTTTGCTGGAAAGGAGCCTGCATCCACTGGATCAGTTTAGCCCTTCGGGGATGTATGATCTGGTGTATTTTGACGCTTTTGCACCCGAAGTACAGCCTGAATTATGGACAGAAGCCGTATTTCAGAAACTATACGATTGTCTGGCTCCGGGAGGAATCCTGGTTACTTATTGTGCAAAGGGTGAAGTGAAAAGGAATATGAAAAAGGCCGGTTTTCTAATTGAACGTCTTCCGGGACCGCCGGGAAAAAGGGAGATGACGAGAGCTATGAAAAACTAGGGGCCGGAGGCAGGCCCAGGAGGCAGAAAAAACAGATCGAGAAACAGTGCGAGATTCTTCGGTGGCTGAGCGGAGTCGAAGCCCCACACCAGCAGCCCCAGCACCCTCCTTCACTTTCCATGCTTCTGCTCAGGATGACAATGTAAACTAGCGGCAGTAGGCAGCGGCAGTACGCAGGATACACTGCAAAAGATTAAATTCAAGGAAATAGTTAAAGGAGTCAAAATTAATTCAATCATTTTCACTGCCTCCTGCGCCTGCCTCCTGCCGCTTTTTAATCCCCCAGATTCTTATCAATCAGTTCACGTAGCTTATCAGGGGTGAGTCCGTGAATAATTTTACCGTCTTTGGCAAAGGAAATTTCTCCTGTCTGTTCGGAAACAACAATGGCCAGCGCATCCGAATTTTCAGTGATCCCTACAGCAGCACGGTGACGCATCCCCAGATGGGCCGGGAAGTCAGGATCTTCGGTTACCGGCAATACACATCTTGCAGCACGCAATTGATTATCGGTAATGAGCAGGGCTCCATCGTGCAGGGGGCTGTTTTTGTAAAAAATGCTTTCAATCATCCGTACCGAAACTTTTGCATCGATAGGATCACCGGTATTGGCATAAAATTTCAGATCGGAGCCTCTTGTAATTACGATAAGGGCTCCGGTATGGCTTTCGCTCATGTTTTTGCAGGCTTTGCTGATGGCATGAGTATCGAGTTCTATCTTGCCGCCTTTCACATTCCATTCCAGAAAACGCCGTGCCAGGCTTCCCTTGCTAATGAAATTGGTGGTACCCACAAAAATAAAAAAGCGACGTAGTTCCTGTTGAAACACGATAAGCAGAGCAATAAACCCAACATCAATAAATTTGCCCAGGATATGGCTGAACAAACGCATGTTCATCGCTTTCACCACCATCCAGAGTGCATAAAAAAGGGTAACACCCACCAGGATATTGATGGCTACAGTGCCGCGTACCAATTGATACAACTGATAGAGAAGAACGGCTACCAGCACAATATCAATTAAATCGAGCCAGCTGAACTGGCTGGACAATAGGTTTAGCATAAAACAAAATTAAGAATTTATGCTTTGGGAATGGCCGGGTTTGCAAAGCAATACCGAATGAAGTAAAATTTCAAAGAATTAGTATCTTTATCTTTTTGCCTTAAGAGCCGAATCCTTTTTTATGCAGGATCAAGTACAGATTTATAAAATTATACCACCCGCTATCAGCTCGGCAGGGGTATACTATTTTACCACCGACAATGATGTTCAGTATGAAGTTCGCTTCGGAAGGAGACAGGACAATATTTTGCATGCCACCATCGTATTCGGTGTTATTAATGATGAATATGAAGGCGAAGAATATGTGGTGACCAATAAAGGTGAACTTTATCGTGTCATGTCAACAGTGGTGGAGATTGTGAAGATGTTTATGAAGGAACATCCGAAAATAATGTGTTACGAATTTACCGGAGTGGCGAAAGAAGGGGAGGATGAAAACGGGATCACAGTCCGGATCAATTTATACAGACGTTACCTGCCCCGGATTTTTGATAAAGACTGGGAATATGCCTTTAAAGGAAATGCTGCTGTAGTAACCCGGGTAAGGAAAGGGTAGAACTCCGTTCCTGTTATCAAACCATATTGGAATAAAAGAAAAGAGGGAAAGATCCTGCAACGCGATCTTTCCCTCTTATTTATTTAATGGGTATTAATGGCTTTTCTTCGCAAACTTACTTCTGCGGGGACCATTGCTGTTACCACCGCTGCTATTACCACCGCCAAAATCCTGTGAAGATTCAAAACGTTTTTTCTTCCATCCGCCTTCTCCGCCTCCATAAGGTCTTTTGCCACTTCCGAAGCTATTACCACCACCTCCGCCGCTGTTACCGTTTCCGCTGTCAGCCGGGTCAATTCTTACTTTACGTCCTTTGAAGGTTGATCCTTTAAAAGCATTGAGCAGGAAATCTTCTACTTCCTTGGCAGCGTCAAAAAAGGAGAAACTGCTTTTTACATCAATTCTTCCAATATTGCTTCCTTCCAGGTTGCTGGTATCGCATATAAAACGAAGCAGTCCGCCTTTATCCAATCCGTCCATTTCACCTACATTGATAAAGAAACGGGTCATATTGGAATCTCTTTCCGGCACACGACGGGTTGATTCCCCTCTTTCTCCGCTTCTTTCAGGCCTTTCTCCTCTTTCGCCACGATCAGGGCTCTTTTCAAAGCTTCTGTTCTCTACATTCAGATCAGGTGCATTTTTGTAATAATCCAGGAAACGGTTGAATTCATCAGAAACAAAACGTTTGATGAGTTCTTCCTTGCTCAGATCTTGTAGCTGGGCATATATCTGGGGCAGGTATTCTGCAATAGCTGCTTCATTTACTTCCACATCGTGAATCTTGCTGATGAGGGAAAAGAGCTGCTTTTCGCATACTTCATGTCCGCCAGGTATTCTGGCTTTGGTAAATTTCTTTCCGATGATACGTTCCAGGATTTTAACCCTGCTTACTTCGCGTACATTCAGGATAACGATAGAGATACCTGTTTTACCCGCTCTGGCAGTACGTCCGCTACGGTGGGTATAGTTCTCAATTTCGTCAGGCAGATTATAGTTGATTACATGGGTCACATCATCCACGTCAATACCTCTCGCAGCCACATCGGTTGCTACCAGTACCTGGAGTGATTTGGAACGGTAACGTTTCATCACCTGGTCACGCTGAGCCTGGCTCAGGTCGCCATGAAGGGCATCTGCATTATATCCGTCTCGGATCAGCTTTTCAGCCACTTCCTGGGTTTCTGCCTTGGTACGGCAAAATACGATACCGAATATTTCAGGGTAATAATCTACAATTCGTTTGAGGGAAGCATAGCGGTCGCGGGAATGAACCACATAATAAACGTGTTCAATATTCACATTGCCTTCGTTCCTTTTTCCAACTGTAATCTGGAAAGGATCGGCCATGTATTTACGGGCAATGGATTCCACTTCCCGGGGCATGGTGGCAGAGAACAGCCAGGTACATTTTTCATCGGGTGTTTCCGACAGGATCATGTCCAGGTCTTCTTTGAAACCCATGTTCAGCATTTCGTCAGCCTCGTCCAGTACCACGCGTTTTACTGTCTTCAGTGTCACGCCTTTACGGTTGATCATATCAACCATACGTCCTGGTGTTCCGACTACAATCTGAGCTCCTCTTTTTACATCCCGGAGCTGGTTTACAATGCTCGCACCACCATAAATAGCCACAATATTGGCTCCCTGCATGTATTTGGTATAGCTCTGTAAGTCTTTGGTTATCTGCAGACACAGCTCACGGGTAGGGCAAAGGATCAATGCCTGCGTGTGATGGGACTGAAAATCAACAGTTTGTATAAGTGGCAAGCCAAATGCAGCCGTTTTTCCGGTACCTGTTTGTGCCAGTCCTACTAAGTCTTTCTCTTCTTTCAACAGCACAGGAATAGCTTGCTCCTGAATAGGGGTGGGAGTCTCAAATCCGAGTTCGGTAATAGCCTTCACCACCCTCGCTTCAATCCCAAGCGCTTCAAATTTATTCATTTAGTATATGTTAATGAGCCGCAAAGGTACGGATAATAGGCACACGCCCAACGTGGAACGTATTTCAGGCGGAATAGGAAGGGGCTTTCCTGAAAGGTTTCATTAACTTTGCCAAAAAGGAACAGTTTGAAAACACTCCATCGGTTCACGCTGAAATCATTTCTATTACCCTTTCTGCTCACTTTTTTCATTTCCCTGTTCGTCCTGTTCATGCAATTTTTGTGGAAATGGGTAGACGAACTGGTAGGTAAAGGGCTGGAATGGATGGATGTAGCCCAGCTTTTCTTTTATGCCTCCCTGTCGCTGGTACCCCTTGCATTGCCCCTTGCCATCCTGCTCTCCTCCCTCATGAGCTTTGGAAATCTGGCCGAGCATTATGAGCTGGCTGCCATGAAAGCTTCCGGTCTTTCCCTGCAACGTGTCATGGCTCCGCTTATCCTTCTTTGTATCGGTATTTCTCTTTGTGCCTTTTATTTTTCAAACATTATACTCCCATATGCCAACCTTAAAATGGGGCGGATGATGTGGGATATTCAGAACAAAAAGCCTGCTTTAAACATAAAAGAAGGTGTTTTTTATAATGGAATAGACAATTATACCCTCCGGGTAGGGAAAAAAGGGGCTGATGGAAAAACCATTGGCAATGTGCTGATCTATGATCATACGCCCGATGGAAATAACCGGGTGATAGCTGCCGAATCGGGCACGATGGAAGTAACAGATGATAAAAAATACCTGGTACTTGAGCTCATGAATGGTTGCAGCTATGAGGAAGTGTCAAAAGAAAAAGATCCTGGTGTTCATAGTGTCCCTTTCTTGAGAAGCAAGTTTAGCGGGGAAACGGTGCGTTTCGATCTGGCGGGTTTTAAAATTAACCGCACCAATGAGGAGCTGTTTAAACAAAACCACCAGATGCTGAATGTGACCCAGCTGAAGGCGATGACCGATACGCTGGAGCTGAATGATAAACGCCTCCATACCGGATTTCATGATATCCTGGCAACAGGTTATGCTCCCAATGCATTTAAATACCTGGATCAGAAAGACAAGAAAAAGGAGGAAGGACATAGCGATTTTTTGAAGGTGATGAACAAACAGGATCGTCATATGGTGCTGGAAGCAGCATTGGGTGTGGCACGTACCATAAAAGGTACGATAGACGGAAGGGTGAATGAGATACGGAGCAACCGGGAAAATATTTCCCTCTACGAGATTGAATACCACAAAAAATATGCGCTTGCCTTTTCC
>JABDCB010000032.1 GCA_013288325.1 Bacteroidota bacterium
CCACCAGTTTTCCATCGTTCAGCACCACCAGACAGGAAGGGTGTCCTTCTGTACGGGGCGGAGCAGGTAGCAAGGTCCAGGTAGATGTTGCCAGACTGCTCAGGTTATCACACCGGTAAACACCTCCTGCAGCTCCGCTGCCTGCATGATTCACCACACTGGCATAAGCCCGGTTTGTATTGTTAGGGTCCAGTGCAATCCAGCATACGGGATGTCCGAACGAATGCATGGATTGCCAGGTCTTCCCGCTATCGGCCGAGTAAATAACTTTTCCATTGGCATCGGCACCATCCAACCTTGCATCGGTCAGGTGGGTGCTGGCATACATATCATGAATATTGGATGTACCGGCATATAAGGTTCCGTTTGATCCTTTGGCAACACGATAGGTTGTGTTAGCCGTATTACCGGTATAGTTGAATGACCAGCCATTACCTCCATCGGTACTGCGGACAGCCGTGATATCGGTAAAGGCAGAAAAAATATTAGAGGAACTGATCCACGATACCTGCCAGCAGGATGTGTTTTCGAGCCCGATGCTGTGATAGGTTTGTTTGGTAGGTGTAGGTGCGTTTACGGGATGCTGATCGGCAGCACTCAGATAAGCCTGTTCCCAGGTAGTGCCTCCATTGGATGTCTTGTGTACATCGCTGAAATCAGTAAAGAGCACATCATTGGAGTTGTTGGGTGCAACAGCAATACCGAAAGCCACTTCCGGAAAGGACCATTGATGATCTCCGCTTTGTCCACACCAGCCGGTTTCAATATTCTGGTTGTTGGTAGTCTGAAGCACATGGGTCCAGGTTGATCCTCCATCTGCTGTCTTTAGTATAATAGGAGTACCGGCACTGCTTCCTCCGCTCATATAAGCGGTGGTAATGTCATTACCTGCCATACCCAGAAAAAGGGGAAAGTCATTGGTCAAATCAATGCCGCTGATTGAAGAAACCCAGTTTCCGCTTCCATAATTACATACATACGATCCCAGTGTAAATCCTGAATATCCTCCTCCTGTTGCAGCGCTTAATGATGATCCCGGGTTCCAGTTTCCTGTTCCTGCCGTCAGACAAAAGAATCGGGTTGTAGTACCCGTCCTTGCAGCCGTAAAGGAATATATCTTCTCTCCTGTTCCCAATCCGGTAATGGTAGGAATGGTCCACGTAGCGCCTGCATTGGTAGATACCAATACACCGTCATTTGTTCCTATATAAATATTGTTTCCATCAAAAAAGACACCTCCTACGGTATTCCCGTCACCGCTCACCACTGCTGTGTGAATGGAGGTAAACGTCGCACCCCCGTTATTTGAAAAATAAATCTGTCCGTAATTGGAAACAACGATCCGGGTAGGGTTGTTGTAATCCACATCCAGGGTATAACAGGTTTGGGTGGTATCGGGTCCTGTGAGCATCGTCCAATGCAATCCATTATCAGTACTCTTTACCGGATTATCATTGCCGCTGATCAAATTGGAGCTGAGGCTGTATAATAAACCGGCTGTGGATGTAAAACACATTTTTGCATAAGGCCCCCCTATGAATTGCTGAAAAGGAACCTGGCTATAACTTAAACCGTAATCGGTGGTGTGAAACAATTCACTCATATCACAACCCACATAAAATTCATTGTTATTGCCCGGATTAATGCTGGGGGCATACAAAGAACCGCCTCCGCCAATGCCATGCGATGTCCAGGATGTGGGCTGTGCCTGACATACCAGAGCAGACAGCACCATGCTTATAAAAAGAAGGGATGAGTAGCGTAGTTTCATAGTAAAACGTTTTATTGTTTTAGTAATTTTTTGAGGATAACTCCTTTGTCTGTATTTATTTCAACCTGATAAAGACCGGGTGCCAGTGTGGAAATATCCAGTTTGATTTGCTCTGTATTTCCATTCATTTCTTTGATGAGTTCGCCCAGGGAATTGAACAGTTTTACTTTACGGATATGGTTGTCTGGCGCAATAATCTGAACCAGATCCTGTGCCGGATTGGGGAATAAGTTAACCGGGAACGGTTCTTTGTTTTCATTGATTGCCGTAACCGGAGATTTTTTCAGAATAAAATGATAACAGGTAAGGGGAGGGAGCACATAATTAAAATGATTCGAAGTTATGCCCGATATAGAAGCTAATTGAGTAAGCGTAAATCCGGTGGAATCAAAACGATATACCAGGGCCGATACAAAGGAAGTAGGGGATGTAATCTGAAAAGAAGCCACCAGGGTGGAATCATAATCTTTGTTCATCACCACCAGATGCAATTCGGTGGTATCGGTACTTTTCAAAGAGCCATAGATAGACGCAACGCGTGCATCCGGGGCTTTGGCTTGTATATGCAGATCGCCGAAGGTAGAATTGTGTCCGTCATAATTGCGGTAGATCTTAAAGGCTGCTGAAACAAAAGAATCCAGTTGTCCCCAGCGGGAGGTAAAGTAAACATTGTATTTTCCGGCAATGCCTAAAAAGTCGGCTGTTGCCAAACCACCGGATATATGATTCATTCCGCCGTAATCGTATTCGGTAAAGCCCAGTTTGGTACCCGGATAATTCTGTGTAATTGCTTTTTGAAGGGCGCTCACATAAGCTACAGGACTGTAATACTGTCCTATCCAGCTGTTTTCTATATAGCTGGAATCCCATAAGGTACGCGGAGCCTGTATGCGTGCTTCGGCTACACCCCGGTCGTTATTGCCCCCGCTAACCCGTTCCAGATTACCCAGGTGATCTTTTCCTTGTGCTTCGGGATACCAATGTACATCCATCACATCCAGCAGCCGGTGACCAAAGGTATCGGAAGCCAGCTTCAGCTGTTTTAAATAAAGACTCAGATAGTTGGGATATGAAGCGGAATAGGTACTCCAGTCGGGAGCCGATTGAAAATTCAGAAATGAAGCATAACCATAATCCGAAGGACCAAACACTTCGGCCAGAGGATCCATTGTTTTAACTGTTTTTGCGAGGCTTACACTCAGTCTGATATCTTCCGCACAGGTAGGCTGATTAGGATGGATACGCGGGTGGGTAGAGGGCCAGAGGGCATGCTCGTTATCAAGCAGGTATCCTTTTACCCCGTTTGCTGTTCCTGCATTGCCATAAGCGGTAAGGAGGTTATTCAAACATTCATCCACATATACATTATTATCGGTGGTATCGGGGCTGAGAACAAAGGCACTTCCTTTGCGGTTGATCACTTTCCGGAAGCGGGCAGAGGGAGCCACCTGAGCGGCGGTAACACTTCCGTTCCCATCCCGGGATACATAGCCTGCCATGGGTAAGGTAAGCAGGGTATAGCATTGCATGGAAAGCGAAGTGTCGTGAAAAGCTTTTAATACCGCGTTGGGTACGAGATATTGTGAAGTAGGCAGTTGAAGCGACCAGGGCAGATAGTTGTCGTTGGAATTGATATAATCCGTGCCGGCATGTGAAAAATTGTCTTCCCAGTTATAGCCGGTAAGCCTGTTTCCTCCCAATCGGCGGGCGGTAATGTTTTCGGGCCGGTCCATCGATTGTCCGTTTGATCCGTATATATAAGGACTTATCGTATGCCGTTCCAGCTGGGTATTGATGGTAAAAGCAGTGGAGATTTGTGCATTTGTCTGCGTTAGACAGAAGCAGCAGATGATAAAAACAAGCGGGGATAGGTATCTGTTTTTCTTCATGCCGGAATTGTTGAAGTTTTTGTTGAAAGAAGGAATTTGCGATTGTATTCAAAGATAACGGAAAAAGGAGATTTGTCAAGTTTCTTTTGCGGGACTTATCTTATATTCAGAAAACTCGGGATGTTTTTTAACTGAAATTCGGTATAAGTAATTAATTTAAAAGAATAAAGCCAGAATGAATCCCCACAGCCCTTATTCATTTAAACATCGCATCTGTTTTATTTCCTTTCAACTTTGAGGCTTTAAGCATCGCATTCATTTATTTAAACATCGTATTTGCGGATTCAGGAAATGATCTGATTCATTTAGCCATCTGGTTAATATCATGTCCTTACGACATCGTTTCTTTAAACAGGGAGTTTATGTATGAGTCTTTGTGTTCAATGTATTTAAATATCGTATCAATGGATTTAAACATTGAATCGATGTGTTTAAACATCGTATCGATGTGAATTAACAACGTGCAGTTTTTATCTCACGCAGTACAATATTCTGCAAATATTGATCCGATTTGTACGCTCATGAATGCTGTTCTTAAGCAAAACGGGTTAAAAGAAGAAGAGATGGAGTTGATTCCTTTCCATTTGAACACGATGTAGGAAGACTATGTGTCAAAATGAGAAGAAATGTGTTCAATGTCTGTATAAATGAATGCGATGGGAGATGATTTCGTATCAATATTCATTCATATCGATGCGATGTTAATCGACATGATACAAAAAGCTCTTCTTATAAAGGAATTTGATAAGGTGGAAGGCAGAATATTGTTTTGAGGTTGTATGTAATGATTTGAAATTCATCAGCATATAATAGAACGCAGATTATTATGATTGTTATGATTTGCGCGGATTATGGATGCATCGTAATGAATCATAATCATCATAATGATCTGCGTTCTGTCAAATCAAGATATTAATAAGACAGTGATAACACAAAAAAATACGTATTGCAGAAATTAGGAAGGTGATAAATAATACTTAAAGGAAAGAAAGAATAATGGCGTTGGTTTGCTCGGCAGCTTCCAGGTTGAGGGTATGACCGGCTTTAGGGATTAATTCGAACTGGCTTCCATGGATGGAGTCGGCTACTGCATGTCCCATGTGTACAGGCAGGAGTGCATCTTTTTCACCATGTATAATCAGACTCGGGTTGTGAATCTCCTGCAGTTTCTGTCTGTAATCACCTCTTAAACGGGTGGCTTTCATCAGTTTTTGTAAAGCACCTACTTCGGAATTAATTCCTTCCCGGCTCGATTTTAAGGCGAACAAAGGAATCAGGGGATTAGCAAAATACTCTTCGCTTAATACCGTCGGAAGCATCACATCCAGCATGAGCGAATAGCCTCCGATGGCAAGCGCCCGTTCCCAGGCCAGTTCTATGGCTTCAAAATAAGGTGTTTTATGGGCAAAGGTGGAAAGCAGGATGAGCTTGTCGAGCCGGTCGGGATAAAGAAGTGCGAAATGCTGGGCCACTAAACTTCCGTAGGAAATACCGATGATATTGATGCGTTCAATGCCCAGGTGATTGAGTAGTCCCAATACATCATTGGCATGCTGATCAAAATCCCGGTATTCGCCTTCTTTATCGGATTGACCCTGAAAAATAAAATCGCATAACACCACCCGGTACTCTTTTTCATAAGCGGGTTTCATCAGGCCCCAGGCCAGTGTGGACTGAGATACCCCATTCAGAAACAAAAGCGTTTGAGGCGCTTCCAGGTTTCCATGAACCTCGTAATAGAGCTTGAGTTTATCGGTAGTAAGAAAATGCATGTTGTGCTGTATCGTGTACTTATCGTGACATATACAGACCGCCGTTTACAGAGATATCAGAACCGGTAATATAATTGCCGTCTTCAGAAACCAGGTATCCAACAGCCGCGGCTATTTCCTTGGGTTCGCCGAGTCTGGCCATGGGTACCTGTTCGATAATCTTGTTCCGGATATCTTCGCGTATAGCCATCACCATAGATGTTCCGATATAACCCGGAGAAACGGTATTGACGGTAATGCCTTTTTTGGCTACTTCCAGAGCCAGGGATTTGGAGAATCCATACATCCCTGCTTTTGCAGTGGCGTAATTGGTTTGTCCAAACTGACCTTTTTGTCCGTTTACAGAAGAAATGGAAACAATACGTCCCCATCCTTTGGCTATCATGCCTTCAATAACTAGACGGGAGCAGATAAAAACGCTGTTCAGGTTGGTATTGATTACGTCAAACCACTGTTCAGGAGCCATTTTATGAAGAGGGGTGTCTCTGGTAATACCGGCATTATTAACCAATACCTGTACCACTCCTATTTCCTCTTCAATCTCTTTCATCATACGCTGAGCGGAAGCATAATCCGAAATATCTCCTTCTACAATCTTCACATCGATGCCCATTTTAAGCTGGTCATCTCTCCATTTTTTTGCTTCTTCCCTCCATTTTATTGCTTTATCAAAATCCCGATAGTTTGCAACGAGGGTAAATCCATCTCTGTAAAGCCTTTCACAAATTGCCGATCCGATTCCACCGGTTCCGCCGGTGATAAGTGCAACTTTATTATTTTTTACAATGCTTTTGCTTTCATTCATAAACTCGATTTTTCTTTTACGTAGCGTCCAGGTGCTGGTTCAATTACAGGGAATTCTTTATTTCCTTCTTTTTCCGGGGCAGGTATCTGCTTGCCTGATTTACTCATCAGCCACTGGTTCCAATGCGGCCACCAGCTTCCTTCACCTTGTTTAGCCGATTCTTTCCAGACATCAAAACCTTTTCCGAGCGTACCGCCGAAATGGTGGTTGTATTTATGTTTTTTGGATGGAGCATTGATAGCACCCATGATATGACCGGAATCGCCCAGGATAAACTCCACATCTCCGCTTACCAGTTCTGTTGTATTAAAAGCAGTGCGGCAAGGAGCAATATGGTCATCAATGGTACCGATTACATATACAGGAACCTTAATAAGGCCAAGATCGATAGGCACATTACAGATACGCAGTGCATTTTTCACCCTCAGCTGATTTTCGTACAACATTTTACGAAGATAAAAAGTATACATCTTACCAGGCAGATTGGTATTATCACAGCTCCAGTACAGTACATTGAACGGAGGAGGAGTTTGTCCTTTCAGGTAGTTATTCACTACATAAGGCCATACCAGTTCATTGGCTCTGATGGCATTGAATGCCTTTGCCATATCATCACCACGCATTACACCACCGTCTTTCAGCTTTTCTTCAATGCTGTTTACCAGGGGCTCATCAATGATAGCTCCCATAGGTCCGATATCGGAAAAATCAAGCATGGTAGCCAGGAATGTGGCTGTGTTTACGGAATTGCGTTCACGTTCGGCTTCCAAAAATGTTTGTTTGGGTGCTGACAGGATTGCCAGTGTTGCTCCTAACAGGGTACCGCCCAGGCAGTAACCGAGTGTATCCACTTTAGGAGCTCCGGTTATAGCACGCACTACTTCAATGGCTTTAATGGCTCCGCTTACGACATAATCATCGAAAGAGATATGACCCATATCGGCAGTTGGGTTTTTCCAGGAAGTAATGAAAACGGTATGTCCTTCTTTTACTCCATATTCAACCAGGGAACGCTCGGTATGCAGGTCGAGGATATAGTATTTATTAATCCAGGGAGGAAATATAAGTAACGGAAATTCAGATACTTTCTCAGTTTGAGGTGTGTATTGAATTAACTGAATCAGTTCATTCTCGAATACTACTGATCCCTTGGTCTGGGCCAGATTTTCGCCCAATACAAAAGAGGTATCATCGGTTTGGGTGATGCTTCCTTTTTCAAGGTCTTTAAGCAGGTTTTCAAACCCGGCTATCAGGCTTTTTCCGTTTGTTTCCTGTGCCATTTTAATAGCTTCCGGATTGGTAAGGAAGAAATTGGCAGGGCAGAGGGCATCCAGATATTGTTGGGTCTGAAAGCTTAATTTTGATTTTGCATGTTTTTCCAGATCGATGGAATTGATTATTTCCATCATCATTTTTGACATGAGCAGGTAGTTCTGCTTAACGTAGTCAAAGAAATAAGGCGACTCATTCCATTCTGCAGCTTTAAATCGTCTGTCGTTTGGAGCAGGGCTTATGATGGGAGTAACGTTTTCTTCCGGTTTAGCCTGTTTTTCAAATATGCGTTTGCTTAGCTCCATATTATTCTGGAGGTATTCCAGATAAGCATTCTGGCTTTTGGCCATGGTGTCCGGATTGCCAATCATTTTATTGGCCAGCTGTATGTAAGAGGTAGTAAATTCGTTGTACGCCTGCAACTGAGACGGGAAATTTTCCATAAAATTAGCTGCCAGTTTCTGACTCGCCTTTGTAGCTTCTTGTGCAAGGACAAGAACGTCTGCTCCGTTTTCTTTTTCCATTCTATGATTTATTATCCCTGTACCGGGCTTTGTTAGAAATGTACCCTAATTTGTATAAATTCAACAACCCGGCTACTCAGTCTGAATGCTTTTGGCAATGGACAGGCAGCAGGGTTGTTAATGAACTATCGAAAAGTGCTTGTAAACAAATCAACGTTGTTAAGGCAATAATATGACCTGTAAGGGCCTATTTGTGTTCGCCCTGTTTCCACCACTCAGAAGCCCAGTTGCTGAATACGCTCATGCTGTTATTCTGCAGATCGTTATACATCTCCAGTTGAGCAGTCACATTTTCGCCGAATTTCTTGTTGAAATTCAAAGCCAGATTAGTATGCTTGTTGTAAGAATCAATGGTAGCTTTCATGCTGGCATTCATTGAATTCACAGAAGCTTCGAAGTTATCATAGATAAGCTTCAGGATTTTTTCAACCTCTGAATTATCAGTACCGTAATTAGCCGATTCCTTGATGGTATCGATCAGCTTGGTGTTGTAGTCCACATAAAGCTGGATTTGCTTGTTATAGCCATCGATGATACTATCAATTGTTTCTTCAGAAAGTTCAATCGATTTACCGAAGGCTTTGTTCAGGGTTTCGAAAAGTGGAGTATTCTTTTCTTTCAATTGAAATTGCTGACGGATGCCATCAACAACAGCTTTGTTGGAATCAAGCGCTTGTCCAAGAAATTTAGTGTTCATGCTGATGATTTCCTGAACAGCTTCTTTAGATTTCAAAGCAGTATCTCCAATGATGGATTTTATTTTCTCTGCTTTCTCGGTTACCGGATTTTTCATGTTTTAGGTTTTAAACTTTGTTTTTCGTGGATTTCTTTGGCGATCCGATTATTTCTGAGCGCCGGCTTTCTTTGTTGTTTCAGCAGTACCATTCTTGCTTTCAGTTGTGGTAACTACTGGAGTTGTAGCTTTAGCAACAGGAGCAGCAGTCTTGGCTGGTTCTGATTCTTTGTTTTCAAGAGCGGTAAAAAGGTCGCTCCAGATCTTCATGTTATTGGTAATCATGGTATTCATTCTGCTATTGAGCTCGGTCATAAATTCCTTGCTGCTTTCAGTTGTTTCCTGATAGGTCTTTCCGAATGTGTCGGAAAGAGAAGACATGGATTCTTTGGAAGTAGTGAAATTGTGTTCCACTTCTTTCTTAACCCGATCCAGCAGGGGAGAAATAGAGCTCTTTACCGTGCTGAATTGTTTGTTTACCGATTCCAGATATTTTTTGTTCATCTGGCTGATGGCTTCCGCCTGTTCGGTATAGTTATGGACAATAGAATTCAGCTTTTCTTTAGAAAAAGCTCCATTGTTGCCATTTTGTTTTCCATACTCCAGGATGCTATCCATAGAAGTTTTGGAAAGACGTGAAAAATTATCCATGCTCTTTTGCATGAGGTCGTTCATCTTTTCTGCAATCTGACTTGCATTACCAGTACCCCCTTTATTCAAACCCAGTGAGGTTTCCAGTGCACGACTATACAGATTACTTACCAGTTCAGCTTGTTTCCCGTAGGCCTGAGCTACGCTTGCTGCTGATTCCTGAAATATTTTCATTGAATTTTCCACTTGTTTGCGAAATAATTCATTCGTCTCGTTGATTTTGTCTGAGCTCATGGCTGATTTTTATAGATTTAACAGATTATTTTTTAAATTATGTAGATTAATTCAGTATTTGATCTGATAAATGGTGATTAATGCAGGACAAAATTATCAATCCATCCGATTACTAACACCAATTGTTAATAACTTTATTCAAAAAGCGAGAATCATATTAATATTCATGCTAAAATGCAGGTTTTTATAACAAAACGCCTGCATTTAGATTTCCTCACCTTCCACATTCAAAGAACTTTTAATTATCCGACCTCTTTTGTGGTACAAAGATAGATCATGATTTCCCTGAAATAATTGATATATCTCAAGAATAACGTATGTTTAATTGATTCGTAATTTAATGTTCATGCGGACTTAATGCGCAAATGAATTTATCTTACTTATCTTTAGACCGGTACCAAATACCTCTGCACCTTTCTTTTTGCTCTTATTTTTCTTCTCAACGATCCCATAAAGCTTCATTTCTTTCCACTTTAATCACGACGCAAAAATAGAGAAGGATTCCGCCTCAGTCCATGAGATAGCTCATTGCAATAAATGATTTGCATCATACTTCCTTTTTTTATAGGCTTTTCGTCTGCAAACATAGGAATAACAGGTCTCTCATTATTCGGTTCTGCTTAATAAAGCCCTCTTCTTATTGACTCATTATGGCATTGATTAATAGCATATTATAATCAACAAATGGCTCTTTTTTCCTGTTAAGAATAGCTTAAAAAGGAGGCAAGGATGGTTTTCCCTATTTCATGGATGGAAATACATTTAACGAATCCCGTAAATGAAGGAACGGGTAGAATTCAATGAATGTGTTTAACCAATCCTCTTTCCTGTATGAAAAAGAAATCCTACTTACTTCTGTTTTTCGCATTACAAGGGCTGCTATCCCTGGCTCAGAATGCCAATATGGCTCCCCGTTTTCAAGACACCCGGCATTTATCTAAAGGGGCCGGAGAACCCCGAAGCATTTCAGCTGCCACTTCCGGCAGTACAAACAGCTTCTGGATCAACTACGGCTGGATTGAGGATTCATTAAAAGGTGGACTTTCCGTATTGAACGAAAATTATCTTTTTCCTGATTCCACCGTACAGGTGCAGTTTGGAACAAGCTGGGGACCACCCTGGATTCACTGCATCTCTGACGTACTGGATGTGACGGATCCGGATTTTGCAACATATAAGGGATTTCATTTTAATCCCTTTACCGTATACAGCATCGACTCGATGAGCATAGAATATGCTTATGAGCGCCATTCGGCCTCTACTGTTATTGATACATTGATTTTTCACCTGTTCAATAATTCGGTTGCCGCCAATCTGAGAACCGGACATTGGACCGGCGCCAGCGGATGGAACCAGAATTTTAATGTGGATACACTGGCCGTTAAAATCCCCGTATATGACCATGTATCCAATGGTCCCATTGCAACGGGTATGCAGGAGTTCAAAGTACTGCTGGGGGCACATGATACATCCATTGCCTTCCTTGCTTTCAAGGCTTTAAAAACAAATTCATTTGTTGTTCCTGCCGGTGATCTGGCCTGCACAACCGTTTCCTTTAAACCAGGCTATGTTTATCACACCGGTGACACCCTTGCCAAAAAAGGACAGAATATTTTCAGTTTTGCTTCCTATGAAGAAAACGGAGCCAATACCTTTCCTTCCTATAAAAAAGGATATTGGAACAGTTCCGGTATCATCCCAACCAGTGTCCGCTATAATCATGATGCACTCGGGTGGGACAGCAGTTATGTGCCTACATATTTATATACCGCACCTTTTGATGTGGAACGGCATCAGATCTACTATAAAGTTACATCCCTCAATACCGGTATTCAGGAACAGGGCCCGGTTGCTGCCAACGAACTGTTGCAAAACAGACCCAATCCATTTGCAGGAACCACCGTTGTCAATTATCAATTAAATGCACCATCCCGTATCCGGTTTGAAGTGTATGATATTGCCGGCCGTAAAGTATTGGATATGGATGAAGGGACCCGTTCCAGCGGGCTGCATTCACTAACAATGGACGGAACCGGCCTGAAAGAAGGGGTATATTTCTATTCCATGCTTGTAAACGGACAAGCGATACAAACCAGGAAAATGGTTGTTTTCAATAGATAAGTGGTATTGAACCGAATGCAAAAAGCCGTCCTCCGGGCGGCTTTTTGCATTCGCCTTTATCTGTTTATTGCTTTTTCATTTAAGATCCGGGAATGGGAAAAAGTCATGAATTAACCTGTTTGAAAGGCAATCTGAATACTTTATCTTTGCTATTACCCAACCAATATTGGCATAATAGCATCTATGTTTAAAAGGCTCAGATCGCCGGAGAGTGAAATGAATGACCTCATTAAATTGTGTTCCAAAAACGACAGACGGGCACAAAATGAGCTGTTCCGGTTATTTTCTCCCAAAATGATGAATGTGTGCCTGCGTTATTCCAAATCGAGGGAGGAAGCCGAAGATACCCTGGTTGAAGGGTTTATGAAGGTGTTTGATCATATAAGCGAGTTCAGGAAGGAAGGTTCTTTGGAAGGCTGGATAAGAAAAATAATTGTAAACACCGCCGTCGAGAAATTCAGGAAGAAAGGGATGCTTTATGCTACTCTCCATATGGAAGAAATTAAGGAAATAGATTTTTCCGGGCCTGATGTGTTAAGTGATATGAGTGCTGATGAGTTGATGCACATGATACAGGCCTTGCCGGCAGGCTATAGGATGGTATTTAACCTCTATGCTTTTGAAGGTTTAAAGCATAAGGAAATAGCTGAAAAACTGGGTATCTCGGAAGGTACATCCAAATCCAACCTGTATGATGCCCGGGCTATATTAAAGAAAGAAGTGGAACTAAGCCGCAGACAGGCTAAAGTCTCTAATGAATAATGAAGGAACTGAATGATGATATGGACCAGTTATTCCGCAGCAGCCTGGATGCGGAAGAAAGCCCTGTGCGTGAAAACGCATGGAACCGGTTGGATCATAAATTGAATGCATCAGAACTCGATGTTTATAAAAGAAAAACGAGGATTTACCGGTCCGCCACCATTATATTGGGCCTTCTGCTCTTAGGGGGTGGAAGTTATGAGTTTCTGATTCCGGCCAGAAAAGCTGTTAGCGAAAACAAAACAACCCAATCACCAGCCCTTGCTGATAGAGCCTCCAAACAAAATGAAGTATCCGGAGAATCAACCGGTAATACACCTGACAATCTGAATAACACAGCACATGCAACGAACAGACCTTCCTTTGTCATCAACACGAATACCGACAAGTTGGTAGAAAAGAGGGGGACTGACACCAGACAAACGCCTGAAACAAGTCATCCCAATAAGCATTCCAATCGGATCGCATCATATCCGGTTGCCTCTATCATAGCCAATCCGAAGACGCAAACAACAAGAACATCAGCATCTCCTTTATCCCTGGCCGCTAATGCACCGGCTTCATCCGGTTTAATGGCTAAAGAGCATGGTACTGGTACCGACTTGAATGCCGGATTAGAAACAGAACCGATCGGCACCCTTTTGGAAAAACAACCCGGATTAATGATGCCGGCTATACATGAAGAAAGCCTGGTTCCCTTATCATCAGACGGACAGAGCAACGCAGTAGCGACTTCCGGGACTGGAACACGCTTAAGCCGGTTCTCCGTGTCGCTCTTCTTTGTTCCCGATATTACCGGAAGACATCTGACCAAAGATGATGACGAAGACGATAAGCTGAATGGACCTGATGATGATTTCAGTGAAAGAGAATCCCCTTCATTTTCATATCACACAGGCGTTAAGGTGGGGTACGAGCTCACACACCGATGGAGTATTTATGCAGGATTGAGTTATGTCACCCTTTTTCAAGGACTTAAAGCAACTACCGTTTATGCTACCAGCTCCAATAACGAAGCTCCTCACTTTGTCCTGAATACCTCCGGAGGTTCTGCTATCCTTCCGAATGTAAATGGTCCGCCTTTGCCTTCCGACAGCCTATCAATAGGAGCACGAAGCCTGGAAACATTACGTTTTATTCAGCTGCCATTGCTTGTTCAGTATTCCATCTTTCAAAATAACCGCATTACCTGGTATGCCCTGGGCGGCCCATCGCTGGATGTGTTGGTTTCTGAAATGATCAAGGTTGAAATCCCGACACCAACCGGATCAGGAGAAGTACATACGATTACCGGAATTACAGGGGTTAATCATTTTAATCTGGGCTTTATGGCCGGTATGGGATTAAAATACAACCTGAATGAGCATTTCAATTTATTCACAGAACCTGTGTTTAAATGTTTACTCACCCCCATCAATAGTAACACACCGGTTAAATCGTATCCTTTTTCGTACGGACTTTCCTTTGGGATAGGGTATCATTTCTGATCCTTTCTTTTTTTTTAGTCCTACCCAACCATCGCCTTCTTTTTATCATCTTATGTTACAGGAGGACTTGAGATCCATCCCTGCTAACGAATTTTCAAATGATACCCGAACAGGAAGAAATAAAAAGCCAGCTGGTTGGAGGGCATATACCGGTGCAGGCTATTAACCGGTGTGTCAACCCTAGATTGGATTCAAAATATTCATTCAATCTATACCAGTTTCTTTCCCATAAACATAAATATCTGACGAATATTTTTCAGGATCCTTCCGACCAGAAAATCTATATCGGACTTCGTGAACCGGATGGGGCCTGGTATGGAGCTATATTAAAGGAAGTATTCGAAAAGGGAAGTAAGGTAAAGATCTGTTCCTATCCTAAATCGTGGACCCAAAGCTGGAATGACATCACTTTTTCATGGTGGGAAGGGTATTTTAATCTGGGAACGGCCATAATGGATGAAGTTCCTGCTGCTGTTAAAGCTGTCCCTTTTGAAAAAGTAAAGAAATAACCCCCTCTTTTAAAATATCCGCGGCACCTGCACGTCTTAACGTATAAAGTGCTATGCGATCCTCTTCCCGGTTTCTCTTCATATTATTCTTCATATCCCTTTTCTTTGCCTGGCTGGACAGCTACCTGTTTTCGGGTGTCAAGGCCGCTTTAACAGGATTACCGGAATCCTTATCCTTTATATTAGAAATACTTTACTGGTGTTTTCAGGGTGGGATTCTGCTCTTTTTCTTTGCGACATTTATACGTTCCCGAAGGCCTGCAGGAAGCAATGATAAATCCATTCGTGCCCTTGGCCTGGTAGTAATACTGGTTTATGTGCCGGCTTTGTTTTTCGGAATATGGTTGCTGGGTGAGGATATTTATCGGGTTATTCGTCTCCTGATCACTGCCATTCTTCATGCGCTGGGTAGTTCAGCTGTTACATCGGATATTGCCCTTGTACCTCGTATCCCAATCCTAAGCAGGATCGGATTGGCCGCCAGCTTCTTGTTGATGACAGGATTGATCTATGCCATCAGACGCGGAAAATATCGCTATAAAGTACATCATGTTAATCTTGAATTTCCTGATTTGCCGGAAGCTTTTGATGGATTTACGATTACTCAGCTTTCCGATATCCATGCCGGAAGTTTTGATAATAAAGAAGAAGTTAAAAAAGCCATTGAGCTGGTGAATGAACAGCGTTCGGATGTGATTTTTTTTACTGGCGATTTGGTAAATAATTCAGCTTCGGAAATGGAGCCCTGGGTGGAAGTGTTTGAACAGACAAAAGCTGTGATGGGTAAGTATTCCATTCTGGGTAACCATGATTATGGAGATTACCGTCCCTGGCCTTCGGGAAAAGATAAAGAAGATAACCTGCTGGAGTTATTTAATATGCATGAACGAATCGGTTTTAACCTGCTCCGGAATGAAAATCTCCGGATAGAAAAAAATGGGCAGCATATCGAGCTCTTGGGTATTGAAAACTGGGGAAGCGGACGGTTTGCTAAATACGGAGATCTGAATAAAACCCTGGAAGGTACCAACGACGGAACATTTAAGATCTTGCTTTCACATGATCCCTCGCATTGGAAGGAACAGGTGCTGGATGCGGAGCCGCATATCCATCTTACCTTATCCGGACATACCCATGGTATGCAATTCGGGTTTGAATTTCTGGGTATCCGTTTTTCCCCCGTACAGTTTCGTTATAAACAGTGGGCCGGCTTATATGAACAGGATAAACGGTTTTTGTATGTAAACCGCGGTTTTGGCTTTTTAGGGTTTCCCGGGCGTTTAGGTATCTGGCCAGAAATCACGGTTATTACACTGCACAGAAAAAAATGACCGGATCGCTGATCAGGGATGTTCTTTAAAAAAGTGGTCCAGCAAATCAAACAATTTCTGAGGTTCTTCCACCTGAGGATTGTGTCCCGATTTCTCGAAGATCATAAAACTGGCTTGTGGTGCATATTCCTTGTATTGCAGGGCAAACTTGGGAATAGCTACGCGATCATACCGGCCTGTATAAATCAATAAAGGCATTTTAAGCTGGCCCAGGTCTTTACGAAAATCCATCTTTCCTATATCTCCGCCTACTACAAAATCTCCATCGGCCCCAACCAGTTGATAATACAAGGCGGAATTGAATTTATGAGGGTGGGGTATTGATTTTTCAGAAGGAGTACGGTTATCTTCCCCTTCAAATTTGGAAGGATTGTAGGCATATAAAAAACCATAAGGTACCTGCCCATAGAGTTTCTGATGAACCGGATCGGATGAGATCAGCCCCTTTTTTCTTAATGCCATCAACTCCTTCCATATTTCAGGATAATTGCATTCAATTTCGTGGTTCGAATTATCGTCGTTGGCCTGCCACATTTCGGCACTGAAAAAAGTGTTGGCGAGGATCAAATGAGCAACATGGGATGGATATTTTATGGCATAAGCCTGTGCCAATACACCGCCATACGAATGGCCCAGCACATCTATCTGATCGAACCCCAAAGCCAACCGCATGCCTTCCATATCTTCCACATCTCTGGAAATGCCATATTCACTGGGAGTTCTGGCCGTATCGGAGCGTCCGCGTCCATACCCATCCATGTACACCAGCAAATGCTTGTCACGCATGGACGTAAATTGGTGCATATAGCTGTGAGAACTGCCTGGTCCGCCGGAAAGCAGGAAAAGTGGCCTTCCTTTACCTTCCATCTCAACCCAAAGACGGGTATCATGAATTGTCACATACCTTCCGTGCAGAACAGGATTGATGGTGTCTTCGCTCGTTTGGGTATATGAAAATGCAGGAGTGGTACAACAGATCAGAATAAGCAGTGCTAAATAAAGGGCGGGGTATGGGTGAGTGAGCTTGTTATAACGTATGGAGCGCATTTTTTTTGAGTAAATCTAACTAATATTTGGCTGTTTTCCGATCCTCTTGTTTCTTTCGCTGGCGGGTCCAAAAAATATTGATTACTTTGGTTCAGGATCAGCTTTTTTTGCTTTTTATGCACAAACTTTTTCAGATTCGTATTCCGCGGGCCCTGCAATTACTGGCCTTAATTGTGATAGCCTCTGCATCTTTCTGGATATTATCTCCCTGGAAGAGTCCCTTTCTTAATTCCGATAATGCCGTTCATATTCTGATGACCTATGACTGTCAGCTTCCGGATGACTTATACTACTGGGGGCAGGATCGTTTGGGTAGTTTTATTCCTATGTTGGGGCATTTCATTTATGTTGTTTTGAATACGGCCCCTCCGCTTGCTGCGAGCATTGCTTTGTATGTCATTCTCTTTTCTACTGTTTTGTTATTGTCGTCTTTTTTTAAACACATAATTACCCGGTTATTGCTTTCCCTGGTTATTTTCTTTCCTATTCATCAGGTCGACTATATGCTTCGTCTTGGTCACCCATATACAGCCCAGTTCTTTTTTATAGCCCTGTTTCTGTTTTTGCTTAAGAAGTTCTGGTTTGGAAAAGGATGGAAGAAGTATTGGATGCTGATTGGCAGCTGCATGGCCCTGGTACTTGCCATGTGGTCGTCCGATATGACGATTGTGGCGCTGATAGCTTTGCTGGTAACGGGGATTGTTGTATATATGAATGACAGGAAGCAGGTTGTTACATCCCTGTCTCCTTTTCTGATTCAAGCTACCCTGGCCATAGTCGTGTTCGCTTCCGGAGTGGCGTTTCTCGTGTATGCCAGATCCGTCAGCAGGCCCGTTGCTGCCTATGATGGCACCTGGATAGGAAGTGCAGAGAATATAATTGCCGGCATGAAGAAGTATGTGAAGGTATACCTGCATATCCTTATTGGCTGGCAGGGAGTATGGAGCGCTATTCATCATTGGTTATTGTCGGGGATTGTGGCACTATCCTCGGTACAGTTATTCAAATTGATTTTTCGCGGTAAGATACCACCTATGGTCTTATTCTTTTTATTGAATTTTATAGGAGGGGAGTGTCTGCTTATTATTTCCAAATGGGTGGCTTTGAATAATTTCAACGGTTGGTATCAGACCTATCCTTATATAAGTCTGATGATCTGTTTATTGTTGTTGATTGATCATGCTGATATCGGGAAGGCGAGATCAGCCCTGACTGCGGGTATGATATTATTGCTCCTCGTATCGGCCATATCCGTTACCAGGATATATGTATTGAAAATAAACCGTGATTTTAATGAACGAAGTTTGTCAGAACTAAAAGACCTGCGCCGGCTTGGGCGATGTGGTATTATTGGCGATTATTGGCATTCCTACCTGCCGGCAGCTTTAAATCCGGAAACAATAAAAGCCACTCCCTATGAAGATGGACGTAGTGAGCGATGCACTGATAGTGTTATGGCTTGCGAAAAAATTTATCTCATTAAAGATGCCTGGCTGGAAAAATTCCCTCAGGAATACAATGCCTATGGAAGAGTTGTGTATTTCAGCGGCGATTCCCTGAAGTTGAGCGATTGGGAGCTGGGGCTGTATTTGAGAAGAAAGAAGACAGAATAAAGAAGACAGTGTAAAAAGACAGAATTAAAATACTGCGATTTTAGCATCATATCTTTTTTCATCATCCTGCAGACTGATTACATAAATTCCTTTTGGCAGTTGAGTTCCCAGCATCAGTGTATTGCCATCGATGGAAAAGGAAGGAGTGCAGTTCTGCCCAAGCATAGAATAAATACGTAATGTTTTAAGAGCCTGAACCGGTATCTGATCGGTATGGATGCTGTTTTCGGATGCCACATAATACATTCTCTGAACGGGCAGGGGAGAGGCTGCAATGTTTGTAGCTACTCCAACATTGACATAAAGCTTTGCTGCATCAAGTTTACATCCGCTTGCCGGGGATTCCGTTACTTCTACGTATCCGCTTCGTGTTCCGAAATGAACCGTGATACTGTTTGTCCCTTGTCCGCTCATAATAGTAGCTCCCGGAGGAACTGTCCAGACGTACGTAGAGCCACTTGTGGAAGGTACACTATACGTGATTCCGGAAGCAGATACAGACACATTAATGGCACCTGTAATGGAATAAGGGCCGGGTATAAGTTGAAAAAAGTCTGCCGCCCAATACGTGGAATGAAAATTTGTTTGTTCAGAAGCATAGGTTCCAACGGCTCCGCCTTTGCGTGGGCAAGCACCGGTATCTACAGCAATGGCATGACCCATTCCGGTAACTTTATAAAAGTAAACCGCCGGGTTGTTGGTGCTGTCGTTATATATGGAAAGAGAAATGTTTGAATTACCCTGAAAGGCACTGTTTGTTGAATCAACAGTCTGATCGGCATGATTCAGATTGGTCCATTGTTTCATTAGTTCCGTAGCATTGGTAATATTCACCGTATAATCAACCGTTCCATGAAAGATCGCGAGCTTGGGATACGAGCCTGTAAAACCGGGATTCTGAGCACGTACCAATGCTCCCCATTGGGCAGGTGTTTTTGTTATTCCGCTGCTCATTGCAGTATAAGCTGTAACGGGATCGGTAGCCGCTTTGTAGGGAAGGCCTGACATGACGGCACCTTTAGCAATCACATCCGGATAGGCTGCCATCATCACAGAAGTCATTCCACCACCGGCAGAAATACCTGTAACAAATACCTCCGATGCATTGATAGCATAATTGGCTTTCATATAATCAATCATCTGTTTTATGCTTAATGCTTCTCCCACATTACGGTTTACATCCGTCGTATCAAACCAGTTAAAACAAAGACTGCTATTATTGGCACTTACCTGTTCGGGATAGATCACATAAAATTTATGCAAATCGGCCAGTTTATTCCAGCCTGTTTGGGAAGAGAATGTGGTTGCGTTTTCCGTACATCCGTGCATGGCTATAACCAATGGGGCAGGGCCGCTGATCCCTGTTGGTACATATTTATACATATTCAACGCTCCTGGGTTTGTTCCAAAACCGGTAACGGGAGTAATGCTTTGAGCTTTCGCAAGGTGATGAATACACAGCAAAAGCAGGATAAAGTATATGTTCTTTTTCATGATAGATCGGCGAAGATGATAGAATACAGTAAAGATAGTACGATATTTTATACGAAAAGGCAAAGCCTCCTTGGAATGACAACCTTATAGGAGTAAATGCAATAAGCTATTGTTGTTCTGATATGATAGGACACTGATTTTCATGGTGCTCATGCTTCATTATGATTTTGTGATGTCTTGATAATCTATAGTCTGTAACGCATAACACGATACAGAAGAGATCAGGGGCTTGAACCTAAGTTCAATGGTGCTTACCGAATTAAGACCGTCGTTTGACGAAATTGAGGAAATTAACCTGAAGTGGTACGTTGAATTACATAGAAGAGAAAATATAGTCATAAATCAACTAAAAACGAACCGATATGAACACCACCTTTCATATACTCGTAGCCACCGATTATTCGGAATCTGTACGTAATGCGGAGCGTTATGCAATTCAATTAGCCCAAAATCAGTTGGCTGATGTGGAGTTTTTGCATGTATATCATTCTGCATCCCCTCCACCGTTTCCGGCTTTCGATCTGGAACCCTTTATATATGATGCATTTCCTAAAGAGGCTGAATTACTTCAGCAAAGGGTAGAAGAAATAAAGAAGAGCCTTGGTCTTAACGAAAAAATCAATTTTAGCTGTAAAGTGATTGAAGGAGGTACTATAGAGGAAATTATTACCGAAGCAGAAGCATTTAGTGCAGATCTGATCCTGATGGGAAAACATGCCAACAAAGGAACGTTTGATTTTTTATGGGGAAGCAATACCTGGAACACGATGCGGGAAGCCCCTTGCCCTGTGTTGGTAATTCCCGAAGATGGCTTGTACCGTCCGATAAAGAAGATAGCTTACATTACTGAATATAAAGAAGATGAAATAACAGCGATCAATTATCTAAAGGGAATTGTTTCCGGAAAAGAAAGCACTTCACTGGTGCTGCTTCATATTTCTCCTTTTGGTACTTCCATGCCTTTGGAAAATATTGTTTTTGAAAACTTCCTCAAAGACCTAAGCCGGCAATTGCCATATGAAAAATTCTATTTCAGCCTGCTTCACGGAGAAGATGGAATGAAAGTGTTGAATGATTACTGCCAGAAAGAAGAGATTGACTGGCTGGCTGTATCACCAAACAAATCGTCCATTCTTGAAAGTTTATTCAGTCCCGGAAACAAACTGGCAAAACGGATGAGCTCGGAAACAATAGTTCCATTACTCGCCATTCCTCCAGGGTACGAAAGAAAAAATGCTTTCTTTATGTATGAAGAAGAATATCATATCGAAACCTAAGGGGTTATGCCTGATTCTTTTTATCAGGATAAACGAATCCTGTGGTTTCTACCTTCATTTTAACAGGACGCACTTCTATGCTTGCCGTACTTGTATAAGTAAATTCCGGGTTTTCTTTAGCCAACTCGATAGCTGATTGCAGGTCTTTGGCAAGCAGATGATAATAACCTACAATCACTTCTTTTCCGGTATGGAATGAGTCTTCTTTCCATGCTCCGGGGGTGCCCGATAGTATTTTGCCTTCCCGTATCAACGGCTGTGCTGCAATCAGATTTTTTCCTTTCTCCAGCTTCCCGATATATTGATTGCAGCTGTTTAAAAATTCGAGATCCTGGGCAATGGAAAAGGATGATTTGGAATCTAGCGTATTCCGGATGATAAGCATATATTCTTTCATCGTATTATTGTTTAATTTATTTTTAGATATGTTCCTGTTTAGTTATAACCAATAATCCTTCATCAGATCGGTTGCCCAGAAGGGCTGACGGATCTCTCCCCGGGGTTGAAATTCCTTCATCACCGGTTTTATATCCAATACAGGGGTGCCATCAATGGCGTCCAGAAATTTTACTTTAAGAGACCTTCCGGAATGTTCTATCAGCTGTACGGTACAAAGACCTATGGCATTGGGGCGGTCTTTCTTGCGTTGAGCGAATATGCCTGTAATGGGGTAGGCCGGATTACCTCGTGGACGGCCTGAATAGATAATATCTCCCGGATCTGACTTGTCGAAATAATAAATAATTTCCAGATGAGAGAAAGCGGATATGCCTTCAAAAGCATCGGTGGGGACAACATCGGCTAATTCTATTTCCGAAATCACGTCTCCCCAAAAATCATCCGTAGGATTTATTCTCTTATTCCTGACAAATGCTATAGGATTTAATTTTATTTCCATAGCATAAAGGTAAGCGAAACAATTTATTCCAATGGCTGATGGCTGTTATGACGGATCGTCAGACGGTAATCGGTTCTTCTTTCTTTTTGAGCATAGAGGGCGAAAGAGCCGGATAGCTGAGATGATGATGAGAAACGGGAATAATATAAATATCGGGTCAGTGTCATCCAGGTGTAAGTACCCTGAATTCTGCCCTGGATTTTTACAGGCTCGAAACATTGTAAATGCTCTAGCTTTTTTAGCGATCTTTTAACATCGTCCAGTCCTTCAATCAATGCATTATGACTAACCCAGCTCCATGTTCTGTGATTCTCCCCTTTCTTTAACTGATAATACCCCTGGGTCAGAATCCCACCTTCATCCATTTTATCATTAACCTTTAGCAATGTATATCCAATGTGCCCGTAATCTTTCTTTAGCAGAGCCCATAAAATGGTATGAAGCCCTTTGTATTCAGGAGTAAGCCCCTCATGAAGAACAAAAGTTCCCAACCGGGGGATAGAATAAAATTCCTTCCTGAATTTTACATTGCAACACATGCTGAAAATAATATCCGGAGCCAACCCTTTTGTCAGCTTCAGCCAATGTGCATCGTGAATATTCTTTACCAGATATTGCGGACATTCAAGCTCCGTCGTATTCAGAAAAAAATCGGGTTTGGTCTTGATAAATGCAGATTCCGGTTTTCGTATATAAATACGGTCATAGCAATGAAAAAGAACTTCATTCACTGCGGTCAGAATCCCATACTTTTTGATCCTGCCAACAATCCGTTTAAACCTGTTTGATGCCTTGAACCGGTCAGGTTCAAGAAACAGACAACATACCACTTCATGCTCCCGTGACACTTCTTTTATATATCTCCGGTTGAAATTATTGTCCCTTCCTGCAAATATGATCTTCATGATATTGTATTTAATAAACTGAGATAATAGGGTAACTAATATCACCAGACTTCCATACTCGAAAGGAGATGATGATTTAACGTTTAAGTTGGTTTTTTTAATTTGACTGAAGTTTTTTTTGAGACAAACAGGCTGAATATGTATACAAACACCCTTCTAATCACTTTCTATTAGATTGCAAATAATTGCGTTTACCCTGCACTTAATAAACCAGCACCCTCATACCATAGAAGGTACCCCTTTACCAGGTTATTAAGGTTTAGAATTGTGTTGTGATTCAACCAACAACACCCGTTATGAACAATCTTCCCTCCCTGAAAAGAGTATCTCTGATGCTTCTGGTATGCTGTATTTTAATGCTTGGGGCCTGTTTCCACGGCAGGAAGCAACTCTCGGAAATAAATCCTGCTTTTGGAAAGTATATCGCCGGTTACACATCGGGTATTATTTCCAAACGTGCGCCGATCCGTATTCAACTTATTCGCGGTACGGATGATGGAGCCCCCGGCGTGTATATGGAGCAGGATCAGTTGGAAAAGATATTTGAACTCGATCCTGCCGTAAAAGGGAAAGTGCATGTGGAAGATGGCGGTCATATGATCTCCTTTATCCCTGAAAAGGATTTGCAGCAAGGACAGTTGTACGATGTCCACTTCAATCTGGGAAAGTTGCTGAAAGTTGAACAATCCTTAAGTGATTTTCATTTTCAGTTTGCTACCCGTCAGCAAAGTATCCGGGTGGAGCTAGGAGGTTTAGCAACCTATGACAATTGGGATGTTGAATGGGAGCATCTGGAAGGCCGGATAAAAACCGAAGATGCTCCTGACAGCACGGCCTTGTGCAAGTGTATCACTGCCGAGCAGGATGGGAAACCACTGAAGGTTCATGTGTATTATAATCAATATGAGAATAACGATTTTGAATTTCGTGTAGACAGTGTAAAACGGGATGAGAAAAAGAGCAAGGTTACGGTAAGCTGGAACGGAGGGTCGTTCGGACTTTCCAATCTCCGCGAATCGGAGACGGTTGATGTTGTACCGTTAGGCGATTTCAGCGTTGATAAAACGGTTGTAACGCAGGAGCCTGACGAATCGGTAGCACTTACCTTTTCCGACCGGTTAAAGCCTACCCAGGATCTGAATGGAATTGTAACCATAGAAGGGATTGACAACCTGACCTTTCAGATTGAAAGTAATACCCTCCATGTATTTATCCCAGGGCACCATCTGGGTAGCAAAAAATTAAGGATAGGAACAGGGGTTAAAAATTTCAAAGGATATAAGATGCAGTCGGAGTATATAACCGACATCGTCTTTGATGAGCCCAAACCAAGGGTACGATTAATTGGCAATGGGGTGATATTACCGGGTTCAAACAAACTCTTGTTTCCTTTTGAAGCGGTGGGCCTTAAATCAATCGATGTAAGGGTGATGAAGATTTTTGAAAATAATGTACAGCAATTCCTGCAGGTAAACGGACTGGATGGAGAAAATGAGCTTCAGCGTGTAGGGAAGAAGCTGGTGGAAAAGAAAATATTTCTTGATACGGACAAAAAATCAGATTTGCATCAATGGAACCATTACAGTTTTGATCTGGCAAAGTTTATTAACCCTGAACAGGGAGCTATATACCGGGTTGATATCAAGTTTAATAAAAAAGATGCTGTATGTGATTGCCCGGTAGAAAGCAATCCGGAGAATGAAACAGAAAATGAAGAGGAACCAACGCTTAAAGATAAGACATGGAATGAAGGAGGGTGGGGTGGTTATGAATATGGTTTCAATCAGGGATATGAATCATACAATTATGACTATAGCGACTCCAGAGAGCCCTGCGATGAAAGTTATTATTACGGGAAAGCCGTAGGACGTAATATCCTGGCTTCCGATCTGGGTATTACCGCTAAAATAGGAGAGGATCGGATCGCTAATGTCTTTGTGAGCAACCTCATAACAACCGACCCTGTTGGAGGAACCAACATTGATTTTTTTGATTATCAGCATCAGCTTATTTGCAGCACGGTAACCGACGCCAATGGAATGGCTGATATTCTTTTAAAAAGCAAGCCATTTTTGCTGGTAGCCAAATACGGAAAACAAAGAGGCTATCTGAAAATGAAAGATGAAGAGTCCAACAGCCTGAGCAAGTTTGATGTTTCAGGAGAAGTAGTTCAGAAAGGAGTAAAAGGATTTATATACGGAGAACGAGGGGTGTGGAGACCGGGCGATTCCCTCTTTTTGTCTTTTATTATGGAAGATAAGCAGCACCAGATTCCTGCCAATCATCCAGTAAGTTTTGAGCTGCTTGATCCGGATAATAAAGTAGTGCAGAAAATAGTCCATAATAAATCTGTAGCCGGTATCTATGATTTTCGCACGGCTACCGATCCCGATGCCCCTACCGGTAACTGGACAGCACAGGTTAAAGTGGGTAACCGGATATTTACCCATAGCCTGAAAGTGGAAACTGTAAAACCCAACCGGTTGAAAATTTATCTTGATTTCGGAAAGGAAAGACTTACCCGCGACGATAAAGATTCATCGGCACAATTGCAGGTTAAATGGCTGCATGGAGCAGTAGCTAAAAAGTTGCAGGCGAGAATAGATGTGACGGTTAATCAGATGGCCACAGAATTTAAAGGCTATCCGGGATATACATTTGACAACCCTTTGCAAAGTGTCTTTACCGATCAGCAAACCGTTTTTGATGGTAAGGTGGATGAAGAAGGAAAAGCCAAATTCAGCACTCATCTTAAAATTGCGGATGCTGCACCCGGCATGCTAAGAGCCTTTTTTACTACCAAAGTATTTGAAGAGGGTGGAGATTTCAGCATCGATCGCTATAGCATTCCATATTCTCCCTACAGCAGCTATGTGGGTCTGGATGTGCCAAAAGGAGAGGGATACGGGGGGATGCTGGATGCTTCCAAGACGCATTATATTGATGTAGCTACTATAAGCAGCGATGGTAAACCGGTAAGCAGACAAAAATTGAATCTGAAGATCTATGATATTGAATGGCGCTGGTGGTGGGATCATTCCGATAATGATGTGGCCAGCTACCTCGCCAGAAGTAGCACGGTTCCGGTACTCGACTCAGCAATAAGTACGGTAAACGGAAAAGGAAAATTCCGGTTCAACCTCTGGACACAAGGCTATGGTCGCTACCTGATTATGCTTACCGATCCTGTTAGTGGTCATACCGCAGGGAAAGTAGTGTATGTTGACTGGCCATGGTGGTCGCGAGGACATGTAAAAGAAAATGAAAATGCCACTATGCTCAGTTTTTCGAGCGATAAGGAAAAATATACTACCGGAGAAACAATGAAACTTACAATTCCATCTTCTTCAGGTGGCAGAGCATTGATATGCATAGAATCAGGAACCAAGGTGTTGAAAAAACTCTGGGTGCCAACCACGCAGACGCAGACCCGGTATGAAATGACAGTCACACCCGATATGGCACCGTATTGTTATCTGCATGTGGCACTTATCCAACCCCATAATAAAACAAAGAACGATTTGCCTATTCGTATGTATGGCGTCATCCCCATTCAGGTGGATAATCCGGCCTCTCATCTGGAACCTGTTATCACCATGCCCGATGTACTGAAACCGGAAGGTGTGGCTATGGTTCATGTCAAAGAAGCGAAAGGAAAACCAATGGCATACACACTCGCCATTGTGGATGAGGGACTATTGGATCTGACCCGTTTTAAAACTCCGGACCCATGGAAAACATTCAATGCAAAAGAAGCCTTGGGTGTAAAGACCTGGGATATCTATGATCTGGTGATGGGTGCCTATACCGGAAAGATGGACAAAATATTGAGCATTGGAGGAGATGGTGATGGATTAGGCCGTAAAGGAACCAAAGCCAATCGGTTTAAACCGGTTGTACGGTTTGTTGGTCCGTTTCGTTTGAAACCTGGACAAGAGGCACTCCATAAAATCACGATGCCTAATTATGTAGGATCTGTCCGGGTGATGGTGGTGGCCGGAGAAGATGGTGCATATGGGGAAACAGAGAAAACGGTACCGGTACGTAAACCGCTCATGATCCTGGCTACTTTACCCCGTGTGCTGGGTCCGGGTGAAACGGTTTCTCTTCCGGTAGATGTGTTTGCCATGGAAAAGCAGGTTCAGGATGTAAAGATTGAAGTTCAAAGCAACGACCTGTTGGTGCTGGAAACCCCGGCTCATCAGAACATTCATTTCCGTGAAATCGGAGATGAAGTGATAAACTACCAGTTTAAGGTGGCTGAAAAAACTGGTGTTGCAAAAGTAAAAGTGATAGCAACCTGCGGAAAGGAACGGACGGAGCAGGATATCGAACTGGATGTAAGAACCCCCAATCCCCCGGTATCGGATGTTCAGGAAACGATTGTGGAGTCGGGCAAGTCATGGGATGCAACGGTTGCCTACCGGGGACTGAAGGGAACCAATGGAGTGCTGCTGGAAGTATCTTCCATTCCTTCTATCAATCTCGGCAACCGGCTCAGCTACCTGCTGGAATATCCACATGGTTGTATAGAGCAAACCACTTCTTCTGTTTTTCCTCAGTTATTGGTTGGCAACCTGATGGAGCTTAAAGCGGATGATAAGGCAAAAATTACCTATAATATCAAAGCAGGTCTAAAGCGATTACAACTGTTTCAAACTGGAAACGGAGGATTTGCATATTGGCCTTTTCAAACCGATGATAGTGAATGGGGATCCAACTATGCAGGTCATTTCATGATTGAAGCCGAGAAGAGGGGATACGACCTGCCGCATGGAATGAAAGCCCGCTGGGTTAAATATCAGCAGAACGCTGCCAAACAATGGATGAGGGGAGATAACAGGATGTATAACCACCCTCATGGAGAAGAGAGTTATGAAGTTATCCAGGCCTATCGTTTATATACATTGGCACTGGCTTCTGCACCGGAAATAGGAGCCATGAATCGGTTAAGAGAAGAGAAAACGCTTTGTGGTGCGGCTCGCTGGCGTTTGGCTGCCGCATATCAGCTCATCGGGCAAACGGAAATTGCCAAAGAGATAACCCAAAATGCTTCCCTGTTTGTGTCATCATATGTAGAGTTAAGCTATAGCTATGGAAGTGCAGTACGTGATGAAGCGATGATTCTGGAAACACTTTGTCTGATGAATGATCGTGTGAAAGCAGCCCAACTGGTTAAGACCATTGCAAAGGCTCTGAATAGCAATGAATGGATGAATACCCAGGAAACAGCTTATTGTTTGCTTTCCATGTGCCGTTTCAGCGGAGCTAACAGTGCAGGAACGGGAATGAAATTCAGCTATTCACTGAACGGAGCTTCTTCTGTACAAAGAACAAGCTTATCACCTGTTTGTCAGCTCAAACTAACGGAGGATCAATTTCCGGCCAAAGGAAAGGTGCAGATTACCAATCAGGGTACCGGAATCCTGTACGCCAAGGTAGTGGTAAGGGGTGTTCCTTTACAGGGCGATCAGAGCAGTGCTTCCAGCAACTTGGCCATCGATGTGAAATATACCAATCTGAAAGGTGTAACTATAGATCCGGGTAAAATGATCCAGGGAACAGATTTTATTGCCGAAGTAAAAATAACAAACCCCGGAACCCGTGGAAGCTTGAAAGAGATGGCGCTGAATCAGATATTCCCATCAGGTTGGGAGATACACAACTCACGCATGGATGAAAATGTTTCGCCACTTGTCTCGGCTATTGCTTCTTATCAGGATATAAGAGATGATAGGATTTACAGCTACTATAATATAGAGCCCAATGAAAGCAAGACGTTTAGGGTATTGCTGAATGCAACCTATCTGGGACGGTTTTATCTGCCCACGGTAAGCAGCGAAGCGATGTATGATAACAGCATCAATGCCCGTGTTCCCGGTCGCTGGGTGGAAGTGGTGAAGGAGACAAGGGCTGTTGCAAAAAAATAGATTGGTATTCATCTGCACGAGTTAAAACAACGACTATGCTTTGCCGTATATCAGAACTATATTCCAAATACAGGTACTTGTTGCTCTGCATCCGTATTCCTCTATTTGTATGGTTTCTGTTTTGCCTGCCTCCTGAATTGTTTCGTCCTCCGTCTTCTACGGTGTTACTCGACAGGATGGGAGATCTGCTGGGGGCAAAAATTTCGGATGACGGGCAATGGCGCTTTCCGGCAGGGAAGTCGGTTCCATCCAAGTTCAAAACCTGTATCCTGCAGTTTGAGGACCGCGATTATTATGCGCATCATGGAGTTAGTTTCAAAGCGATGGGCAGGGCGCTGATGCAAAATATAAAGGCAAGAAGGGTTGTGAGCGGGGGCAGCACCATCACCATGCAGGTGATACGTCTTTCCAGAAAAAATAAAGCCAGGAGTCTGTATGAAAAAGGAGTTGAATTCATGATGGCTATCCGGCTGGAGATGCGTTATAACAAAGATGAAATCCTGGAGATGTATGCTTCCAATGCTCCTTTTGGAAGTAATGTAGTAGGGTTGGAGGCTGCTTCGTGGCGTTATTTTGGGAGGTCGCCGGATAAACTCAGCTGGGCAGAATCGGCTACACTGGCAGTATTACCTAATGCTCCCAGTCTTATATATCCGGGTCATAACCCGATTCATTTGCTTCATAAACGCAACCGGTTACTGGCCAGGTTAAGACTCATCGGTGTGCTGGATGAAACAGCTTATCGCCTGGCACTTACAGAACCATTACCCGGCAAGCCGCTCGATCTTCCGCATCTGGCCCCTCATCTGTTAAACAGATGTGTAAGCGAAGGCAATAAAGGGCAGATTCTTCACAGCACCATTGATCCATCCCTGCAGAAAAGAGTGTTACAGGTGGTAGCCATACATCACCGGGATTTGCTATCCAATAAAATATGCAATGCTGCCGTGTTGGTGTTGTCGGTAAAAACAGGAGAAGTTTTATCGTATGTGGGGAATACTGAAAAAGACACGGCTGATGAAGGCAATGATGTGGATATTATTCAGGCCCCGAGGAGTACAGGCAGCATACTGAAACCGCTTTTGTATGCGGAAATGCTGAACGACGGGAAACTGATGCCTAAAATGCTCATTCCTGATATTCCTACTCAGATAGGTTCGTATGCACCCAAAAATTTCAGCCAGTCGTATGACGGGGCTGTTCCTGCCAACAGGGCCCTGTCACGTTCTTTGAATATTCCGGCCGTACGTATGTTGAATGAGTATGGAGTGGAAAGATATCATCGTCAATTAAAAGCATTGGGTCTTACCACCCTTCAGAAACCAGCGGCTTATTATGGACTGTCTCTTATCCTGGGTGGTGCTGAAGCTAAATTATGGGATCTCGCTTCCGTTTATGCCATGATGGGCCGGATATTGAACCAATATCCTCATTACAAACCGGGACTTAAAACACGCCCTCATTATCTGTACGGAGAAAAAACAAAGACAGACAAACAGGATACACTGCCTCTATTAAATCCGTCATCCATCTGGTGCACCTTTGAAGCGATGGTGGAAGTAAACCGTCCGGATGAGGAAGCCAATTGGAGATCCTTTGCTTCGGCGGGCAAGATAGCCTGGAAAACAGGAACCAGCTTTGGCTTTCGGGATGCATGGGCCATTGGTGTAAATGCTGATTTTGTAGTGGCTGTATGGGTAGGCAATGCGAATGGAGAAGGTCGCCCCGGACTTACGGGTATTTCGGCTGCAGCACCTTTACTGTTCGATGTTTTTGCTTTGATGCCGGGAGGAAGATGGTTTCGCAAACCAACAGAGGATATGAGCCGTATTCCTGTCTGTAGTCTTAGTGGTCACCGGGCTTCTGAATACTGTACTCAGGTAGATACGGTAGAAGTGCCTTTGACATCCTTGCAAACCATATCCTGTCCGTATCATCAGCTGGTTCATCTGGATCATACCGGTAAATGGAGGGTGGACAGCGATTGTGAAAGCGTAAATGCCATGAAGCACGAGGTGTTTTTTGTGCTTCCGCCTGTCATTGAGAAATATTACCGTTTTAATAATCCCAATTACAAACCTTTACCGGAATACAGGGCTGATTGTAACCAGAAAACAGGAGGAAACAGCCTGGCAATCATTTATCCAAAAAAATCAAGCCGGATCTATGTGCCGGTTCAGATAGACGGAACAACAGGAAAGACTGTTTTCGAAGCTACACACCGCAGCAATACAACAGCCGTATACTGGCATCTGGATGATGTGTTTATTGCTGAAACGAGAACGATACATCAGGTAGAAATAAATCCTTCCCTTGGCAAGCATACCCTTACTCTTGTAGATGAAAACGGGAATAGTGTTTCCCAAAGCTTCGAAGTCGTGGGGAAGGAGTAATGAATTGTTTTATCCGGGTTCAAACTCCAATACAAGGGTATCACCTTCTTTCAACTCTTTCCATTGTTCAAGGAGTTTCCTGTATTCTGTTTCCATTCCGGTGATCAGATCGGGTGTTAATGAATATGAATAAGGAATAGATAGGTGCTGTAACTCCTCTTTAATCAAAGCAGGGAATTGATCCGCTGTACAGGCACCTGATGAAAGGGATTGCAGAGTGCGGGTCATGATTTCCGAATACCATGTTTCGGGCCCCAGGGTCTTGATAACCTGTTTGTCGGAGAGATCTTCAACAGAATAGCCTTTTCTGATGTTTCCGAAAAAGCCTTCTTTCAGTCCCAAGGTGTTTTCTACCACAAAATGGGCCATATCATGAAAAGGAACATTGGGGCCTAAATCCGATACGGCAATACTTCCTCCATCTCTTTTACAGATAAGCCGGTTCCGGTTGTTCTTTTTGGTGATTTTTATTTCCATGACCGTTTTGTCGTTGCGTATACAAAAATAAGAAATCAGGCCTTACGCATAAGATTGGGGAATTGGGCAATTTTGATTTCCCTCATAATTAGCCATACCGCAATGCTGATAATGGATGCAAAAAAGCACCAGACCGAAATGGTATACTCCGTATAAAACAACCGGGTAACAATATAGGATACCAGTATGGCGACCGCCAATACCCACATTCTTTTGACGGAAGAAAAGAAACAAGGTAGGATGGTAGCTATCAGATAAAGAATGGCTCCTGGATTCCGATAAGTAGCAGGATAATCCTGCTGATAGGAGATGTGGCGTCCGTCAATATGACCGGAGACCGGAAAGGCCAGCAGACAATAGCCGAGATAAGCAGATACGATTACTCCGCAACCGACCAATATGGTTTGTGCCTTTTTGCGTGTTTTATCCTTTTCCATCCGGAATAAGGCATATGGAACCCAGGTAGGCCATACAACCTGTGCAAAAAATATGAAGATATGACTGGTAACAAATTGGAGGTAAAGCATGGAAGGGTAGGTGAGCGATAGCCACAAAATACCTTCCGAAAACTGTTGGACGGCAAAAATAATGGGAATGCAGGCGAAAAAGAATTCGGATGGTTGCCTGGACTTCTTTATGGTAGCAACACCGATAACGGAAAGAACCACTCCTGAAGTAAAACTCGCTCCTGCTGAAAAACACATAGGCTTATAAGATATAATGTATACATAGCCTTATTGTCAGCAAGGATAGCTGCCAAAAGTATACTATTAATATGGTTAACATGAGAATTTAAGAGGATAAGACCGGGAAACTGACCAGAATCATCCTTATCATGGTTGACCTTTTCAAAGGCTAAAGAACTTACATTCAATATTACCGATGTAAGAAAACCCGCGGATATGTATATCGGGAAGCAAGCGTGGAGTCTACCTTGGTCCCAGAATACAAAGGATATAGTTAATACTATCGGCCATGAAAAACGAAAACAGACACCACCAGTTCACAACAAAAGCCCCGGCTTTGTTAGTGTTATTGGCAATCTTTTCTTCGGCAACGGTATCTCCTCAAATCCTTTTTAACGGGGGAGGAGTTATCAATCTGAACGGAGGGAATAGTTCTTCCAAATCCGTTTATCTGACACTTAA
>JABDCB010000033.1 GCA_013288325.1 Bacteroidota bacterium
GGCTGGGTCTTCTACCCGGGACTATCATCGATACACACTTTATTAAGAGAGGACGTTTTGCGCGTCTGGCACATGCCGTTACGTTGCATCCATCCTGCCTGGGTATTGGTTTGGAAGAAGATACCGCCTTCCTTATTTCGGAAGGCAACAAGGCACAGTGCATCGGTTCGGGAATGATTATCCTCATTGATGGCACCCGTATAAAATCGACTAACATCAGCAAGGCCAAAGGTACCACCCCTATTATGGTGGAAAACCTGAAAGTATCCATCCTTGCCGAAGGAGGCTTTTTCCTGCTCAAAGAAAGAAAATGGATGCGGAAATAAAACCCTTTCTTCCATCTATGAATTCTGTAACATTTTACTGAAAATATGTAATATGTAAAAGACAAAAACGCATGATATTTGGTTTACAAAAACCAATTACCATGGATATTCAAACTCCTGAAACACTCGTACGAAAACAGAGAATCAAGATATTTCTGGTTGATGACGACCCACTCTATCTCCGGTTACTGGAGAGCCATTTCAAAGAAAACCCGGCAATGGATGTCACTTCCTTTATTACAGGGGAAGCCTGTCTCCGCCAGCTGGAACAAAAACCGGATATCATTGTGCTCGATTATTTCCTGAACGGAATGGACAAATCAGCCAAAGACGGTCTGGCCATCCTTATCAAAATAAAACAGGAGCACCCGGATATCCAGGTAATCATGTTGTCTTCGCACGAAAATGTGGAGATTGCGCTCAATTGTATCAGTAACAATGCCTTCAATTTTATTGTTAAGAATGATACTACCTTTCTAAGACTGAAACATTCTATCAAACAGATTTTTCATCAATATTCCAAAGTTAAGGAGTTGGTGGTTTGGGATTGGTAGTGGTGGCTTCGACTCCACTCAGCCACCGGGATAGAGCGTATAGAAGCCTGGTGGCTGAGCGGAGTCGAAGCCACGGGAAAGGCAGGCAGGGATCACATTCTACTTCTTTAAAAACCAACGCGGTCATCCGGAGCGAAGAGGAGGTTGTGGGAAGGGCGAAGGAGCTGCCGGTGTGCAAGCGAGCCAACACACCAGCAGCTCCTTCACCCTCATTCACTTTCCGACGCTTCTGTTCAGGATGACCGCGACCGTATTTTTAAAATGTCAATCAGGATCTTGTCGTCATCAGCATTGCAATAACAACAACACCTATTCCCAGGAACGTAAGTATAAACATGGCCAGATATTTTGAAATGCCAAACTCCCTTACCATAATCCGGATAGGTTCGGTAATGATATTATATATCAGGTTCGTGATCTTGTTTTTGGAACCAATGCCTTTGACCACATAATCTTTAGCTCCGGCACGAAATGTTTCAACAGCCACTGCCATGTCTTCATTCCCGCTCAGCATGATCACTTCGGTTTTGGGGTTGATCTCTTTTATAGATTTAAGTACTTCCAGGCCGTTTTTACCTTCCATAAAATAATCCAGTATGACAATATGGGTATCACCTTTTACTTGTTGCAAACAACTTTCCCCATCGGCAAAGGTTTCAATGTTCAGATTTTTGCCAAAGCGGTCTTGCAAGTAAGCTCTTAGCGTTTGAACAACCAACTTGTTATCATCCACAATAAATAAATTTAATCCCTGGGTTTCCATGTGTCCTCCTTTTTTGTGATGATGAGCTATGAGTAATTTACACCTAAGTAACACCCATTCCTGTTGCAAAGCATTACATATTAATAGTCAAAACTTACATTTATCCGATATTTAACAGCTTTCTTTTTTATTCAAAACCTCACTCCAATCACGAGAATATCATCCACTTGTTCCGTGCCGGCCTGCCATTCTTCAATAAATTGGTCCAGATAAATTTCCTGCCCGGGCATCGTTAGATTTTGAATACCCAGCAGAAGCTCCTTGAATCTCTTTTTCATCAATTTTTTACCATCGGTTCCTCCGAAAGAATCCGCATATCCATCCGAAAAAATGTAAAATGCATCACCCTTTCCCAGCCCCACCTGATGAGTCAAAAAACTTTGATCATCCCGGGTCAGTCCGCCGATACCATGTTTTGTTCCCTTTATTTCTTCCAGGATGTTACTATCCTTACGGATAATCCATAGCGGTCGGTTTGCCCCGGCAAATTGAATCACACAATTCTCTTTGTCCACAGCGCATAAAGCTATATCCATCCCGTCTCTGCTCGAATCTTCCCGGTCGGTTTGCCTCAGTGAATATTTAAATCCCCGGTTCAGCTCACTTAATATCTCCGAAGGATCGCTATGGCTTGAAATGGCAAGACCCAGCCGTTCCGAACCTATCATACTCAAAAAAGCCCCTGGTACTCCATGACCGGTACAATCAGCAGCGGCAATAAACACTTTTCCTTCTTTCTCTTTAAAAAAGTAGAAATCCCCGCTTACAATATCCTTGGGTTTGAACAAAATAAAACATTCCGAAAGTGCCGTATATATTTTTTCTTTTAAGGGTAGCTTGGCCTGCTGAATATGACGGGCGTAGTTAATACTATCTGTCATACTTCTGTTCTTCTCTTCCGTCATCATTTTAGCCTTCTCCATTTCTCCCTTTTCTGCACTGATTACCTTCCACTCTTTATCCCTGCGTTCCGATTCCCTTAAATGAACAAGACGCTCATCGGTAGTAAGCCTTTCCAACTTCACCCTTTTTTCCTGCTCACGGCTGTAAATACGGCTTTCCTTATCGGCTATGACTTCTTCGAATGCCAGTTTTTCCTTTTGTTTTTGCTGTCTTGCTTTTTCTTTTTTCTCCAATATCCTTGTAATACTGGCAACTATTTTCAAAAACTGGCGCTCGCTCTTTACCACATAATCCGCTGCACCATGATGGAAGGAGGTAACAGCTATATGGAGATCTTCGCTGCTCGTAAGCATAATCACACTTATCTCCTGGCTATGATTTTTAATCTGATCTAAAATGACCAATCCATCTGCTGCTGTTCCTGACCTGCTGTTTAGTTTATAGTCCAGAATAACCAGCTGTGGATTCTTTTCAGCCAACTCCTCCATACAATGCTCCCCGGTTTCAAAACAGCTGACAGTAATACGTAATTCTTCAAACGCAGCCTCCATAACACCTTTTAATGCCATGGCAAACAACCTGTTGTCGTCGACGATAAAAACACCGATTTCCTTTTTTGCGTTCATGGTATTGGGCAGATGTCAGGGATACAATGAGGGTCTTATCGCAACAGGAAAGGGGCAAAAACCTGCATCACAACAATACTGACAACGATAAGCGAAATACATAGGAAAAAGCTGACAGCAAGTCGTTTGTATCGCTTAGCCTCCCGTTTTGCCTCTCTCATTTTAATCAGATGAAAAAGAGAGTTGTTTATCTTTTTGTACTGCGTTTCGCTTTTCACAATATAATCGCTCGCTCCGTGATGAAATGATTTGATTGCAATCGCAATATTATCCTCACTGGTCAGCATAATCACATCTACATCACTATTCTCCTTTTTTAGCTTGTCCAGAACCTTAATACCGTCCATGGCTCCGGCTTTCTTACTATCCAGGTGATAGTCGAGAATCACAATAGGAGGTTTTTCTTTGCTGAAACGCTCGATACATTCTCCTCCCGATTCAAACAAATGAATCCGCACATCTTTTTGTGCAAACGTGGTCTCTATATCCGCTTTGAGGGTTTGGGAAAGTATTTTGTTGTCTTCCACAATAAATATGTCAATCATATTTTTCATTTTCATTTTTTTTAACCTGTTCATAGTGTATTTCAATCTGAAACCGGTCAGATATAATCTCCTTTTACCGCTTCCAGTTCGGCCATAGCCTCTTTACATACCCAATGTAAGGTCACATTCAGCTCCTTTATGCGTTCCATATTGGTACCGGCCAGTCCAAGACTTTCCATTTCGCTCAAAACGGGCGACAACAATGTAATACCCAAAATCGAAACCGATGATTTCATGGAATGTGCATATCGTTTTACACTCTGGTAATCCGTTGTCGCAATAGCTTCGTTCATGCTGCTAAGCTCTACCGGAATCTGTTCCAGAAACGTGTCCATGATTCCTTTAATCAATGGTTTTCTGGCTCCCAACATTTCAGACAGATAGTTCAGATCGCATATTGTACCGTCAGCCCTTATTTCATTTTCCATCATGACCTTCTTTATAAAGTGTTAAATCGTATATTTTCTCAAACAATAAATTGGCATTGATAGGTTTGGAGATATAATCATTCATCCCCAGACTCAAACATCGTTCTTTTTCACCGGCCATGGCATGTGCCGTCATAGCAATGATGGGAATCTTGTACTTCAGGTCGTTTCGTATGATAGTAGCTGCTTCATACCCATTCATCACAGGCATTTCCATATCCATCAATATAATATCAAAATCATGTTCTTTTAGTTTCTCAATTCCTACACTTCCATTTTCCGCTACCTGCAGATTTAATTTGTATTCCGAAAACAAGCTCAGAATCAGTTTTACATTCAGTTGATTGTCTTCAACCAATAATATCTTCAGATTGGTAAGCGCCTCCATATTAAATTTTTCACCCACCGCTTCCGCAGTGTGAACCACTTCCACGGACTTTTTGTATGGAATGGAAAATGAAAAGACAGAACCTTCCTTGAATACACTTTCAACGGAAAGCTTGCCTCCCTGAAGTTCTACCAATTGTTTTGCTATGCTTAAACCCAGCCCGGTGCCTCCATACTTGCGGGTAATATGTGATTCCGCCTGACGAAACCGTTCGAAGATATGTTCCAGTTTGTCAGTAGAAATACCTATACCGGTATCCTTGACAGAAAACTCCAGCATTACACTGTCGTGTACATCCTGGTTGACCCGCGCGGTGACCAATATCTTTCCCTTTTGGGTAAACTTAATCGCATTCCCGGCCAGATTGATAATGATCTGAGTAAGACGGGTAGGATCGCCCAGTAAACTCTCCGGCACATAGGGGCCGCAAACAAATTCAAGCTCCAGGTCTTTCTCCTTGGCCTTTCCCATCAGCATCACGGAAAGTGATTTAAATATATCTTTTACACTGAAAGTATGTTCCTCAAATGTCATCATCCCCGCCTCGATCTTGGAAATATCCAAAATATCGTTGATGATGGTCAACAGGTTTTCTCCTGCAGTCTTGATAGTCCTTACATACTCCATTTCCTTTTCTTCCAGATTCCCTTTCGACAGGATATCGGAAAAGCCGATGATGGCATTCATCGGAGTGCGTATTTCATGGCTCATATTAGCCAAAAAAGCTTCTTTCAGCTTGGTACTTTCTTCGGCCTTTTCTTTTGCTTCGCTATAATCTTCGAGTATATTCAAAACAGCACGTTGCGTGCTTTCCATATTGGTCTTTTCTTCACTGTAATCATCCAGGATATTGAGCAATGCACGCTGACTGTCTTCGCTGTGATATTTTTCTTCCGAATAATCGTCCAGAATATTCAGCAGCGCTTTTTCGGTATTCTGCAGATCTATTTTCTCTTCAGACACCAGCTCCTGGTTCCTTTTCAGGGAACTCTGCAAAAGACCCGTTTCGGGGTCTATTTTGAATTGCTGGGAGAGCGGTGTCATTTGCCGGGTAGGTATTATTTAACGCGTTAAACGGTTCAGCCTTTATTTTTCAATTCTTCAATTTCTTTCTTCAGTTCTATCATTTTTAACTCACGTCCTACAGTCAGCTTCCTGAATCGTTCCAGCTCTTCAATACGCATGAGCTCTTTTTCTCTTCCTGCAATTTCCCGTTCGGCCAATTGTTTCTGAGCGGTGATATCGCGGGCCACAATTACCACACCCAATACATTACCGCGGTCATCTTTATATACCGAACCGTTAAAAAGCACATCCGTCAGCTTTCCGCCTTTATGACGCAACTTAAGCGGAGAGTCAATTACAAATCCTTTGGCAAACACTTCCTGATATACATCCCGGGCCTTTTGTGGCTCTGTGAAATAGTCGAAAAAGTCGGAACCGATCAGCTTCTCCCGTTCCATACCGGTGATATTGACGGTTGCCTGATTCATATCCGTAATCTTACCTTCTGTGCTGATGGTTACAAGCGGATCCAGACTGGCTTCAATCAAACTGAGTGAATATTTGGAGAGTAATTTCTGAGCCGTTACATCACGGGCCACGATTACCACACCCAATACATTTCCTCGGTCATCTTTATAAACAGAGCCATTGAAAAGTACATCCGTGAGCTTTCCGTTTTTATGTCTTAATGTAAGCGGTGAATCGGCCACAGAGCCTTTGGCAAAAACCTCCTGATATACTTCACGGGCCTTTTGTGGCTCGGTGAAATAATCAAAAAAGTCGGAGCCGATCAGTTTTTCCCGGTCTATACCGGTAATATTCACTAACGCCTCATTCATATCCGTTATTTTACCTTCTGTGCTGATGGTAACTAGCGGATCCAGACTGGCTTCAATCAAACTGAGTGAATACCGGGAAAGCAGTTTCTGAGCCGTGACATCACGCGCCACAATCACTACACCTAATACATTTCCTTTATCATCTTTATATACCGATCCGTTGAACAATACATCCGTGAGCTTACCGTTTTTATGGCGAAGCGTAAGCGGAGAATCCGCCACAGAGCCTTTGGCAAACACTTCCTGATAAACCTCCCGCGCCTTCTGAGGCTCGGTGAAATAATCAAAGAAATCGGAGCCGATCAGCTTTCCACGTTCTATGCCGGTAATATTTACCGTCGCTTCATTCATATCCGTAATTTTCCCCTCCGTGCTGATGGTAACAAGCGGATCGAGGCTGGCCTCAATAAGACTTCGCGCATATTCGGATGATTGTTTCTGAGCATCCGATCCGGCTCCAATACTTGTTTTAATGACAGATTTACTGTCCTTCTTGTTTTCCATAGCAATTAATTCTGATGTGGTCTTGTTGGATGTACAAAGATGTACCGTTCCGGGAGAGGATATATTACACACTCTGAGGGAAGTCTTACATCTATCCCAGATTTTTCTTCTTATCAGGATAAGCTAACGCCCGGATATGTGATTTATGTAACATTTCGGAAAGCATCTGTAATACATTCCTGTGATGGATACCACACTTTTGCAGCTACTCGTTTCTTATTCCGTCTTTCTTACTCTTTCGCTGATGTTTAACCGGAACCTGTTTTGCTTTTGTCTTCTTTTCTCCCTGTTGTTTTTCACGATTCATGGAAAAGCTCAGCAAATATCATTGCCCGCAGATGGCAATACAACCGGGAGCACAGGATCAGTGAGCTATTCCATCGGACAGGTCTTTTATACTATGAATACCGGACCCACGGCTTCTTCTTCCATGGGTGTTCAGCAACCTTATGAAATTTCAGTATTGGCTTCCGTAGCAGATATAAATCCCATTTCTCTTACCTGTTCCCTCTTCCCAAACCCGGCAGCAGATTATGTTATTTTGAAAACAAACGGGGATGTCTCCACCTCTCTTATCTATCAGTTGTATGACATTTCAGGAAAATTGCTGGAAAGCAAGGCTATTAACGGAACAGAAACAACCATTTCAATGGGTGCATATCCTGTTTCGGTCTACTTTCTTAAAGTAACCAGCCACAATACGGAAGTGGAGACATTTAAAATCATTAAAAATTAAACCGATGAAACGCATCTATACCCTATTGACCTTTATGGTTTGCTCTTCTTTTATCTGGGCACAGGCTCCACAAAAAATGAGCTATCAGGCAGTGATACGAAACAGCAGCAATGCATTACTCCCTTCCACCCCGGTAGGCATGCGTATCAGTATCCTGCAGGGTTCATTAACAGGCCCCAGTGTTTATACAGAAACGCAAAACACAACCACGAATGCAAACGGACTCGTGTCTCTCGAAATTGGAACAGGGGCTGTCGTATCCGGTACTTTCGCAGGTATCGCATGGGGTACCAGTTCTTTTTTCATAAAGACAGAAACCGATCCGACTGGAGGAACCAATTATACCATTGCCGGAACTATACAACTATTGAGTGTTCCTTATGCTTTGTACGCCGCTAAAAGCGGCGATACAGCCGCCGTTGGGCCCACGGGAGCAACAGGTGCTACCGGTATTGCCGGTGCTACAGGAGCAATGGGCATTGCAGGGGTTACAGGTGCTACCGGAGTTGCTGGTGCTACAGGTGCAACGGGTGCTACAGGCATTGCAGGGGTTACTGGTGCTACCGGAGTTGCCGGTGCTACAGGAGCTACCGGTGCTACGGGTATTACCGGAGTCACAGGTGCAACAGGAATAGCGGGAGTTACAGGAGCAACGGGTGCAACTGGAATTGCAGGTGCAACAGGAGCAACAGGAGCAACAGGTACAACTGGTATTGCAGGGGTGACAGGAGCAACCGGTGTTACAGGTGCAACAGGAATAGCAGGAGTTACAGGTGCGACAGGAGCAACAGGTATAACGGGTGTTACAGGTGCAACAGGAATAGCGGGAGTTACAGGTGCTACAGGAGCAACAGGTATAACGGGTGTTACAGGTGCAACAGGAATAGCAGGAGTTACAGGAGCAACAGGCATAACGGGTGTTACAGGTGCTACTGGCGCCACGGGTATTACCGGGGTTACGGGTGCAACAGGAATTGCAGGAGCTACCGGAATTAAAGGGAGTGTAGGAGATTATGCCGACTTTTATGCTTTAATGCCAGGCGATAATGCAGCAACTATTGCACCGGGAACAGCGATCAGCTTTCCTCAAAACGGACCCACCTCAGCTGGAGCAATAACCAGAATCAGTGTCTCTACCATCAATCTGGCTACAGTAGGTACCTACTCGATAACCTGCACAGTAAGCATCACCGAAGCGGCTCAACTTGTAATAACACTTAACGGCGTGGAGCTGGCCTATACTACATTCGGAAGAAATGCCGGTACTTCCGAAGTTACCGGTACCAGTCTCATCCAAACTACAGTACCCAATTCGGTAATTGCTATTCATAATCCGGCCGGTAATAGTACCGCTTTAACCATAACACCCATAGCAGGCGGGGCAAGCCCTGTATCTGCACATCTTGTTATTCTTTCTCTGTAATAACATAAGAGCGGGCTCCATGGAGTAAGCTACTCCTTATTTATATTTCCCTTTCTTTTATTAAAGACAGGACAGGTTCTGCAAACCAATCTCTTCAGATCCGGATACCACGTGCATGGATCCGGAAAGCATCTTTCATGATCTATTTCGGATGAATTTGCATCCATATTCATCAGATCAGGATCCTTTTCCGTTGGATAAAGATCTTTATCTATGCTTTAAAGCTCCATATTCACCCATTTCAGATCCAAATCCGATCTATATAGATCCATACACGATGTATATGGATCCATTTCACCTGAATTTACATCTATACTCATTGGATACAGATCTATAAAGACCCGATAAGGATCTTTATCCATGCTTTAAAGCTCCATTTTCATGCTTTCAAGATCCTAATACGATGTTTAAAGATCCATGCACGATGTGTATGGATCTTTAAACATGGTCTCTGGATCCATGTCTTATCTCCCGGCGAAATAAATCTGTATTTATCTTCGAAAAGAATAAAAATCAGCATGCTTTCAGCTCCTGAAGGCGTACCGGCGAATCACCTTCTTTTACAAATTTGGAGTATCTCTTTAGCTACGTATAATACCCGAGTAGCCACACTACGTACAAGCACGTAAAGACCAGATAAAAGACGTAGAAGCGTTGGTATGAGTGAAGAGTTGGGCAGAAAATAATCACCCTCAGAATCATTTTCTTAAGCGATTGACAGGGAATTTCTCCGTTATGTTCTTGCTTTTAAAGGGTGATTTAGAATATCTTTAACTGTATTACATATATAATACAACATGATTTAAAAACTAAAACCGATGAGCAACCGACCCAAAGTAAGAAAACAAATGGTGGCACTCAAGCTATATACCAAGTCAGTGCCTCAGATTATTGCCGAAGCCAATCTATATGTACAGAAAATGACCGGCAATCCCAGCTTCCCTAATCCTTCCCCTCCTTTAACCGATATCAGTACCGAGTCGGCTGCACTGGAAGCCGCCTTTACCATATCACTTACCAGGGCAAAAGGAACTGCAAGCCAGATGCATGCCTACAAGAAAACACTTTGCAGCAGCCTCAAAGGTTTGGCAGCTTATGTAGAAACGATAGCCAACAAAGATCCCGATACCGCCGAAGCGGTTATATGCAGCACCGGTATGCCATTGAAGAAACCGAGTTCACTCCCACCCAAAGAATTCAGTGTAAAACAAGGACCTGTTCCCGGCAACGTGATTGTCAATACCAAGGCCATCACCAAAGGAGCCTATATTTACCAGCTTAGCACCACTCCGGATAACCCTGCTTCCTGGACAGATGCCTACAAAAATGCCAAAGCCAAGGGAAGCATTTATGGTCTCACCCCAGGCATGCGCTATTATTTTCGGGTGGCAACCGTGGATACGAATGGAGAAAGTGCGTGGAGCCCCCAGATCAGTCTGGTGCTGAATTGATTTGGATCCTTTAATCTCACATCTTGTTCCCTTTTATTAAGGGGGAATCCCGACCGAATCGTAGGGGATAAGGGGGTATTATTGTCAGCCCAATCAAAAGAAATTAATAACACCTAATCTCTCGATAAATATTATAACAGTAATCCTCCGTAAATTAATAGTACCTTAGAGGAATTGGTATCCAACCTCCAACCAAAAGTGAGTTTTATGCAACTTCATGTAAGGATTGTGTAACACTAAAAGGGCGGTATTTAATCAACTTCGTATCTCGTTTCCTAAAAGCTAATTATTTGAAACTATATATCAAATACATGGTCAGTAACCGCTGTAAAATGGTGGTTAAAGAAGAGTTAAAAAAGCAGGGACTACACTTTATGGTGGTAGATCTCGGAGAGGTTGAGATTATGGAGGATATTTCCATGGAACAACGTCTCGAATTAAAAGCCGGCCTCCAACTCTCCGGGCTGGAGCTGATGGATGACAAAAAATCCGTGCTCATCGAAAAGGTGATTAATGTGATCATGGAGATGGTTCATCACTCGGAAGAAATGCCCAAGGTGAATTATTCCGATCATATCAGCAAATTGCTCGATTATGATTATACCTACCTGGCCAATCTCTTTTCGGAAGTAAAGGGTATTACCATTCAGCAATTTATTATCGTGCATAAAATAGAACGGGTTAAGGAATTGCTGTTGTATGAAGAACTGAACCTGACAGAGATCTCTTACAAAATGCATTATAGCAGTGTGGCTCACCTATCGAATCAGTTTAAAAAAGTAACGGGACTTTCCCCCTCCCAATTCAAACAGTTTAAAGGGAAAAGGATTCCTTTGGAAGATATAGGAAAGACAGCGAAGGAGCTGAGTTAGTTATAGCATACACACTGACTTTAGAATTTCATAATGGAAACCTTAAAACAAGAATCGAGATACGCCAGGAGTTTGATTGAGGCCAGTCTGGATCCGTTGGTAACAATTAATATCGGAGGTAAGATTACCGATATGAATGAGGCCACGGCCAACATAACAGGTCTTACCCGCGCGCAGCTGACAGGCACCGATTTTTTTGAATACTTTACCGAGCCTCAGAAAGCAAGAGAAGTTTACGAAGAAGTATTTGCCAAAGGCTCTGTAGCCGATTCACCACTGACATTGCGTCACAAAGAGGGAAAGCTCACCGATGTGTTGTTCAACGGTTCCATTTACAAAGACGGCAATGGTAAAGTACTGGGTGTGGTGATTGTAGCGCGTGATGTAACAGCTCAGAAACAAGCTTCCCAATATGCACGAAGTTTAATTGAAGCAAGTCTGGATCCGCTCTTTACCATCAATACCGCCGGCAAAATAACCGATATGAATGATGCTTCGGTAAACATTACCGGGATCAGAAGAGAGCAGCTCATAGGAACCGATTTCTTTGACTATTTCACGGAACCCCAGAAAGCACGGGAAGGCTATCAGCAAGTATTTGCAAAAGGATTTGTGGCCGATTACCCGCTCACGATACGTGATCATAAACTGACTGATGTGCTTTTTAACGGATCGGTATATAAAGACGATGTAGGAAATGTACTGGGTATTGTGGTGGTAGCACGCGATATTACGGAACAAAAAAGGATAGAAAAAGAAATGACGGAAGCCAAGGTGTTTGCCGAGCTGGCTACCGAAATTGCTGAGGAAGCCAAACACAAGGCCGAAGATGCAACAGGACTAGCTGAAGACGCGACCCGAATAGCCGAAGATGCGGTAAAAGCAAAGCAACAGTTTTTGTCCAATATGAGTCATGAAATACGTACCCCGATGAATGCCATCATTGGCTTTACGAAGGTGGTGCTTAAAACAGAGTTGTCTGTCAAACAAAGGGAATATCTGGATGCAATCAAGATAAGCGGTGATGCACTTATTGTGCTGATCAACGATATCCTGGATCTGGCAAAAGTGGATGCGGGTAAGATGTCGTTTGAACAAACACCCTTTAAAATAACGGCTTCCTTATCGGCCATGCTTCATTTATTTGAAACAAAAATTCAGGAAAAAAATCTGGAGTTGGTAAAAGATTATGACGACCGCATACCGGCTGTATTGGTAGGTGACCCGGTACGACTGCATCAGATCATCCTCAATTTGGTGAGTAATGCCGTTAAGTTTACAAACGAAGGCAAAATAACCGTCAGCACCCGTTTGTTGTCGGAAGACGCAGAAAAGGCAACGGTAGAGTTTATGGTCACCGATACGGGCATAGGAATACCGGATAATAAAATTGATTACATTTTTGAAAATTTCCAGCAAGCTACAAGTGGTACCGCCCGTCTGTATGGAGGAACAGGCCTGGGATTGGCCATCGTAAAAAAGCTGGTAGAAGCTCAGGGCGGAGAGATTGCCTTGAAGAGCAAACTGAAAGAAGGCTCTTCCTTCAGTTTTAGCCTGAATTTTCAAAAAACGAAAGCAGAAGCCGAAGTGGAATCGGTCCTCCATATTCCGGATGAGGAGTCCAAAAATATTAAAGTGCTGGTGGTGGAAGATATTGCATTGAATCAACTGCTGATGAAAACACTGCTGGATGACTTTGGCTTTGAAAGAGACATTGCCGCCAATGGAAAGATTGCCATTGAAAAACTACAAGATAAATCTTATGATATCATTCTCATGGATCTTCAAATGCCGGAAATGAACGGTTTTGAAGCTACTGAATACATACGTAACACCATGCATTCAAAAATCCCCATCATAGCCCTTACGGCTGATGTAACGACAGTGGATCTGGCCAAATGCAGATCCGTAGGTATGAATGATTATATTGCCAAACCGGTAGACGAGCGTCTTTTATACAGCAAGATAGTGGGCCTTGTAAAAAAGACTCACCCAATCACTACACCCATGGATGCCGTTTTTAGTTCTGTCAAAAAACCCCGTTGCATCGATCTCGACTACCTCAATCATCGCACCAAATCAAACCCGGTGGTAATGATGGAAATGATTTCGCTTTATCTGGAACAAACTCCGCCTCTTATTCTGGCTATGAAAAAAGGGTTTGAGCAGAAAGACTGGGCTTCGCTTCATTCGGCGGTACACAAAATAATTCCATCGTTTTCCATCATGGGCATCAATATCTCATTCGAAAATATGGCCAAAAAAGTACAGGAATACGCACATACCCAGGAAAGCAGTGAAGAAATAAATGATATGGTTATACAGCTGGAAACGGTTTGCGCTCAGGCTTGTCTTGAACTGGAAGAAGAACTCACTATGATTAAAAACAACCGATCATGAAGAACGAGAACAAAATAAAACTGTTTCTGGTAGATGATGACGCACTTTATTTAAAGTCGCTTGAACTCGAATTTCTCCAAAATGCCGACTTCGCCATCGAAACATTTGCTACCGGGGAGTTATGCATTGCCAATTTATCGCATAATCCCGACATCGTTATTCTGGATTACCAGCTTGATGGCATAGATAGAAATGCGATGAATGGAATGGTAACGCTGGATAAAATAAAAGCCTATAATGCCGATATTCCAGTAGTGATGTTATCCTCTCAGGATAAGATCGAAGTAGCCATCGATTGCATGCACCACCGGGCCTTTGACTATGTGGTAAAAAGCGAAACCGCTTTTATCCGTCTTCAGAAAATCATGACAACCATTTTCCGTTATAAAAAGATGGAAAAAGAACTGAAGTGGTATATGGAACGGATGTAAAGCCTATTTCTTATCAGACTTATCGTTCTTATCACTCTTGTCATTCTTATCATTATCCTTTTTTCTGGTAAATCTCCGAAAGAGGATGTTATGACTGGCTGCATCCATATTCTGTTTAAAGCCTCCCGCTCCTTGTTTGATATTGGTTAACGCCTGAGCAACTGTCTCGGCAAAGGCGCTGTCCATAAACAGTTTCCCGATTGTTCCCTTACCCTGACGTATATTATCGGTGATGACAGACAGATTGTCGGTTATGTTTGCCGCATTATCACTGGTCATTTTGATCTTCAGCAATACATCATCCATATTAACAGGGCGACTGGTTTCTACAAAGTCATTATCAGCCAATACTCTTTGCCCCCCTGTTCCGGGCGTGATAATCAGGATTTTGTTACCCATCAATCCATCCGATCCGATGATGGCTTTCGCATCTTTCTTCATGAATTTCCGGCTCTTCTCATTGATGAGCATATCCACCCTTACCGTTGAATCCGTTATCTGCTGTATCGTCTCCACCACCCCTACATTGATACCCGAAAACCGCACATTGTTTCCCACTTGCAGTCCATCAATATTTTTGAATATCCCGCTTACCCGGAATGTACTCGAAAAGAGCTGCTGGCGTTCTCCGACAAAATAGATGCCCCCTACAAACAATGCGAGCGCAATGGTTACAAATATTCCGAGCTTGATTCCGCTCCCTGTTGGCTTTTTCATGATTATGATTTAATACTAATGAAAGAATGAACAAACCCATTCATCTTTTGAATGTGATAACTCTTCAAAGGTTCCTTCGGCAACGGCTACACCTTCCTTTATAATAATCATCCGGTTAGCCGTGATCCTGGCACATTCCACATCATGGGTAATGATGATAGAAGCGGTATTGTATTTCTTTTGTATGTCGAGTATCAGTTTACTTATTTCTTTTGACGTAATCGGATCCAGACCGGTGGTAGGTTCATCATAAAAAATGATTTCCGGTTTCAGCATCAGGGCCCGTGCAAGACCCACCCGCTTACGCATCCCTCCCGACAATTCGGAAGGCAGTTTGTCAATGGCATCTTCCAGTCCCACACTCTTCAGCGTCTCCAATATCAATGCCTCTGTTTCCTTTGTATTCACATCACTTTGTCCGCGCATGGGGAACTCCAGATTTTCCCTTACCGTCATGGAGTCATATAAAGCCCCGCTCTGAAATAAAAAGCCTACCTTTTTCCGGATTACATTCAACTCCGGGTAATCCATATTCGAGATATCCTTACCCATCAGCATTACATCTCCTTCATCGGGTTCCATTAAACCTACCAGGCATTTGATAAGCACCGACTTTCCGCTTCCTGACTTACCGAATATGACCAGATTCTCTCCCTTATTAATGGCGAGACTGATATCCTTCAGTACTTTTTTAGCACCAAAAGATTTTTTTAAATGCCTTACTTCTGCTACTGCTGTTGCATTTTCCATAATTTATTTCATAAAGAGACTGGTTAACTGAACCGCGATCATATCCATCAGGAAAATGACGAGAGATCCGATTACGACAGCCGAGTTGGCTGCCTGCCCCACACCTACCGTGCCTTTATCAGAGCGGTATCCTTTATAACAACCCACCAGTCCAACTGCAAAACCAAAGAATACCGTTTTTATAACGGCAGGAAAAATATCCGAGAAATCAAGCTTCCCGAAAACCTGCAGAAAAAAGAGGTGCATGCTTACATCTCCTTTTATATTCACCCCCACAAAAGCCCCTATCAGTGCCACCGAATCGGCAGCCATCACCAGGATAGGAAGCATGATGGTAGAAGCCATGATCCGTGTTACCACAGCATAGTTAAAAGGATTGATCCCGGAAACCTCCATGGCGTCAATCTGTTCTGTCTCCTTCATAGATGCCAGCTCGGCTCCTATGCCTGAACCTACTTTACCGGCAAAGATCAGCGCCGTAATAACCGGGCCAATTTCTCTGATAATAGAAACTGCAACCATAGCCGGCAGCCACGATTCAGCTCCAAACTCGGCCAGGGTGGGACGGCTTTGAATAGTCAAAACCAGACCCATGATAAACCCGGTAATGGCAACCAATGGAAATGATTTGTATCCGAGCAGATAACATTGCTTGACCAGCTCTTTCCATTCATAAGGACGACGAACCACTTCCTTAAAAAACCTACCTGCAAAACGTGTCAGCTGGGCCACTTCAACGAAATAACCACGAATAGCCAGAACATGACGATTTTCAGGAGACACCTCAGCAATATCTGTTTCTTTTACTTCTTTATCGGTTACCTTCTCCATGACGATTCTATTTCTTTTGATTCATAAAGGAAAAGCGGGAAGCTGTGGGGACAATATTACCCAGCAAAAAGCCCCAGGGTTTCAGATTCTCCACATGATCAAAAATGACTTTTACAATGGCTGTCAATGGTATGGATACAAACATACCGGGCACACCCCAAACCGCAGCTCCGATGAGCACCACAATGACCGACATAAGTGCATTGATCTGCACTCTGCTAGCCACGATACGCGGAATGATATAATGATTATCTATAAACTGGATAAGAATATATACACCGAAAACCATCAGTGCATAAGTGGGAGAATCCTTGGTAACAAATGCAATCACTACCGGTAAGGTAATGGCTATGATACCACCTATATAAGGAATGATATTCAGAATGGCTCCTGTTATTCCAAGAATGATCGCATAATCGATACCCAGCAATAACAACCCTGCCGAGTTGAGTACAGCTATGATGATCATTTCAAAAAACAGACCTATCAGGTAACTCTGAATGATTCTTTTTGAATTGGCCAGTACCTCACTTACTGCAACATGATGTTCGCTGCGGAAAAGACGGCGGATAAAATCGAGCAATAAGGGTTTGTAGTAAAGAATCATAAACAGATAAACGGGTAGCAACATACCGGTAATCATCATACGTCCGGCTTCTGTGAGTCGCTCACCCAGGGCAAGTTGATTGAGCGCCTCACCCTGAGCTCCTTTGATCCATTCATTGACACGGCTTTTATCAATCTTGAATTTATCGGCGATCCATCTTACCAGCTGCTCGCTTACAATCACAAATTTTCGCTCCAACTGGGGGTACGTATCGCGAAACATACTAAGCTGAGTGGAGATAATATAGACAAACCCGATCACCACCAAAATGGCCAGTAATACGGCCAATGCGATGGCAATAATTTTGTTCATACCTTTTCGCATTAAGTAATTGACCAGTGGATTTAACAAGATCGCAATGATGGTTGCATATACTATAGGAACGATGATATGCTGTCCTACCTGCATGGTAAAGAAACAGGCAAAAACCCCGATAAAAATCAGGGCCACCCGTGCATAAAAAGGTATTTTAAATGTATTGTCCATAATCAAAAACGGCTTTCCTTTTTAGACAAAACATTTTCAAGCAGCGATGCTCCGGCCGATTTAATCTGATCTGCATTCTTTGTTGCCTTTAAGGCTACGATCCACTCCAGAACCGTTCCGGCAATATTTCTCAGCGGTCCTTTACCGGTGAGATTAACTAATTTCTTTACCAGAAAGCCTGCTGAAAACCCGATGAGGGAATCGACAGCATTGGTTTTTATTTCCGGTGAATTCACCACATCTTTCCATGCTTTCTTTAACATATTGACCGGACGGAATTGCTCATGCATCGACCGTAACTCTGCCTTTAATAATTGTCCCTGCAGCATCGCGGTCTGTTCTTTTTCCAGGATGCGTTGTCTAAGTAATAGATCATAATCGGTTCGGCTCATTGGGATTCAGTTTATGAACTGCTTGATAAGGGTGTTGCGCAAGGGTGTTTTGACAAAACGTTTGCGAAATAAAAAGAACAAAATGGCTAATACAGCATAAAACCCGGAAACGATGAAAAAGCCCAGATAATTACTATGAAGCATATCTCCAAGCCAAAAGGCAGTTCCGATATTCAGGGCAACAGCCGAAAAGGCAAGGAACAGGATGACAACCAGATTGGCTCCCATATCGGAAACAACATCGGTCGATTTATCCAGGGCTCTTAGCCTAAGCAGCTCTACATTGGTCCTTGCGTATTGCTCCGTTTTCTCAAACAGAGAATTAAGGAGCGGCATTTGTTCTTCCATGAGCTTATTTATTAAAATCAATTGGGGTTAAAGCCCCTGATTCTTCAAATCATTTGGGGCTAAAGCCCCTAATTCTTCAAATCATTTGGGGCTAAAGCCCCTAATTCTTTAGGAATTTCAAATAACCCCGCGCTTAAGCGCGGGGTTATAGAGATGATCAATCTTAAAGGGCTTTAGCCCTGAAAGAAAACTTATTTCCCTCTTCCATTGGTTGCGAATTCGCTTGTTTTTTTGCTCGCTGCTTCAAACTCAGCCTTTGCTTCTTCCAGCAATACATTGAATTTGTCTTTCAGCGATTTACTCAGATCGTCGGTAGTACCTGCAATCTTCTTACGTGTTTCGCTTCCTTTGTCGGGAGCAAAAAGAATTCCCAGTACTCCTCCTATGGCTGCTCCTGCAAGCAAAGCCCCTACTATTTTTCCAGAACTATTGTTAGTATCCATGTTGTTTAGTTTTAATTGTGAATTAAAGATTTGATAAACTACCCTTTTCATGCTTTCTCTGACATTCCCCTTCCCACCGGGAAGGGGGTCATGTAGCAGATTTTTTTAAATCCTCTTCCCTTGTATAAACCGGAGAAGAACGGCGATGAAAGCGATTACCAGCAGGAGGTGGATAAGATTTCCGGCTCCATAACCGATAAATCCGATGGCCCAGGCAATGACCAATACCACTGCGATAAAATATAATAGATTTCCCATGTTGTTAGTTTTTAGGGTTTATGTATTAAAGCACTCTTAGTAACCAAAGAATCAGTAAAATGAGGGCGAACAGAAGCAACAGATTGATCAGGATTCCAAGACCCCATCCTCCGCCGAGAAGACCGAGTACCCACAGAATAAGCAGAATCAGGATTACAATCCAGAAAAGGCTTAGTCCGTCTCTTACTACTTCATCTGTTTTATGTGCTTTTATTATTTGTCCGAAATCGAAAGACATGGGCTTTGCAGCTTCCTTTGTCTTGCTCATCATCAAACCTGTAACTGCAGCGATTCCAGCTCCTGCTTCATGTTTAGGTGTTATGACGCGATTATGTCCATCCTTTGAATTCGGGATCTGATCATGTGTCAGGGCCACGGGTGCAGGTTGCTCCAGGTTTTCCTGCAGCAAGGCACTCGATGGCTTTGTAGCCACTTCTGCAATTTCAGGCTGATCGGTTACAGTAGTTGCCGCAGCAGTTGATGTTGCTTTATGATTTACATGGGATACGTAATATCCATTATTGTAATGGCGTTTAACGATCATCATATGTGAGCTGCAGGAAGTAAGCCAAAGACCTGCAATAATGCAGGCTGTGCTGATGGTAATTAATTTTTTCATTGGGTTGGTTTTAAAAATGAATAATTCGATTGATTCTGGTTGTGCTACTTATTATTGTTCAGATTTCCGCAATAATCTTTTGGATTTCTTCCTTGGTCTTACCCAGCTTCTGTTGTATTCTTCCCAGCATTTCATCCTGCTTGCCATCGGTAAGCAATACATCATTGTCGGTAAGCAACGCAAATTTTTGTTTCAGCTTTCCTTTGGTTTCATTCCAGTGCCCTTTTAATTCAGTCATGTTTTTCATATATAATTGTTTTCGTTTAGTTTCCGCATCAAAGGTGGTATGATTCCGGTGTTTATATGTTACAGAAACTTATATCTGTCTTGTATAATTCCCACATAAGTCCCGAAATACTCCTTTATGCCATGTTTTGTTTTATGTTTTTGTTCCTTAGCTTGTGATATTACGCCCGATCATCTTTTCTTGCTTTTTTTTTCGGTAAAAAGGTGAAATTCTTCATTGAACACCTGCTCTTTCCCGTTGAATTTTATTTTTGACTTTAGATAATAAACTACCTGGGCTATATTCTATCGCGATGATTTGGCGCACATGGGTCCACAAAAAAGCCCCTTTACAAAATGTAAAGGAGCTGTATGTATATTCAGGATAACTATTTAATTTCCGTAATTCTTAACTCCACTCTTCTATTAAGTTGTCTTCCTGCCGGGTCATCTTTCCCGCTGGCAGTTGTATTGCTTACGGCAGGTTGGGTTTTCCCATATCCTTTGGCCTTCATCCGTCCCGCTTCTATGCCATGAGCCGTCAGATAATCCACAACGGCCTTCGCCCGCTCTTCCGAAAGTTTCTGATTGTATTCATCCGTGCCTTTGCTATCGGTATGACCCGCAATTTCCACTTTCATATTCGGATTGCTCTTTAACAAAAGGATCAGATTTTTCAGCTCTACATTTGAAACAGATCTTAAAGTAGCCTTGTCAAAATTAAAGAAGATATTGTTCAGGGTGATTTTGGATCCTACGGTAATCGGTGTCATCGATACCGCACGGCTTATCTGATAATAGCTCGACTTTTTAGGGATGTCCATATTCTCCGAGTAAAACAAATGCCCTTCACTCTGATAGGTGATATTATAGTTCTTCCCAGGGGTGAGGATATACAGAAACTGCCCTGTCTTACTGTTGGCATGATAAACACCTACCACCTGACCGGTTTCATTATCGGTAACCGTGATTACCGCTCTCTTCACTGGTTTTCCTGTTTCATCAATAATGCTACCCTTCATCAGGGTAAGAGGAGTTTCTTTTTTATCGGCGAAAGTAATCTTATAATTATCCTTCTCTCCAAGGCCACCTTCTCTGAAGGAGGTGAAATACGCTTTACGGCCATCCGGGCTGAGCACATAAAAAACATCATCATCAGGGGTATTGATAGGATAACCCACATTCATCGGTTCCGACCATGCTCCTTCTTCTGACAGAAGACTGGTAAAGATGTCAAAACCACCCATGGTATTGTGTCCGGTAGAGCTGAAGGTAAGCGTAACTCCGTCAGGATGTATAAAAGGGGCGTCTTCGTCAAAGGCTGTATTGATAGTAGGACCCATGTTCACTGCTTTTCCCCAATCACCTTCCGGAGTCAGTTTGCTGGTATATAAGTCGCGGCCTCCATATCCTCCCGGACGGTCGCTCACGAAATAGATGGTATTACCATCGGCCGAGATGAAGGCACTGGGTTCCCAGTATTTAGTGTTGATATTTTCATTCAGTTTTACCGGCGTGGACCAGGTGTCGCCATCCAGCGTCGTGGTATAGATATTCCCATCCCCGTTATCGTCTTTGTAAATCAGGATCGTTTGTCCATCGGGTGAAATGCCCACCGAAGCAGCATTTCCCGAAGCATTGATAGGAGCGCCTATATTTACTGCATTGGACCATCCACCTTTATCATGTGTGGACTTGTAAATATTTTCCAGATAGGTTCCTTCTTCATCTTTCAATCCACCCATTGTTTCTGGGCGGCGGGATGTAAAGAACAAGGTATTTTCATCGGCAGTTAATACAGGGGAATAATCGGCGTAGATAGAATTTACGCTGCTCCCCAGATTTTCAATCTTACCTTTCACAGGACTCAGCATAAGCTGCTTCCCTGTTTTACACATTTCTATTTCCCGGGTGGCTTCGCTAACCTGAGCCTTATTATCGTTCTTGCCGCCCGTTGCTACTGAAATAAACTTTTCATACGCTCCGATGGCCATATCGAACTGATAATTCAGGTGATAGGCATCACCCAGCATTTTGTAAGCCGTAACAGGTGCGCCACGCTCTTTGTAGGAGCTGCCCTTATAATTATCCGATATCAGGGTAACAGCCTTTTCAAAATAAGGAATAGCTTCCGCTCTGCGGCGTTTGGAGCTTAAGAAACAGATACCCAATTTAAAAGCAATGTTTCTGTTTTCGGGATCCTTTTTATACAAAGCCTGAAATAAAGGGAGTGCTTCCGAATACCCTCCTTTTGAATATGTACGTGTATCTCCGTTTCCATCTTTATAAACAGATGAAAAAGGCTTTTCTGCTTTATCGAAATCTTTAATAAAATCTGCATTTTTATCCTGTGCCTGGAGACCGCCTATGCTTGATAAGCACAGAGCGATCGCTAGAAGACATATTCTCATTTCTGATCAGAAGCAATTTCTTTTACAATGATAAACTCAGTACGTCTGTTTTTCTGATGATCCCGTTCTGAACAGTCAGATGTATTATCATTCAGGCCTTCACAAGCACAACCATTCACTGGTCTTGCTTTGCCATAACCTTTTCCATAGATACGTTCGGGTTTTGTGATTCTTGCTTTGATATAATCGGCTGATGCTTTTGCCCGTTTGTCAGACAATACCTGGTTATACTCAGCTCCGGCACGGCAATCCGTATAGGAACCCAGTTCCACCAGCATTTCAGGATTATCATTCATAATCTTAACGATCTTATCCAACTCTATTTCTGCATCCGGACGGATGTTATATTTGTCCAAATCGAAATAGGCTATCTCGCCGCTTGGATTGCGTGTTGATTTCCCTTTTACAGGCTTTGAAGCTACTACAGGCTCTGCCCGTTTGTTCTTCACCAGTTTACCCAAATCGTCTCCCACTTTCATTCCATTATCCTTTACCAGGGGAGTTTCTTCTGCCAGCAGAGTCACGTTCCCTTTTACAATAAAGGCAGCTCCGGTGGTATTCACCGTGGTATCCCCTTCCGAAAATCCTTTTTTCGTTCCGGTCAGTTTAAATGTTTTGTCCGAAGGAGCCAGGAAGGTATAAGCCCCGCCTTCTTTGGTAGTAACGGTATCTACCATCACTCCTTTATCATCCAGCAGTGATACAAACGTATTCATCAGGGGAGTTCCGTTTTTATCTTTTGCAATGCCTCTGATCTTTTTACCGATACCCAGATCTTTCATGATCTCGAAAGAATAGATATCATCGCTTCCGCTTCCACCTACGCGGTCGGAAGAGAAATAACCTGTCTTTAGCTGGTCGTTGACAATAGCTCCGAAATCATCGGCCGGAGTATTAATCGGCGAACCTGCATTTACAACAGGACCAAAAGCATCACCGTTGGTGGCACACAGAAATATATCCATACCACCGATACCAAAGCGTCCGTTGGAAGCGAAGTAAAGCACGCCGTTTTTTGTCTCTATATAAGGAAACATCTCATCTCCTTCTGTATTTATCTTGCTTCCCAGATTCTGAGCCAATCCCCATTCTCCTTTCGGGTCCTTCTTTACACGGTACAGATCTGCGCCTCCATATCCACCCGGCATATCGCTGGTAAAATACATGGTGTTTCCATCGGCTGATAAACAAGGCTGACCTACTGAATAAGTAGCGCTGTTCATGTGAAAAGGTTCCGGATCTGACCATTTCCCGTCTTTAAATGTGCTGAAATAAATATCAAGCTGCATGGTCTTATCGCTCTTCTTGGTATTATAATCATTACGGGTATAAGCCATATAGGTTCCGTCCGAGTTAAAAGAGGCAGGTCCGTCGTGTCTAATGCCATTTAGCTTGGTGCTGAAGTTATGTGGTTTCTTCAATTGCCCTTTGTCGATATCCGACACATACATATCCAGAAACGGCTTACGGTTCCAGTTGTATCTGCGTTCAATAAAATGAGGACGCTCGCGGGTGCTTGCAAATACAATTTTGTCTTTGTAATAAGCAGGGCCGAAATCTTCGGCATTGGAATTCACATCCAGATGCAGAATGCTGTAAACACCCTGATCGGTTTGCAGATTACTGAGCTGGATGCTGTTATTCGTATAACTTTTAGCTCTCAGATCATCGGGTCTAAGCGCCCGGAATTTATCCAGCCAGATATTGGCCTGATCGTATTTGCCGTTTGATTTCAGGACCATGGCATAGTTGTAATCATCCTCTGCCGTAACCCCTTCCGGAGCAGCCGTGAGTTTGGAATACACCACTTCTGCCTGAATATTCTGATCCAGGTTGTGATAACTCTTGGCCAGCTTACGCTGTCCGTCCAGAGTCAGGTTTCTGGAATGTTTATATTCAACGATTGCCTTATCAAAAGAATAGTTGGTAAAATATTTATCGCCTTTCAGCTCTTTGTGCGACTTATCCTGTGTAAAAGCGCTGGCGCTCATCCAGAGAAGTGCAATAATGGGTATGACTAACTTTTTCATGTAGGTATATTTTAGTATCGTTTAGAAATAGCGTGGGGAGTGGATCTGTTTTTTGTTGTAAAAGATAAAATCATAACGCAGTTCAATTTCATGACTGCCCTGATTGTATTTGGAAGTAGCCAGGCCATAGGACCAGTCGTAAGAATAACCGATGTGAAGCTGCTCGGTAACATTTACTCCTACCAAAGCACCTAATGCGTCGCCGCTACGGTACATCACCCCTACCATCAGTCTTTTCATGATGATAAAGGAAGCTGTCAGATCCAGCTGTGCCGGTGCTGCCGCTGTTACTTTAACCAGTGTGGTTGGTTTAAAATCCAGGTTATCCGTCATTTTAATAACCGTTCCGGCTATTAAATAGTAATGACGTTGCTCTGATCCCATTTGGGTAGTACCATCCGGTTCGTTAACAACAGAATAATTGTTCTGCATCAGGTTCGGAACCGAGATACCGGCGTAAAAACGTTCGCGGTAGTAATACGCTCCGAAACCGAAATTAGGCGTAGTCTGGTTACTGATATTATTCTGAAACACGGGGTCAGCTTGCTGCTCCAGCTGCAACGAGCTCAGGCTGGCCTGAAACACATTGATTCCTCCGTTAACACCCAATGCAAGTTTTGATTTGGGACTTAGCTTCATGATATAAGCAAAATCAACAAATACACTGGTGTTATTACTGGGACCGATTTTATCGTTCACCACAGAAAGACCGAGACCTAAATGTTCGTCTCTCAATGGAGCGTGAACCGTAATTGTTTGTGTAACGGGGGCTCCTTTAAAATCAACCCACTGCATGCGCTGCAGCGCATTAACTGTCAGCGCATCCCTGCTACCTGCATAAGCAGGATTGACCAGCAAGGTATTGTCCATATAATGTGTAAACATCGGTTCCTGCTGTGCGCTCATCGTCAGGCCCGCCATGGAGACAACTGAGAGTATCGCTATTTTTTTAAGTGCTTTCATTTCTTTTTATTTTATTTCGTGATTAATTATCAGTGCTATTTGTTCAGATAGATGGTTCCTTTCAGAACGGTGGAGCCATCTCCCAGATTAAGGATGTAGAAATAGGTTCCAACCGGCAAATCACTGCCTCCTATACTCATACCCGCCTGGGATTTCCCATCCCATGTATTGGTGTAAGGACTCGCGGCGAACACCTGATCACCCCAACGATTAAACACGGTAAACGCATTATTCGGATACATATCAATTCCTCTGATTACAAACAGATCGTTGATCCCATCACCATTCGGTGAAAATCCATCAGGAATAAAGAAATCGGTTGGATAAGTCACGATAGAAGAAACGTTATTGGCCATATTATTATCTGTTTCAGTACCATAGATAATGGCCGTATTGGTATAGTTCCCTCCGGCTACCACGGTTGCTGTAATTTTCAGCACATCGGATACACCATTATTCATGTTTCCGATAGTCCATACACCCGTAGCCGGATCAAACGTTCCGCTTGTTGCGGTATAAGAAACATAGGAATAACCGCTTTGCAGGATATCATTTACTGCTACACCTGTTGCGTTATTCGGTCCGTTGTTTGTTGCTGTAATTGTGAAAACCACATTGTGGGATACAATCGGGTTGGCATTGTCAACCGTTTTTATAATACTCAAATCTGTTACCACACATACATTTACCACCACATTAACGGTAGCGGGTAATGAATTACATCCATTATCCGTAACAGTAAGTGTATAGGTACCTGCATTCACGAGTGCTGATGGACTGATAACCGGATTTTGCTGCACCGATGTATAGGTTGCCGGTCCTGTCCAGCTATAGGTTGCTCCTGCAACTGTTTGTGCTGTCAGATCAATTGCGCTGCCAATACATACCGGGCTGTTGCTTCCTGCAATAGCTATTGGTGTAGGGTTAACGGTAATGGTAAAGCTGGTATTTGCTCCACCGCATGCACCTGCCAATGGGCTAACAAGTATTGTTGCCACTATTGCATTTGTGCCTGGGTCGGTGGCAATAAAAGAAGGAATGTTTCCATTGCCGTTATTTCCAAGACCTACTGAAGTATTATTATTGGTCCAGGAGTAGGTAGTTCCGGCAACCGAGCTCACAAATACGACAGCAGCGGTTGAGGCGTTATTACAAACTGTCTGATCGCTAACCGGACTTATGACCGGTGTAGGATCAACTGTGATTGTAAAGTTTGTGCTGGTTCCATTACAACCGCCCGCAGTAGGGATTATTGTTACGGTAGCTATTACTGCCGTGTTACCGGAGTTTAAAGCGGTGAAAGAGGCAATATTACCGGTGCCGATACCTAACAAACCGATGGAGGGAGTATTATTGGTCCAGCTATAAACTGTACCTGCCATACTGCTGGTGAAAACTACGGCAGCAGTAGTTGAATTATTACAAACTGTCTGGTTCGGTGTTACATTCATCACCGGAGATGGCTCAACGGTAATGGTAAATGTGATAGCCGTTCCCGAGCAACCGCCGGATGTTGGGGTTACAGTAATAGTTGCTATTACAGGGGTTGTTCCTGCGTTAAGAGCTGTGAAAGAAGCGATATTACCTGTTCCGCTGGCTCCGAGACCAATGGATGGGGTATTATTCGACCAACTGTAAACTGTACCCGCAACTCCTCCGCTGAATATGACAGCGGCTGTACCGGTGTTATTACAAACCGTTTGATCAGCAACCGGATTAACTGAGGTAGCTGAGTTAATAGTAAGGGAAACATCCGGTGATGTAACTACAGGTGCACAAGCACCGGTTATGACCACATTATAATTGGCGGATGCATCGGCAAGTGTAGCAGGATTGATGGTGAGGGTTGATGTAGAAACACCGGAGATATTTCCTCCGTTGATCATGTTAACCGCTCCTATTCTCCATTGATAGGTAAGCGCTCCTCCTGTTGCACCTACGGTGAATGTTGCAATGCCTCCGCTACAGGTAGATTCGTTAACGGGAGGGATCGTCATGGTTGTGGGTGAAGCTACTTTTAAATAAACAAAAGCAGAGGTATCGATGGGTGCATAAGCACCCGATACTATTACATTGTAAAAAGAAGATGTGTCCGAAATAGTAGCCGGGTTAATGGTGAGTGTGGGCGTAGTTACACCGGAAATATTTCCTCCGTTAACCAGGTTCACGTTGCCGTTTCTCCACTGATAAGTAAGGCTGGATCCAACAGTTGTTACTGTAAAACTGGCCGAAGAACCGGAACAAACCAATTGGTTGTTTGGCTGTGCAGTGATGTTCGGAGCATTAGGGCAACCGGCGGGCATTTTAAGAACAAAGGCTGTTGTATTGATAGCACCGTTGGTGCTTAACAGACGGCCTTCAATTGTATCACCGATGGTAATATTGATGGCACCGTTATTGGAGATCATGGTTCCACAAAAGAGAGAAAGACTGTTTATACTTACAGCACCTTCCACTTTCCAGAATACATTTTTAGCCTGGGTACCGTTAATTAATTTAACCCTTGAATAAGTGCTGGTAGAGAATGCTCCGTTTACCTGGAACACGAATACTGCATTGGCATCTCCTTCTGCATTCAGAAAAAGGGTGTCAGTAAAAGTTACCGCCGAATTCATCATATAGACGTGTGGTGTAAGGACGAGTCCGTTACCGAACTGAACCGGGTACAATAATTGAATATCGTAAGGGAGTGTATTCAGATAATTATAGGCGGCTATCAAATCTGTTGAACAGGCTGCGGTTGATCCATCGGGAGTAGCATGGATAGTGCCTGTAACAAATAAAGGATTAAAGCCGGTAGTAAGTCCGTTGTTGGAACCTACATCACCTGAGACATAAGAAGTGGCTGTATTGGTAACAGGACCGATAGCGGTAAATACGCCATAACAACCTGCAGAAGCAAGATTGGGAGCGAGCGGGCCGGTTAATACCGTGCTGCCGCAACCGATGGGTGTATAAGCCATCAGATTGTCGATCGTAACAGCTCCTGCAGTTGAAAGGGCTCTGCCTTCCAGCGTATCATCGGTACCCATGGTGATAGCCGAATTATTGGCGATGATGGTTCCCCGCATCGTGGTGCCTGCAGCCATGCTCACAAGGCCTTCTACTTTCCAGAATACATTACAGGCCAATGCACCGTTTATGAGGTGCACTTTGGCTGAAGCATTGGTGGAGAAAGCTCCCTGTATCTGAAAAATAAAGACTGCATTGGGATTGCCTTGCCCATCCAGGGTAAGACCCAGATTCAAGACAGTGGGTGTTGCAATGGAATATACTCCGGCATTCAGAGTCTGCCCGTTTCCAAGCAATGGTGCCGGGAAAAAAGTAGGAACCGTTCCATTCAATTGAAGATAAGCTACGTGCAAATCGGTGGCGCATTGTGCGCTGGCCGCGTCATTATCGTGCATCACACCGTTTACATTTCCGAAGGCAGTGCTGGAACCACTGTTGGTACCCACATTTCCGGTTAACTGCGAAATACCCGTATTGCTCACGGCTCCGACAGATGAAAAAAGAACAAAATTAGCGGCCGTCCCTAATACAGGCGCTTGAGCGGAGCTGCAAAAAGGAGAGACAACTAGCGTAATGGCGGTTGCAAGGCCAAGTAGTAATTTATGTTTCATATTTATTATTTAACTGGTGAACACTTCATTTTAATATTTTTTTTTCCTGGGAAAAGTTTCTGTTTATTATTTCATTTTCATACCGTCATCACTACAGGCCTTCCTGAACTGAAGACTCCAGCAGAGGCTTCCTGATTTTAATCACCGAATTATCAAACAATTCTATTTCACAGGCAATCATGACATCATCGCCCAATATAAATCCGCCGGCATCAAGAGCTGAATTCCAGTTAAGTCCCCAATCACTTCGTTTGATGGTTCCTTTGACCGTAAAACCAGCTTTCTCTTTTCCGGAGGAGTCTTTCGCAAAACCACCAAACATAGCACTCAGCTTCACAGCCTTTGTGATATCTTTAATGGTAAGCTCGCCCCAGAAATCTCTGTAGCCATTTTCATCTTCCTTACCGATCCTGCTCGATTTAAATCCGATCTGTCTGAATTTCTTTACATCGAAAAAATCCTCCCCTTTTAAATGCTCATCCCGTTTGATATCACCGGTAGTGATGGAATTTGCATCAATGCTCAGATCAATAACTACCGTTGTAAAATCACTTCCTTCTGTAATGATATCCGCATCAAACTTGCCGAACGTGCCCTTTACATGCGTAATCATTAAATGCTTCACACTAAAGGCAATTTCGCTATGGGTTTGGTCTATAGACCAGGTTGTTTCCGTTGACATGTTCATCATGGTTAAGTCAGTGAAAAGAGTTGGCATTTCGATTAAAAATTTAAAACCTGAACCCAACCGTTAACTGCGTCCACTCATTCTTATAACGCGGGTTGCTGGAAGATCCATCGCCGTTGTTGTTTTGCAAATCCCACCCGATTCTTCCGCCAATAACAAAATGTTGAATATTGATATCCGCGCCGCCTGTAAAACACAACAGGTTTTTACGGAGGTTATCATTATCAAATGTTTGTTGCTGCTGTGTGGTAGTGGAACCGCTGGTATACACATCTGTTTGTTTAACCAGATATGAATATTGAGGTCCCGCCATAATGGTAAGAAAGGAGGTTAACTTTAACTGAATCAGCAGCGGTACATCTATCCAGCTGGTAGTACGGGTGATTGAATAAGCATCTCCGGCTATTGATCCCGTGGCTTTGAATCCCCTCTGGGAATACAATACCTCCGGCTGAAAACCCAGAAACTTTCCGATGGGGATAGCCATAAATATTCCGGCTGTATAACCCCATTTAGGACCGGCAACAAATCCGTCGCCTTGTGTATCGTATACATTGGAATGATTAAGTCCGGCTTTAAACCCGAATGTAAAATCTTCGCGCATATCCAGGCTTTCCTGGCCTTTGCTTTGAATTACAATAGTGCCTATCAGGGCAATAGATAATAATATCTTTTTCATGGGTGGTTTTTTAAATGTTAGTGTTATTAAACTCTGCAATTACATTCCTCTCTTTTTCATAAAATCTTTAACTGACTCTGCAAAGGCATTTGATTCCTCGCTGAACTTTGATTTGAATTTATCCCAATTGTCTTGTCCATCAGCTTTATAATCATCCATCTCTTTTTTCATGTCTCTGTTTTTTTGGTCGAGTTCTGCAATCTTTTTCTCATATGCATCCTTTGTTTCCTGTTTCTCAGTTGCTATTCTCGCTCTGAAACGCGCAATACTGCTGTCATTTGCAGCAGCCCGTGCATCGGCTTCCCTTTTGCTGGTTTCTATATCAGCCAGATAAGCCTGATTGGCTTTATCTAAGGCGTTGTTGGCCTGTGTAACACCGTTCTGTGCGTTCTCCACTTTTTCTGCAGGTGATGCACAACTTGTTATGATGACTGCGACTATAAAAAGTGTGGCACCCGTTTTAAATATTATCTTTTTCATTAGTATAGGATTTATGATTATTGGGTTTGATGGAGCAAAGATGCACGCTTTGCCATGCCTTTACGTTACAGAAGATCTCCAAAGAGTTACATCAATCATAGATTGAGAGCTCCTATTTATTGCAAACAAAAACCCCCTTTCGGATGATGCTCCGGAAGAGGGTTTAAGAAACAAAGAGGCTTACTGTTGTGAAACGAGCTTACCGGTTTGAATTGTTTTATTATTGCGGATCATCTCATAAAAATAGATTCCGGAAGGCAGTTGATCTGTGTTTAAAGTAGTTGTCTGGTTAATCAGCAATGTATTCATTACCTGTTCTCCCAGTACATTATACATTTTGAAAATAGTTCCTTCAGCAGGCAAAGTTCCACTCAGTACAATGGCGGCCGATGCTCCGAATGGGTTAGGGAATATGCTTACCATTTCTTTTTCAATGGATGGTAATGTTTCTATCCCTACAGTGGCACAGTTACCTGGTATTACCTGAGCAGTAGCTGTAATAGCATCGGTGCTTAAAGCTCCGCTGGTAGTAAGCGCTTGTCCGTTGAGGGTAACACCGGTATTAATGGCACCTAAAGCACCATTATGACAGATAATGGTTCCACAGAAAAGTGAGTAATTGTTTATGGTTACAGCAACTTCTACTTTCCAGTATACATTCTCAGCCTTGGTACCATTGATCAGTTTCACTTTCGAATACGTACTGGTAGAAAGCGCTCCATTGATCTGGATCACAAAAACTGCATTTGACACCCCCTGACCATTCAGAAAAACAGTATCCGTAAGCGTTGCTGCACCAGCCATTAAATAAGTATGCGGTGTAAGCACCAGGTTATTTCCAAACTGGGCAGGATAAAGCAATTCAATATCCGGAGCCAGAGTATTTACATAATTATAAGCAGTCAACAAATCGGCTGCACACTGAGCAGTAGAGCCATCGGGAATAGAATGTATGGTACCTGTTACCATTAAAGCATTGTAACCGGTGGTAGAACCGCTGTTGCTGCCAACATCACCTACTACATGTGTTACTCCTGTATTCGTTACCGCTCCGCTACCGGAAAATATTCCATAACAAGCTGCTGCTCCCATTGCAGGTGCCGATGGACCCGTAAGTACAGGGCTTCCGCAACCGATAGGTGTATAAGCCAGCACTCCGTCCACCGTAATGGCTCCGTCTGTTGTAAGGGCTCTTCCTTCCAGAGTATCGCCTGTTCCGATATTGATGGCGCCGTTGTTTGCAATGATGGTTCCTCTCATGGTTGATCCGGAAGCCATGCTAACAAGACCCTCTATTTTCCAATACACATTACAAGCCAATGCTCCGTTTTTCAGATATACCTTGGACGAGGCGTTGGTAGAAAATGATCCTTGTATTTCTATAACAAATACTGCACTCGGAATTCCCTGCGCATCCAGCGTAAGACCCCCGTTTAATGTAGTAGCGCTTGAAATAGAATATACACCGGCATCAAGCACCTGTCCATTACCAAGTAAGTTGGCAGGAAACAGTGTTGCTGCGGTTCCATTCAGCTGATTGTAGGCAGTATTTAAATCCGTTGCAGCCTGTGCACTTGTTCCA